>JBBRXY010000005.1:0-76431 GCA_038238185.1 Acidimicrobiales bacterium
GCTCCCTCGTCCATCCGGGTCACCCTACCGTGGGTGCCCATCACCCCGAGGTCGTTGGGACCCCGTACCATGGGGGGGGTGAGAGTCTCGACCAGAGGCGACTACGCCAGCCGGGCCCTTCTCTCGTTGGCCCTGCACGGGGAGAACGGCACACCCACGTCGGTGCGCGACATCGCCGAGCGAACGGGTCTCCCCCAGCCCTACCTGGAACAGATCCTCCTGGCTCTCAAGGGGGCCGGCCTGGTTCGTTCCAAGCGGGGGGTGGGCGGCGGCTACGTGCTGGCCCGCCCGGCTGCCGAGATCACCCTCAGCGCCATTGTCAGTGCCGTCGACGGGCCGATCGTGGCCGGCGACTTCGGCGAGCCCCATCAGAACGGCGCCTGTGACCACGAGGGCCAGTGCGTCCTGCTCAGCGTGTGGGCCGACGTGGGCGAGCACATGCGCCATCATCTCGACTCGTTCACCCTGGCCGACATGACCAACCGGGTGAAGAACACCCAGGCCCGGATGTCGTCACCCATCCTGACGTAGACAGAGGTGCCCGGACTGCGGCGCCGCCTCTGCTACGACGGGCGGGTGGGCGGGTCGTTGGCCTTGGCTGTCTCCTCCGGCCGCAGGCCCCGGATGGCGGTGCCCGGCGCGACCACCCCGGGCGGCGCCACGTCGACGAGGCGAACCTGACCCGACCCGCCCAGCACCTGGAGGGCCGACGACGGGGCTTCCACGACCACGCCGAACACCAGGGGGCCGTCGGGAGTGACGCCGTCGAGAAGCTTGTTCAGGCGGGCGATCTCGTCCTGGTAGAAGGCCTTGAACTGGGGATCGTCGACCGTGGGCACGAGCGACTTCATCTCGTCGCGGTCACTGCGCTTGTCGGCCACCTGGCCGTTCACCCAGTCGGTCATCGACCCGGTCACGACCGCGGGTAGCCCGCCCGGAACGGCAGCCAGGAGGCCGACCACCTTGGCCTGGCCGACGGCCCCCCGAGCCTGGACCTCGCTGGCATAGTCCGGGAGCGACACCACAGCCGTGCGGTTGCCGGTGGCCGCGGCCAGGGCCGTCGAGCGGCTTGACAGGTAGCCGGCGACGACGTCACCCGGCTGGGGCCCGAGCCCGCTGGACAGCGTGCCGGCGTCTTTGGCGACCACGGTAGGCGTGCTCTTTCCGGGCCAATGGGTGATGGTGACGGCCAGCAGGCCGCCGAGGCCCACCACGATCAGGCTGGCGGCGAACAGGAGCAGTATCCGGCGGGCGGCGGTGTCGTCTTCGGTGCTGACCGGGAATCGGGGATCAGTGGAGAAGCTCACGCACTTCCTCGAGGTCGGACGGCAAGGGCGAGGTCCAGCTCCGGCGCTCGCCGGTTGCCGGGTGGTCGAAGCCGAGCTCGAAGGCATGCAGAAACGGCCGGCTGACCTGTAGTTGCGGGCGTGCCCCACCATACCGGACGTCCCCCACCACCGGGTGGCCGATGGCGGCCAGGTGCACCCGTACCTGATGGGTCCGGCCCGTCTCCAGCCCGCAGGCCACGAGGGTGACCGGAGCCGGCTCGTCGTGGCGGGACATCACCTCGTACCGGGTTCGAGCCTCCCGCCCGTCGGCCGACACGGCCATCTGCGTGCGGTCCCGCTGGGAACGGCCCACCGGTGCGTCGATGAGGCCGACGGGGGCCTCCACCCGTCCCCAGACCAGGGCCAGGTACCGGCGGCCCACCGTGCGCGCCGCCAGTTGAGCGACGAGAGAGGTGTACGCCGACGGCGTCCGGGCCACGACGAGCAGGCCCGAGGTGCCGGCATCGAGGCGGTGGACGATGCCCGGCCGGAGGGGCTGGCCCACGCCGGCGATCTCCGGCCAACGGGACACCAGGCCGTTGACGAGCGTGCCCGTGGGATGACCGGCACCGGGATGGACGATGAGCCCGGCGGGCTTGTCGACCACGATCACCTGGTCGTCGCACGCCACGACGGCCACCTCGACGCTCGGGTCTGGCTCGACCCCGGTCGGCTCGGTCGAGCGGGACAGGTCGACCTCGATGACGTCGCCTTCGACCACCCGGTACGCCCGCACCGCCGCCACCTTCCCGCTCAGGTGCACGCCGCCGGAGGTCACCAGCTCGGCCACCTGACGGCGCGAAAGGTCCCAGAGAAGGGCGATGACGCGGTCGAGACGTTCGCCGGCGAGGGTCGGGGTGACCTCGGCCTGCGCCCGCTGGGTGCCGGCTGCCGGGTCCGGGCTCATCACGATGACTGGGTCCGCCAACCCGACCACAGCAGGATCAGGCAGCCACAGGTTATGGCGGCGTCGGCCAGGTTGAACACCGGCCACCACCGGAGGTCGACGAAGTCGACGACGGCGCCGCGGAGCAGCCCGGGCGAGCGGACCAGGCGGTCGACGAGATTGCCGAGAGCCCCACCCAGCACCAGGCCGGCAGCCAGGGCCAGGCCCGGGCGCGCCATGACGTCGGCGCGAGCCACGAGCGCCACCACCAGGACCAGCGCCCCGACAGCCAGGAAGGGCACGAGGGCTCCGCCCAGGCCGAAGGCGCCCGCGGTGTTGCGGGTGAGGTTGAAGCGCACGGGGCCGACGATGTCGACCGGCCCGTCGGCCAGGCGGTGCATCGCCCACGCCTTGGTCACCTGGTCGAGCACCACCACCGTCGCGGCCACGCCGAGAAGAACGCCGGCGCGTCGCGCCCACCCCGGCTCGCCCCGCGTGCTGCCCAAGGAGCCGCTCGGCCCCGGTTCTCCCGCCGGGGGGCCGCTCTGACCCTGTGTCCCGCTCGGGGGGCCGCTCTGGCCCTGTGTCCCGCTCGGGGGGCCGCTCCGGGCCTGTTCTCCCGTGAGGGCCTGATCGGGCCCTGTGTCCCGCTCGGGGGGCCGCTTGGGCCCGGCGCGGGTCTGGTCGGCGTCAGCGACGCGACAGCCCCCCGCTCTTGCATCCGACGCACAACGTGGCCGACGGCATGGCCTTCAGGCGGGCCCGGGGGATGGGCTGGCCGCACCGCTCACAGGTGCCGTAGGTGCCCCGGTCGATCTTGGCCAGGGCCACGTCGACGTCGTCGGCGGAGGCCCGGGCCTGAGCCGACAGGGCCAGGTCGCGCTCGCGCTCCACGTTGACGGTGGCACCCTCGCCGGACTCCTCGTCGAACTGGGTGTCGCCGGGCTCCATCTCCTCGGCCAGTTGCTCGGCCTCTGCCCGCAGCGACTCGGCTTGGCGCAGTGATGCCTCCCGCTCGCTGAGCAGGAGCGCCCGCTGGTCCTCAAGAAAGCGGTCAGTGGCCGAGGCCCCACCCTTGGTGGCGCTGGC
This sequence comes from Acidimicrobiales bacterium, assembly GCA_038238185.1. Taxonomy (GTDB): domain Bacteria; phylum Actinomycetota; class Acidimicrobiia; order Acidimicrobiales; family AC-14; genus DATAQC01. The sequence goes on from JBBRXY010000005.1 coordinate 3,304, forward strand.
GGCCGACGGCGTGCGTGGTCGGCGCGGGGCTTTGACCGCGGCGGTCGTGGCGCGGGCAGCAGTCGGCTGCTTCGATGCGACTGCAGTCTTCGTTCGCTTCGGCATGGCGCACCGGCTTGGTCTCGAGGGGGGTGGAAGAGATGACGGCGAACTCAGACGGCGGGCTCCGAAGGGGCCGCACGGTGACCTCGGAGCCGCGCATTCTAGCAGGCGTCGGTGTCTTACCTGCGCCCGATCGGACGGTTTTCCGGACCCGAGCCACCCGCTCCACCACCCACGATTCGCTCCAACTGTCGCCGAAAATCGTCGAGGTCGACACCGGTGACCTTGAAGCGCTTCTCCCGGCCCTTAGCCCCGCCGACGAGCTCGACGGCGGTGGCCGCGAAGGTGTCGGCCAACAGGGTTGCGCAGGCCTCGTTGGCCCGCCCTCCTTCGGGCGGCACGGCCACCCGAACCTTGAGGGCCTGCCCATGTCGGCCCACCACGGCCGTGCGACCGGCGCCGGGCTGGAGGTGCACATTGAGCACCACGGCATCATCGCCAGCGGTGGTGTACAGCTCGTCGACGTCCATGAGGGTCAGAAGATCACTTCTTGTGCATTGTGATGGGCAAACTCACCTCGAAGGTGGCTCATGGAATGTACAGGCAGCTATCTCTCTGACCCATAGGGCTTTCTAGCCCGTCCGACGGTCGTGCGGTCGACTGGGCCGTATCGTAAGGCCCCGTGCCCTTCGGACCCGTCGACAGCCAGGTCAACTTCGTCGCCCTCGAGGAACGGGTGCTCGACCGCTGGCGCGCCTCGGGGTTGGCGGCCGAGGTCGGCCGGTACCGGGCCGGTGGCCCGCCGTGGGTGTTCTACGAAGGACCGCCCACGGCCAATGGCCGGCCCGGTCTCCACCACGTGTGGGCCCGCGCCTTCAAGGACCTGTTTCCCCGGTTCCGCACCATGGCCGGCTACGACGTCCCCCGCAAGGGGGGCTGGGACTGTCACGGGCTCCCCGTGGAGATCGAGGTGGAGAAGGAGCTCGGCTTCACCCGGAAGGGCCAGATCGAGGAGTACGGGATCGGGCGCTTCAACGAGCACTGCCGGGAGTCGGTCCGTCGCTACGTGCACGACTGGGCCGCCCTGACCGAGCGCTCGGGCGTCTGGATCGACACCGACAACGCCTACTGGACGATGTCCGACGACTACGTGGAATCGGTCTGGTGGCTGGTGAAGCGCCTCCACGACGAGGGCCTCCTCTACGAGGGCCACCGGGTAAGCCCCTACTGCCCTCGCTGCGGAACCGCCCTGTCGTCGCACGAGCTGGGCCAACCCGGCGCCTACCGCGACATCACCGACGCGTCCGCCTACGTCCGCTTCCCGTTGGTGGACGCCGATGCCGACCTGGCCGTGTGGACGACCACCCCGTGGACCCTCGTGTCCAACGTGGCCGCAGCGGTGGGGCCCGACATCAGCTACGTCCAGGTGGCCGATCCGGCCGGCGGACGCGATCTTGTTCTGGCCGAAGCCCGGGCCCACGCCGTGGTCGGCGAGGGTGCCGAGGTGCGAGGCCGATTCACCGGCACCGACCTGGCCGGCCGCCGCTACCGACGGCCCTTCGAGCTCGTCGAGGTCGACGATCGTGCCTCGGTCGTGGTCACGGCCGATTTCGTCACCACCGACGACGGCACGGGCATCGTCCACCTGGCTCCGGCCTTCGGGGTCGACGACATGGAAGCCGCCCGGCAGTGGAACCTGCCCGTCGTGAACCCCGTGCTCGCCGACGGCACCTTCGACGAGCGGGTGGCCCCGTGGGCCGGGCGACGGGTGAAGGAGACCGACAAGGAGGTCATCGCCGACCTGGCCGTCCGGGGGCTGCTCCTGAGGGAGGAGCCATACCTTCACGCCTATCCCCACTGCTGGCGCTGCGGCACCGCCCTGCTCTACTGGGCCAAGACCTCGTGGTTCGTCCGGACCTCGGAGCGCCAGGCCGACCTCCTGCGGGAGAACGAGCGGGTGACCTGGTACCCCGACCACATCAAGCACGGTCGCTTCGGTGACTGGTTGGAGAACAACGTCGACTGGGCTCTGTCCCGCGACCGCTACTGGGGCACTCCCCTGCCCATGTGGCGTTGCCCCGACGGCCACGACACCTGCGTGGGCTCCGTCGACGAGCTCCGGCGCCTGGCCGGGCGCGATCTCGACCGTCTCGACCTCCACCGTCCCGCCGTCGACGACGTGGAGATCGCCTGCCCTGCGCCCGGCTGCGGGTTGGTGGGCCGTCGTCTGGCGCCCGTGCTCGACGCCTGGTTCGACTCCGGATCCATGCCCTCCGCCCAGCACCACTTCCCCTTCGAGGGGGCAACCGGGCAAACCCCCACGGCCTTCCCCGCCGATTTCATCTGCGAGGCGATCGACCAGACCAGGGGCTGGTTCTACTCGCTCCTCGCCGTCAATACCCTCGTGTTCGGGAGCACGCCGTTCCGCAACGTGGTGTGCCTGGCCCACATCGTCGACGCCGACGGTCAGAAGATGTCGAAGAGCAAGGGCAACGTCATCGATCCCTGGGACGTCATCGGCGCCCACGGATCCGATGCCCTGCGCTGGTACTTCTTCTCCGCCGGGTCGCCGTGGACCAGCCGGCGGGTCTACGAGGACGGCATCCGCGAGGCCGCCCGCCGGACCCTCGTCACCTTGTGGAACGTGTTCGCCTTCTTCGCCACCTACGCCGACATCGACGGCTGGACCCCCGTCGGCGAAGAGGCACCGATCGCGCCCACCGACCACCTGCTGGATCGATGGGTGCTGGCCCGTCTCGCCGAGACGGTGGCGTCGGTCACCGAGGCGATGACCGACTTCGACGCCCTGGGTGCGACGACGACGCTCGCCGAGTTCGTCGATGATCTGTCGAACTGGTACGTCCGTCGCTCGCGGCCCCGGTTCTGGGGAGCCACCGCAGACGGGACCTCCGCCCACGCCACCCTGCACCGGTGCCTGGTGACCACGGCGCAGCTCCTCGCCCCCTTCTGCCCGTTCGTGGCCGACGAGCTCTACGTCACCCTCACCGGCGAGACGTCGGTGCATCTCAGCGACTGGCCGGGCCGCTCGGACCCAGACGGCGCGGTCATCGCCCAGATGGCAGCCACCCGGCGCCTGGTCGGCCTGGGGCGGGCGGCGCGTAGCGAGGCCCAGGCCCGGGTCCGCCAGCCCCTACGCCGGGCCTTCCTGCTGCACCCCGAGGTCGAGCTCACCGACGAGGTGCGGCGGGAGATCGCCGACGAGCTCAACGTGAAGGAGCTCGAGGAGGTCACGTCGCTGGCCGAGCTCATGACCTGGCGGGTGGTCCCCAACTTCCGGGCGCTCGGGCCCCGGCTCGGGCCCCGGGTGAACGACGTCAAGGCCGCCCTCGCCGGCGTCGACGGCGCCGAGGTGCGCAACTTGTTGGAGACCCAGGGCTGGTTCGAGGTGGCGGGCGAACGGCTGGGCCCCGAAGACGTGGAGGTCCGAGCCGACCGTCACGAGGAGCTGGCCCTGGCCCAGGACGGTGGGTGGGCGGTAGCCCTCGACCTGGAGCTCGACGAAGCCCTCGAACGCGAGGGGACGGCGCGGGAGCTGATCCGGGCTCTCAACGACCTGCGCAAGCGGTTGGACCTGGCTCTCACCGATCGGATCGACCTCGTCGTCGCCGCTCCCGCCGGCGGGCGAGTCGCGGCCGCCATCGACGCCCATGGCGAGTGGTTGGCGGCCGAGGTCCTGGCCACCCGACTGGCCGTGGACGATGTCACCGACGGACACGCCATCGACGTCGATGGCGAGGCCCTCGTGGTGAAGCTGGAAATCAGCGGCTGAAGTCAGGGGACCGAGTCCCCGCGACGACTACACGGGTGCCCGCCGCCAGAGTTCAGCGCTTCTTGGTGGGCCTCCTGGCGGGGGCGGCCTTGCGGGTCGACGCCGCCTTCTTGGCCGTAGCTGACCTGGTCTCGGCAACCGCCTTCCGGGTCGTCGCCGAGGCCTTCCTGGTCGAGGCCGTGGCCTTCTTGGCCACCGGTGCAGCCGCCTTGGTGGCGCTGGTCCGCTTCCGGGCCGTGGCGGCGGTGGCCGCCCCACGCGCTCCCTTGGCCGCCGCGCTCTTGGTGGCCACGGTCCGCTTGGCCGACGCTTTGACCGACGTAGCCCGGGTCGTGGAACGGCGCCTGGGCGCGACGACCACCGGCTCGGGCTCCGGAGGCGCTTCCTCGATGAGTCGGTCGACGCGATTGAGAACCATCGCCCGGCGGAACCCGTCCTCCTCCCGACGCCGCACCAGATGCAGCTCGCTCACGGTGAGGTCGGGGAGGCGACCCAGGACCTCCAATGCCTTGAGGTCGTCGAAGTCGGGGATCGGAAACTCGCCGACCGCGGCGGTGGCGGCGGCCGGTGCCTGGGCCATCGGGCCCTGGCGCGAGCCTGACTCCGAGCCCGAACGGACGGCCGGCTCCGGGCGGGACGGTTCCGGGCGGGACGGTTCCGGAGCAGCCTCGGCGGCGGCGTCCCAACCCACGTCGTCGACGTCCCACGCCTCCGAAGCGCGGCTCTGCTTCTGGGCCTCGATGCGATTGAGCACCATGGCCCGGTTCTTGCCTGACCGCTCTCGCTCGTCGACGGCTTCGAGCTGATCGTCGGACAGCTCGGCCAGCATGGGAAGGATCTCCGTGACTCGCAGCCGATCGTAGTCGTGGATCGCGAAATCGTCGTCGGGCGCGAACTCGTCGGACTCGACCCGGTCGAGGGACTCGGTGCGGTCGTCGCGTTCGGCCAAGGCCACTCCCCCGTCGCCGAGGGCGCCGGCGGAGGTCCCCGCGGTCACCGGCTGGGGCGCGGGCGAGGACGGGAGTGGGGCGGCGGGGGTGGGGTCGGGAGACACCCACGTGTTCGGGGCGGGGGCGGGCTGGGCCCCGCCGCCGGCCTGGGAAGGCGCGCCGGCGACCCTGGGCTCGGGTCGGCCACGCAGCACGGCCGTGGCCAGGACGATGCCGGCGAGCACCGAACAGCCGATCGACACATAGATGATCCCGAGGCCGGACTGGAGCAGGCCGATCACGAGCGTGATGGCCGCCACCACGACGAGGACGAAACTCACCAGGACCACAAAGTCACCATCCCATCAGTTGAACGCGCACAGCGGAACCCCGAAGGGGCGAAAAGGTATCGGCCATCGTTGGATGCTATCTCGGCGGTCGACGCCGCCCATGATGCCGTAGCGCAGGCCTGGCGCGCCGGGCCGTCGGACCGCGCCTCAGCAGATGAAGCCGCGTAGCAACGAGATGCCCAGGATGACGATGAGGGGTGAGAAATCGAACCCCATCCCCCCCATGCCCATCGGCGGGATCACCCGTCGGATCGGTCCTAGCACCGGTTCGGTGACGGCATACAGGAACCCGAAGATCGACGCGATAGCCGAACCCGACTCGATCGGGAACCACGACAGGATGATGCGCCCGAAGAGGAGGATGAGATAGGCGTCGAGAAGCCGACAGAGGATGACCTGCACTGTTCAGGCGCGGTACAAGCCGCGCTCCTGCAGGCGCCTCTTCTCCTCGGCGGGAAGTTCCACGTTGGAGGGCGTGAGCAGGAAGACCTGTTCGGCGACGCGCTCCATCTGGCCGCCGAGCCCGTAGGTGAGGCCGCTGGCAAAGTCGATCAGGCGCCGGGACAGGTCGCGGTTGACACCCTGGAGGTTCAGGATCACCGGTTGGCTGACCTTCAGCTTGTCGCCGATCTCCTGGGCGTCGTTGAAGCCGTTGGGTGCCACCACGTGCACCTTGGGTTGCTGGGCCGTGACGATGGGGCGCACGACGGCCGGCCGCTGGATTGTGATGCCACTGGGCTCAGGCTCGCGCGGCAGCGTGCGCACGGCGCCCGGGGCGGGCTCTGGCTCGAAGACGGGATCGACCGGTGCCTGGCGGACCGCCGCCTGGCGGACCGGTGCCTGACGGCGGGGCGCGGGCGCGGGTGGCGGCGGCGCTTCGTCGTAGGGCTCATAGTCGTCGTACTCCTCGTCGTCGACGAGGCCGAGGTAGACCATCGTTCGTCGCCAAACCGATGCCATTTGCGGAACCCTCCTTGGCTATGCAGCCTATCGTCGCAGGTCGTCGGCGCCATTCCGTGGACCGAACAAGCCTCGGCCCACCCGAATCATGGTGGCTCCCTCGGCCACCGCCACGTCCAGGTCGTCGGTCATTCCGATGGAACGTTCGGGCAGGCCTAGTCGATCGGCGAGTGCCACCAGCTGCCGAAACCCGGGTCGGGCATCTTCGGGAGGCCCGGTCGGGCCCACGGCCATGAAACCACCTACGTGGAGGCCGATGTCGACCAACTCGTCGACCAGGCCGGCGGCCTCGGTGGGGTGGCAACCGTTCTTGGCCGACTCACCGGAGATGTCGAGCTGAACCAGAACCGACGCTCCAGGGTGACGGCGGGCGATCTCCTGGCCCGCCGCCCGTCGGTCGATGCCCTGCCAGAGGTGGACGAGATCGGCGATCCTGCGCACCTTGTTCCGCTGCACGTGGCCGAGAAAGTGCAACCGAGGCATCGGACCACCGGCGGCGAGCAGGGCGGCGGCGGTGGTCGCCAGTTCGGCGGCGTAGTTCTCGCCGACATCAGTGAGGCCGGCCTCGAGGGCGGCGGCGGCGGCGGCCGGACCGTGCCCCTTGGTGACGGCCACCACGGTGACGTCGGCGACGCTTCCCCCTGCCGCGGTGATCCTGTCGTGCACTGCGGCCAGGCGGTCGCCGACGTCGGCTGGGCTCAGCCGGCTGGGGCCGCCTGGCCGCCGTGAGCTGCGCTCCTCCGCTGCACCGTGATTCTCAGCGACCCCGTGGTGCTCGCTCACCGCCATACCACCGCCACCTGACGCTCGCGCTCGCGGCGGGCTCGCCAGGAGTACCAGTCCGGCGAGCAGGCCGTACACGAGCCGAGGTCGTCGACATCGTCGACGCCGGCCCGTTGCAGCGCGGAACGCACGCCGGCGACCAGATCGAGCGCGGCAGCACCGGAGCCGTCGCGAGCCCGTACCTCGGGACCGAGGCGCTGAGCGATCCGGTCGAGGTCGGCCTCGCCGAACTCGTAGCACTCGTACCGGATGCACGGGCCGATGACCGCACGCACCCTGGCGGCACCGAGGTCGCCCATGGCCTCCACCGTCCGCTCGAGCACTCCGGCCGTGAGCCCGGCCCAACCGGCGTGCGCCGCGCCTAACACGCCCTCGGCGCTGGCCAGCACGACCGGCGCGCAGTCGGCGGTGAGCACGGCGAGCGCGCAACCCGGTTCTGCGGTGACGGCGGCGTCGGCCGTGGCCCCGGCCGACCCGCCGGGGGCGGCGACGCGGACGACCGCATTGCCGTGGACCTGACGGAGCCAGGTCCACGGCAGGTCGAGCACGGCGCGACGGCGACTGGCCACCTCGGGCGCCACCTCGTAGGCGTAGTCGCCGCCGTGGCCCATGTCTCCGTCGGCCCTACTGGTGAACCGCGCCGAGGCACCACCCGGCAGGTCCACGGTGGTCATACCTGGTCCGTGGCCATGTCAGACATCGGCCAGTCGAGTCCGGGGTCAGCCGGCACTGCCCTACTTCAGGAACGACGGGACGTCGAAGTCGTCTTCCTCGTCGAGGCCCAGCGGGCTACCGGATCGGCCGAACAGGTCGTCGTCGCCCTCCTCGGCATCGAGACCGAGAGACGAGGGACGGCTGGACTCGGCGGTGACGCTGTCGCGGGTGTCGTCCCACCGGTCGAAACCGGCAGCGATCACCGTGACCCGGACCTCGTCTCCCATGGACTCGTCGATCACCATGCCGGCGATGATGTTGGCGTCGGGGTGAGCCACATCGTGGATGATCTCGGCCGCCTCGTTGACCTCGAACAGGCCCAGGTCGCTTCCGCCGGAGATGTTGAGCAGGATCCCACGGGCACCCTCGATCGACGACTCCAGCAGAGGGCTGGAGATGGCGGCCCGGGCGGCGTTGAGGGACCGTCCCTCGCCGGAGGCGTACCCGATGCCCATCAGGGCCGATCCGGCATTGCTCATGATCATCTTCACGTCGGCGAAGTCGGTGTTGATGAGTCCCGGCGTGTTGATGAGGTCGCTGATGCCCTGGACGCCCTGGAGAAGGACCTCGTCGGCCATCTTGAAGGCGTTGAGAGCCGACGTCTTGTCGTTCGACACCGACAGCAGTCGGTCGTTGGGGATGACGATGAGGGTGTCGACCTTCTCCTTCAGGGTGGCGATGCCCTGTTCGGCCTGCACCGCCCGGCGACGGCCCTCGAAGGCGAACGGCCGGGTGACCACTCCGACGGTGAGCGCCCCCAACGACTTGGCGATCTCGGCCACGACCGGAGCGCCGCCCGTGCCGGTGCCACCGCCTTTGCCCGCGGTGATGAAGACCATGTCGGAGCCCTTGAGGACTTCCTCGATCTCGTCGCGATGGGCTTCGGCAGCCTGGCGCCCGACGTCGGGATCGCTCCCCGCCCCGAGACCGCGGGTCAGCTCCCGGCCGATATCGAGCTTGACGTCGGCGTCGCTCATGAGCAGCGCTTGGGCGTCGGTGTTGACGGCGATGAACTCGACGCCCTTGAGACCGGCATCGATCATGCGGTTCACGGCGTTGACGCCGCCCCCGCCGATGCCGACCACCTTGATCAAAGCCAGGTAGTTCTGGGGTGCGCCGATCATCGTGTGCCCTCCGTCTGTTCGAACGCGCGGTGTTTTCGCGCGGTGTGCCGTCACGACTTTGCCGTTACTCGTGGCCACTGGTCGTGGCCTCGTCCTCGTTGTAGGGCCCGATTGACGTCGCCCGTTGGTCGAACTCAACCGAGCCTCCACCTCCACTACAGGTTGACAGTTATGTTACCCTGTCCTTTGGGTCGACACTCTAGTGAAGGGCTAGAGCCGAGTCAACACAGGAGTCGAGGGAATACGGACGTCGAGGTTCGACACCGTCCTTCCGTCGACTGCCGCCAACACCGTGAGGGCGGCCCGCAGCTTGTCGGCCACGGCCGTGTTGTCCCCGAGCTGGACCACCCCCTGGGGCTTCAGGCGGAGCTCGACGCCGTTGGTCCCGAGGGTCACCGTCGCCACTCTCGGAGCCAGTCCCGACGGCAGCTCGGCCGCCACCTCCAATGGGTTGCGCGCCGGCGCGGCCACGTTGGTCCCCGGGGCGCCGCCGGCGGGAACGCCGTCGACGACCACCAGGCCCGGGGGGGGGACCACCGCCGGAGCGAGCACCCGACCGGCCCGGTCGACGAGCACCCACGCCGCCCCATCCTGGCGGATGACTGCCACCGCGGTTCGCTCGACGACCCGGATCCGTACCGTCGAGGGCCATTCACGCACCACATCGGTGCGCAGGACCCACGGCAGCCTCGATACCCGTCGGGCCGCCCCGGTGCCGTCGACATCCGTCATGGCCACCCCACGGTCGATGGTGGCGGCGGTGCGCACTGCCGGAACACCTGTCTGGGTCGCCCCTTCGATCACCACGCCATCGACATCGAGGAGCGGTGTCCGGGTGGCGCCCCAGGCGGCAACCAGGAGGGCCACCGTCACCAGGCCGACCACGACAAGGCGGAGGCGGCGCCGCCCGGCTTGGCGCAGCACGTCGATCTGGCGTCGGCGGATCCGGGGGTCGATCGCCGCCCTGGGAGGCGTCCGAACCGTCGGGGCCGTTGGGGGCCGCAGAGCGCCAACGCCCGGACTCCCGGCCGTGCGGCGGCCGTAGGTGCGCCTCCTCCGACCCTCAACCTTTGGTCGAACGTTAGGATCTGAAGTCTTCATCGAGCCTCCTCAGCGAAGCCGACAAGGTGGTTTTCGACCTGGAGCCTCACGCCGGTGCGCTGCTCCACCAGGCGGGCCACCTCGGCCATCAGCGCAGCCACGTCGTCGGCCGATCCACCATCGTCCACCTGTACGAAGTTGGCATGCTTGGGCGACACGAACGCGGATCCCCGCCGCAGGCCCTTCAGGCCAGCGTCGTCAATCAGGCGGCCGGCGGAGTCTCCGGGGGGGTTGGTGAACACCGACCCGCCGTTGCTCCCCCCGGGCTGGTGCGCCCGCCGCCAGCGGACGATGTCGGCGATCGCCCTTTCGGAAGCGACGCGGTCGCCGGGTATGAGAGCGAACCGGGCCGAGACCACCACGTGAGCCGGGCCCAGGGCCGAGCGCCGGTATCCGAGATCCAGCCGGTCGACGCCGACGGTCCCCTGGAGACGGCCGGCGTCTCCGGAAACGCCGTCGACGTTCCCTCCGGCGAGGTCGTAGACCCGGACCGACACCAGCGTCCGGCTGATGTCGCTGCCGTGGCCCCCGGCGTTCATGCGCACGGCGCCGCCCACCGAGCCGGGCACGCCGACCGACCACTCCAGGCCGGTGAGGCCGACGACCGCTGTTCGCCGGGCCAGAACCGGCAGGCTCACCGAGCCCCCGGCCACCACGTCGGTGCCGTCCACGGCGATCTCGCCGAACCCGGCGCCGAGCACGACGGCCAGGCCGGGGAACCCAGCGTCGGCCACGAGCAGATTGGAGCCCCGGCCGACGACCAGCACCTCCACTCCCGACTCCCGCACCGCCCGTCCGACCAGCTCGAGGTCGGCCTCGTCGGCGACCTCGACGAACAGGGCGGCCGGTCCCCCGACCCGATAGGTGGTGAGGGGCCCGACCGGCATCCGACGCCGGGCCCGGTGGCCCAGGACGGCGGCGGCCCGCTCGACGGCATCGTCCACGCCGCTCAACCGCCCCCGCCCGCCGGCGGAGAGCCGGCGCCCCCCAGGAGGTCGACAGCCAGGGTCGTGACGTCGCCGGCCCCCACCGTGAGGCACACGTCGCCGGGAAGCAGCCGGGCCCACAGGAACGCCAACACCTCGTCCCGCTGCGGGAGCCAGGCCACGGCCTGGCGCGGGCGGGCCTCGCAGACGGCGTCGACGACCAGTTTGCCGGTGATGCCGGGCAGAGGAACCTCCCCGGCGCCGTAGACGTCGGTGACGACGAGCAGGTCGATGCCATCGAACACGGTGCCGAACGAACGCCAGAGGGCGGCAGTGCGGCTGTACCGATGGGGCTGGAACACGCACACCACCCGTCGCCAGCCACCACCTCGGGCCGAGGCGACGGCGGCGGCCACCTTCGCAGGCAGGTGGGCATAGTCGTCGACCACGGTCACGCCGCCGGCCTGGCCCCTCACCTGGAAGCGCCGGTCGACCCCGGGATAGGCCGCCAGAGCGGAAGCGAGGGCTTCGAACGACACCCCCGGGCCCGCCCCACCCTCCACGGTCGCGGCTAGGGCGGCGGCGGCGTTGAGGGCATTGTGGCGCCCGGGGGCGGGGACCCGCACCCGGCCCAGCGCCCGCCCACCGTGTTCGAGCACGAAGCTGCTGGCCGCCGGTTCCAGCACCAGGCCGGCCAGCCGATAGTCGGCGTCGGGGGCCGTCCCGTAGGTGACAGCGCCGACCTGGCGGCCGATCCGGGCGGCGGGCGGGTCGTCGGCACAGACCAGCGCCTTGCGGGCACCGGCGAGGAACCGGCCGAAGGCGGCCTCGAGGGCGTCGAGGTCGCCCCAGTGGTCGAGGTGGTCGGGCGCCACGCTGGTGACCACGCCCACGTCGACGGGGAGGTCGAGGAAGGTTCCGTCGCTCTCGTCGGCCTCGACCACGAACCACTCGCCGGTGTCCCAGCGGGCCCCGGTGGCCATCCCGCCGATCAGGCCGCCGACGATGTACGAGGGCCGAAGGCCGGCTCCCGCCAGGGTGGTGGCGAGCATGGCCGTGGTGGACGTCTTGCCGTGGGTCCCGGCGACGGCGATCGTGCGGCGACTGGCGGCGATGGCGGCCAGCAACGGGCCCCGGCGAACGACGGCGATGGAACGCTCGCCGGCGGCGACCAGCTCAGGGTTGTCCGCCGGTATGGCGGTCGACGGCGTGACGATCTCGGCGCTGCCGACGGCCGTTCCGTCGTGGCCGACGGTGACCACCACCCCTAGGGAGGCGAGGCGCTCCACCACCGGCGACCTCATCAGGTCGCTGCCCGACACGAGGTGGCCCTGGGCCACGAGCACCTCGGCGATGGCGCTCATGCCCGCTCCCCCGATACCCACCAGATGGATACGTCGGGGCCGGGTCAGGTTCACGCCCGGTTGATCAGTCACGGCGGGCGTGCTTCTCGACCAGGGCGACGACGGCCTCGGCGGCGTCTCGGTGAGCTGCTCCGGCGGAGGCGGTCGCCATCGCCGCGAGGGTGGTCTTGTCGTCCACCAGGGCGTTCACCTCGGCGACCAGGCGGGCGCCGTTCAGCTCGCCGTCGGCCACCATCACCGCGGCACCGGCGTCGACCAGGTGACGGGCGTTGGCGGTCTGGTGGTCGCCGGGGGCGCCGGGGAGGGGGACCAAGATCGCCGGGATGCCGACCGCGGTCAGCTCGGCCACCGACCCGCCGGCCCGGCAGACAGCCACATCGGCCGCCGCCAGCAAGAGGTCCATGCGCTCTTCGTACTCCACCGGGTCGTACACCAACCCCCCGGTCGGCAGGCTGGGGACGGACTCGCTGACCAGCCCCCAGTCGCGGCGCCCGACGACGTGACGGACCACCAGGTCGGTGCGGTCGGCCCACCGTTCGAGAGCCTCCAGCACGGCGAGATTGATGCGCCGGGAGCCCAGCGATCCGCCGAAGGCCGCCACCACCTTCCGGTCGGTGGGCAGGCCGAGCGCCCGGCGGGCCTTGTCCCGGTCGCGGTCCCGGTCGACGGCGAGCATCTCGGGACGAATGGGGTTGCCGGTAACCATCGTCCGGGCCAGCCCGGTGCCCGGGAACGATGCCGCGGTGGCCTGGGCGAAGGGCCCGAAGAGCCGGTTGGCGGCGCCGGGAACAGCGTTCTGCTCGCACAGGACGAGCGGCACACCGAACACGATGGCGGCTACCGCTCCGGGCACGCTCGCGTAACCGCCCAGGGAGACGACCACGGCCGGCCGCCGGGTCTTCATCTCGGACAGTGCGGTGACGGCGGCGCGGACCAGGCCCCAGGCGGCGGCAACGCTGGCTCGCGACAACCGTCGTTCGATGCCCCTCCCGGGCAGGAGGGTGACGCCGAAGCCGGCCTCGGGCACGAGCCGGGCCTCGATGCCCACGGCGCTGCCCATCCAGTGGACGCTGTCGGGGGGATGCCCGGCAGCCACCAGGGCCTGGGCCACGGCCACGCCGGGCAGGACATGGCCGGCCGTCCCTCCCCCGGCGATCAGCACCCAGGTCCCTGCGTCACCACCCCGGGCCGACCTCACGCCCGCTCCGGCATTCTTGTCGCGCTCAACGACGCCATGGGTGACCTTGGCGACAAGAACGGTGGGTCACGTCACGAGAGCCGACGACACCACTCCCGCGGGCCGGGACCGGGGCCGGCCCACCGCTACTCCCGCATCGGGTCGGTCCTTGGCCGAACCCTGCCGGGCAACGTTGGCGAGCATGCCGACGGCCGCCATGGTGATCACGAGGGACGAGCCGCCGAAGGAGACGAACGGCAGCGGCACACCCGTCACCGGCAGGATCCCGATCACCGCCCCCACGTTGATGACGGCCTGGCCCACGACCCAGACGGTGACGCCGGCGGCCAGCAGGGTGCCGAAATGGTCGGGTGCCCGCACCGCCGCCCGCACGCCGAGGACGGCGAAAGCGGCGAAGAGGGCCACCACGAGCAGCGAGCCGACCAGACCCAGCTCCTCGCCGATGATGGCGAAGATGAAGTCGGTATGGGCGTTGGGCAGGAACCCCCACTTGGCCCGGCTGGCACCGAGGCCGACCCCGGTGAGATGGCCGGTACCGAGGGCCACCAGCGACTGGGCCATCTGGTAGCCGGTGTTGGACGGGTCCTTCCATGGGTTCATGAACGAGAACATCCGTGCCCGGCGGTACCCCTCGACCAGGCTGAAGAACACGCCGGCGGAACTGACGGCCAGGGTGAGAAGGCCCATCTGGGCCAGGGGTGCGCCGCCAACGAACAACACCGTCAGCACGATGATCACCATGATCATGGCGGTCCCCATGTCGGGCTGCTTCAGGATGAGCAGTGCGGCGATCGCGGTGAGCACCAGGACGGGCCGGAGCACGACCGCTCGGGGACCGCTGCTGGCCGTCCGCCGGGCCAGGAGGTCGGCCGTGAACAACAGCATGGCCAGCTTCATCACCTCCGACGGCTGGAATCGAACCTGGCCGATGCCGATCCACCGGGCCGACCCTCCGACGGTGACCCCCAGGCCGGGAACGAGCACGAGGACCAGCAGCGCCATGCAGAGGACGGTCAGGGGGACGGCAACGTGCCGCCACCTCCGATAGTCGACCCGGGCGGTGACGACCATGGCCAGAGCGCCGGCGCCCACCCACAGCAGCTGGCGCTCGAACAGGACCCACGGCCCGCCGTAGATGCGAAGGGCTGACACCGACGAGGCCGACAGCACCATCATCAGGCCGATCCCGCACAACAGGGCGACGACGGCCGGCAACCCGGTCCAAGCCCGGTCCCGTCGTTCGGTGGTCCTTCGGTGGGCTTCTTGAGCTGTGCCCGCCGGACGGGCCAGTCGGGTGAGTAGGGCAACGTCAGCCATTGGCTGCTCCTGTTCCGAGGAGGTGGTGGACACACCGGGCGAAGTCGTCGCCTCGCTCGGCGTAGGACCCGTACATGTCGAACGAGGCGCACCCCGGCGACAGGAGGACGGCGTCGCCGGGCCGGGCGACGGCGGCCGCAGCCGCCACTGCGTCGGCCATGGACCCGGCTCGGGTCACGGGACGCAGGTCGGTAAAGGCGACCTCGACCTCGGCGGCTGCTTCACCGATGGCCACCACGGCGTGAACCGTCCCGGCCGATCTCGCCAGCAGCGTCAGGTCGAGGCCCTTGTTCCGGCCACCGGCAATCAGCACGGCGGACTCGAACGCCGACACGGCGGCCAGGACGGCGTGGGGGTTGGTGGCCTTGGAGTCGTCGAACCAGCGGATGCCGCCCGCTTCGGCCACCAGGGCGAGCCGGTGGGGCAGGCTGTCGAACCGACGCAGCGCGGCGCGCACTCCGGCGAGCGTGCCTCCGGCGGCCATGGCGGCGGCCGAGGCGGCCAGGGCGTTGGCCCGGTCGTGGGGCAACGACCGACGCAACTCGGACGCAGGCAGGATCTCACCCGGCGGCCCCACGAGAACCCCGTCGGCCACCCGCCAGTCGGCCGGCTGCTCCAGGCCGAAGGTCTCCACGGCTGCGGGGGCGCCGGCCGCGTGTCGGGCCACCACCGGGTCGTCGGCGTTGGCCACGGCCAGGTCGCCCCTCTTCTGCTGAGCCCAGATGCGAGCCTTGGCCGCCGCGTAGGCGTCGACGCCTCCGTGCCAGTCGAGGTGGTCCTCGGCCACGTTGAGCCACACCCCGACCTTCGGACGGAAGGTGTCGGTGCACCAGAGCTGGAACGACGACACCTCGGCCACCACCACCTCGACGTCGCGCCGGACGGCATCGGACAAGGGGACGCCGATGTTGCCTCCGGCCACCGCCCGGACCTCGGACGCGATCAGCATCTCGGCGATCAGCGCCGTCACCGTGGTCTTGCCGTTGGTGCCAGTGACAGCCACGAGGGGCAGGTCGGTCCATCGGAAAGCCAGCTCCACCTCGCCGCGCACCGGCACCCCCCGGGCCGAGGCCAGCCCGAACACGGGATGGGCAAGGGGCACGCCCGGGCTGGGCACGACGACATCGGAACCTGCGACCAGGGCGGCCAGGGCCGAGGCATCGGGCGCCTCGACCAGCTCGATACCGAGACGGGTGGCCTGAGCCCGGACCTCTTCGCCGGGAGCATCGTCGAGGGCGACCACGCGGGCCCCGCGATCGTGCAGGTGACGCGCCACCGCCACGCCGCTGCGGCCGAGGCCCACGACCAGGGCGACCTCAGCCACTGGCCACCGCCGAGCACCCGTGGGAGAGGAAGTCGGCGTAGAAGAGCCCTACGGCCAGGGCCCCGAACAACCCGGCGATGATCCAGAACCGCACGATCACGGTGGTCTCGGGCCAACCCAGGAGCTCGAAATGGTGATGGATCGGCGCCATCCGGAACACCCGGCGGCCCACGATCTGGAAGGCGGCCACCTGGACGACCACCGACAGGGTGACCATCACGAACAACCCACCGACCACCGGCAGCAGGAGCTGTGTGTTGGTGGTGAGGGCGAGCGCGCCAAGAGCGGCGCCGATCGCCAACGACCCGGTGTCGCCCATGAAGATGCGCGCCGGGGCGGCGTTCCACCACAGGAATCCCGCGCAGGTCCCGGTGAAGGCGGCGGCCACGAGGGCTAGGTCGAGGGCCGGCCCCACGCCGTAGCAGTCGGGGTGACGAAACTGCCAGAAGCCGATGAACACGAACGTGGCGAAGGCGAAGATCGCCGAGCCGCCGGCCAGGCCGTCGAGGCCGTCGGTGAGGTTCACGGCATTGGCGGAGGCGAGGATGACGACCACCGCGAACACGCACCAGATCGGGACGCCGAGCCCCACACCGATGGATCGGGTGAACGAAAGGTCGGTACGCACCTTGGCCTTGTAGACGGCCAGGACGGCAAACAACAGCGCCACCCCGATCAGGCCGACGAGTTTCGCGGTCTTGTTGAGCCCGAGGCTGCGCTGGCGGGAGATCTTGATCCAGTCGTCGAGGAACCCCACGGCGGCGGCGCCCAGCGTGACCAGGCCCACCAGCAGGCCGGCGCTGGTGAAGACGGCGCCGGTGTTCAGATGGCCGGCCAGGTAGCCGAGGGTCACCGCCGCCAGCATGGTGATGCCGCCCATCGTGGGAGTGCCCGCCTTGGTGATGTGTCCCTGGGGGCCGTCCTCGCGGATCCGTTGGCCGATACCACGTTCCTGGAAGGCACGGATGAGAAGGGGCGTCCCCATCATGGAGGCGAGCAGCCCGACTCCGAGGGCCACGAGCAGCGCTACCACGCCCCCATCCTCTCGACCGAGCCGGCGAGCACGGTGGCCAGACGCTCCATCCCGGCGGCGCGGCTGCCTTTGACGAGCACGGCGTCGCCGGGGCCGACAGGCCCGACCCGGGTGACGGCGCGTCCGATGTCGGCCACGTCCTCGCCCTCATACGCAGGAGCCCCGACCGTCACCAGCAGGTCGATGCCGAGCGACCGGGCGAGGGCCCCGATGCGGGCGTGCTCAGACGCGGACTGCTCGCCCAGCTCGCACATGGGGCCGAGCACGGCGACCCGGCGCTCGGCCTCGAGGGCGGCCAACGACCGGAGGGCCGCTTCGGTCGAGGCCGGGTTGGCGTTGTAGGCGTCGTTGAGGACGACGCCCCCGTCGAGCGAGCGGGTCAGCTCCATGCGCCACGGCGACGAGCGGGCCCGACGCAGGCCGGCGGCCACGTCGTCGAGCGACACCCCCAGGGCCAAGGCGGCGGCGGCCGCGGCGGCGGCGTTGGCTGCCTGGTGGGCACCACGCAGGCCCAGGCGGACCTCGATGCTGCCCCACGACGACGCCAGCCGGAACGACGGTCGAAGCTCCCCGTCGAGCACGACGTCGCACGCCCGGACATCGCCGCCCTCGACCCCGTAGGTGAGCACCTCGGCGGCCGAGACCGATCGCATGGCGGCCACCCGCTCGTCGTCGGCGTTCAGTACGGCAGTGCCCGAGGGCGGCAGGGCCTCGACCAGTTCCGCCTTGGCCCGGGCCACATTGGCGAGCGACCCCAGCATCTCCGTGTGGGCCATGCCGACGTTGGTGACCACGCCGACCGTCGGGCGGGCGATCCGGCAGAGGGCGGCGATGTGGCCCACGCCCCTCGCGCCCATCTCGACCACGACGACCTCGGTGTCGTCGGCGGCGTTCAGCAGGGTGAGCGGTACTCCCAGCTCGTTGTTGAACGAGCGTTCGCTGGCGGCGACCCGCATCGGCCCGTCGAGGGCGGCGGCGAGCAGGTCCTTGGTGGAGGTCTTACCGGCGGAGCCGGTGATGCCGATCACCCGGTCGCCGAGACGATCGCGCCCGGCCCGCCCGAGGTCGGCCAGGGCGGCCGTGGTGTCTTCGACGAGAACGGCGGTCCTCGGCCCCGCCGGCTCCGTGCCCGAACGGAGTGTCGGCTCCGTGCCCGAACGGAGTGTCGGCTCCGAGGTCAGGTAGGCGGCTGCGCCGGCGGCGAGTGCCCCGTCGATGAAGTCGTGGCCATCACGGGCTGCCTTCACGGCCACGAACAGCTCCCCGCCGACGACCGACCGGGAATCGATGGTCACGCCACTCACCTCGGTGTCCGGCCCCGAGAGAACGCCACCCACGGCTTCGGCGACGGCTGCGGCCTGCCATCTCATTGGCCCGCCGGCCTGGATGCAGTGTCGGTGCCCCGACTCCGGGCCAGCTCGTCGCGCACGACCCTGCGGTCGTCGAACTCGACCACCGAGTCGCCGGTCACCTGGGTGGCTTCGTGGCCCTTGCCGGCGACCACGACGACGTCTCCGGGTCGGGCCCGGCCGACAGCCTCGGCGATCGCCGCCCGGCGGTCGGGCTCCACGAGCAACGCATCTTTGTCGACGACGCCCGCCCGGACCTCGGCGATGATGGCCAGTGGATCCTCGCTGCGCGGGTTGTCGGTGGTGAGCACGGCCAGGTCGGCCAGCCGGGTCGCCACCTCGCCCATAGCCGGGCGTTTGCCCCGGTCACGGTCGCCGCCGCACCCGAACACGACGAGCACCCGTCCGGGTCCTGCGCCGGCGGCGCGGGCGGCATGCCGGGCGGCCACGAGGGCGTGCTCGAGGCTGTCGGGCGTGTGGGCGTAGTCGACGAGCACGGTGAACGGTTGACCGCCGTCGATGGCCTCGAACCGACCGGGGATCGACGACACCGAGGACAGGCCCTCGGCCACGGCCGCCGCCTCGACGCCCAGCTCCCGGGCGGCGGTGGCGGCGGCCAGGCCGTTGGAAACGTTGAACGCGCCGCCCAGCCGCAGCCGGACGGGCTGACCGTCCCAGCGGAACGTGCTGGAGGTGGTGCCGACGTCGAGGTCGACGGCGTCGGCCAGGGAGAACGGCCGGGTGGGGATCGACACGGTGTCGAGCAGCCGCCGGCCCCAGGGATCGTCGCTGTTCAGCACGGCCACGGCCGCCCGGTCGGGTGAGAAGAGCGACGCCTTGGCGGCGAAGTACTCGGGCATGGTCCCGTGGAAATCGAGGTGGTCCGGGCTCAGGTTCGTGAAGACGGCCACCGTGAACCAGGTGGCGTCCACCCGGTGCTGAGCCAGAGCGTGCGACGACACCTCGACGGCGGCGCCACTCACACCCCTCCCGGCCAGGTCGGCCAGTCGGGCCTGGAGATCGATGGCCTCCGGCGTAGTTCGGGGGCCCGAGAGGGTCCCGATGACCTCGCACGGTCGGCCGCCGGCGTCCAGGGCGGCAGCCAGGAAATGAGTGGTCGTCGTCTTGCCGTTGGTGCCGGTGACCCCGACCACGGACAGGCGGCGAGAGGGATGTCCGAAGAACATGGCTGCGGCGGGGGCCATGGCCGCTCGCGTGCAGGCCACGATCGCCTGCGGTACGTCAATAGGAAGGGCCCGCTCGCAGAGGAGGGCGGCGGCGCCGGCAGCCACGGCGTCGGCAACCAGGTCGTGGCCGTCGACGCGCCCGCCGCGGACGCAGCAGAACAGGGCGCCGGGCATCACGGCCCGGGAATCATGGGTGATGGCGGCGATCTCGGTGCCGGCCGGGTCTCCCCGGAACTCCAGCACCTCCAGCTCGCCGAGTAGCCGGTCTAACCGCAAGCGGGATCCTCAGGGTCCAGAAGATGACTAGCTGTGCATTGCCGCAAGCCACCTACCTGTGGATTGTCATCGTCGAATGCACAGCTAGTCATCTTCCTGACCCTCAGGGCCTCGACGTCGGAGTCCGCCCGAGCGTACCGGCCCCGGTGGCGTCTCCGGCAATGCCGGGCGGGGGGACCGAGGCAGGCGTCCCCACGGGCGACGCCGGCGCCGAACCGTCGGCAGGGACGGGCGTCGGCACCACGGCTCCCATGGCGACGGAGGCGACGTCGGGGGGAATGCGCATCAGGCGGGCGGCGAACCCGGCCAGTTGTGAGAACACCGGGGCCGACACCAGGCCTCCGAAGATCGGCGTGGGCTCGTCGAGCACCACGATGGCCGACAGCCTGGGTGATTCGGCGGGAAGGAAGCCGGCGAAGGTGGCGATGTAGGCCCCGTCTTTGTATCCAGCCCCGTCGTCACGCACCTTCTGGGCCGTCCCGGTCTTGCCGGCCACGCTGTAGCCGGGGATGGCGGCCGCCGTCGCCGTTCCGTCGGCGACCACCTCCTGGAGCATGGGGACGACGGCCCGGGCCGTCGCCTCGGACACCACTCGGCGGGGGGCCGGCGGCCGCACGTCGTGAACCTTGCCGCCGGCGTCGACGACCCGCTTCACGAGGGTAGGGGGAACCTGCACCCCACCGTTGGCGATCGAGTTGTAGGCGACCAGCATCTGCAGGGCCGTGACCGCCACCCCTTGGCCGATGGGCACGGTGGCGAGGGAGGAGCCCGACCAGTCCGCCGGCTTCGGGAGAAGCCCGGACGACTCTCCGGGAAAGTTGAGGTTCGTGCGGTCGGAGAGGCCGAAGGCGCGGATGTAGTGGTCGATCCGTTCCTTCCCCTGCTTCTTGGCGATCATGATCGTCCCCACGTTGGACGAGTCGGCCACGATGCGGTTCACGGGCATCTCCTCGGTGCCATGGGGCTCGGCGTCGTGGAAGGTGGAACCGGCCATGGAGAGCTGGTCGGGGACGACGAACGTGTCGGTGGGCCGAACCGTTCCGTCCTCGATGGCGCCGGCCACGGTGATCATCTTGTTGACCGACCCGGGCTCGTAGACGTGGGTGACGGCGGCGTTGTCGGGCGAGGGGCCGGGCGGGGCGCCGCCCACCCCGGCTGTGAGGTTGGCCATGGACAGGACCTCGCCCGTCTGCGGGTCCATGACGATGGCGATGCCGGCCTTGGCCTGCGTCGCCACGATCTGGGCCGACAGGGCTCGCTCAGTCTCGTACTGGAGGGCGCGATCGAGGGTGAGGAGGAACTCCGCGCCCGGGGCCGCCGCCTTCAGCTCGTGGATGCCTGCGGCGATGTCGCGACCAGCCGGGTCCTTCTCGACCACGAGCTGGCCGGCGGTACCGGTGAGCTGCTTCTCGTACTGGAGCTCCAACCCGGACAAGCCCTTGTCGTCGAGATCGACCCGACCCAGGAGCGGCGCAGCGAGGGATCCGGCCGGATCGATCCGGGTGGGCTCCTCGAGGAGGGAGATCCCCTGAAGGCGGAGGGAGGCCACCTTGTCGGCCACCGGGTCCTCGACCTTGCGGGCCAGGTAGACGAAGCCGCCACTGCTGGTGAGCTTGGCCCTGATCCCGGGCTCGTCGAGCTGGAGGAGTGGTGCGAGGGCATGGGCGGCCCCGGCCGGGTCCCGAACCTCCTGGGGGTCGGCCCACACCGTCCTCAACCGGCTGGAGATGGCCAGAGCCTCGCCGTTGCGGTCGAGAATCGCCCCCCTCGGAGCGGGAAGGGTGGCGGTGCGCAGCCTCTGGGCCTTGCCAACCAGGGCGAACCTGCGCCCGCCCGGGCCCTGCACGGCGCCGAGCCGGACGACCACGGCGACGAAGGCCACCGTCAGGACCACGAGGAGGCACAGCAGCCGACGGCGGGGCTTGTGGGCCGACGTCGACGCCGACGACCTCGGTGCCGGGCGGTGCGGAGGACCGGTCCGACGGCGAGCGGGAGGGCGCCCGGTCGGGCGACGGGTCAGGGTGGCCGAGGGGCTCACGGGTGCCGGACCGCAACCGTGGTGGGCGTCGCCTGCAGGCCGGCGTTCGTCGCAGTCGTGGTCGGCGTGACAGCCGTGGTCGGCGTGACAGCCGTCGTCGCGATCGCAGTCGCGGCCGACGCCGGCGCGGCCGTCGGCGTGGCGGCGTCGGTCGAGGCGCTGGTTGTGGCCGGTGCCGGGAGGGGCTCGGTGGGAACAGGTGGCAACGGTGATGTCGGATCGGCTGCGGGGAGGTAGGCGACCACGGCCAACGGCACCATGCCCAAGTGCTGGCGGGCCCAGCCGACCACCCGGGCGGGAGCCTCGAGCTGGGCGACGTCCACCGTCAGCTGACCCTTGCGGGCTGCGGCAGCATCGGCCCGTTTGTGGAGGGCGTCGAGGTCGGCCTGGCCCTGGGTGAGGAGGACGTGCAGGCAGACCACCCCGAACAGCCCGACGGCGGCGAGGGCCGACGCCAGCACCGTCGCGGCCCGGGTGAGGGCCCGCCGTCGGGGAAGCGACGAGTGGTCGACCAGCCGGAGCGCGGGAGCGACAACGGCAGCCGACCCCGAAGATGCCCGGCGGGGTGCCGGCCGGGCGGCCAGTCGGGCGGCGCGGGCCTGGCTCATGCCAGCTTCTCGACTGCTCGCAGGCGGGCGCTCTCGGACCGACGGTTGGCAGCCACCTCGGCCGGGCTCGGCCGGGTACCCCGGCGAAGGTGCCGGACCCTCGGCCGGGCGCCACACACACAGGGCAACCGGGGCGGGCAGGTGCAACCACCGCTGGCGGCCTGGGTGAGGCGGGCCTTGACGATGCGATCCTCACCGGAGTGGTAGGCGAGGACCACGACGCGACCCTCGGGGGCCAGTTGGTCGACGGCAGTGTCGATAGCGCTACCGAGGATGGCCAGCTCTTCGTTGACCTCGATGCGAATGGCCTGGAAGGAGCGGCGCGCGGGATCCCCGCCCCGGCGGCGCGCGGGGGCGGGTATGGCAGCGCGGATCACCTCGGCCAGCTCGCCGGTCGTGGCCAGCGGCCGGGCGCCGACGATGGCCCGGGCAATGCGCCGGGCATATCGTTCGTCGCCCAGTTCGGCCAGCACGGTCGCCAGGCGCTGCTCGCTGTAGCCGTTGACGACGTCGTCGGCACTCGTCGGCTGGTCGCGGTCCATGCGCATGTCGAGCGGACCGTTGCCGCGATAGGAAAAGCCGCGCTCGGGCCGGTCGAGCTGGGGCGAGCTGACGCCGAGATCGAACAGCACTCCCGAGACCCGGTCATGACCCAGCTCCTGGCAGACGGCGGCCATCCGGTCGAACCGGGAATGACGCAGCACGACCCGCCCACCGAAGGGCTGCAACGCCGTCGCCGCGGCAACCAGGGCATCGGCGTCGCGGTCCAGGCCCACGACCTGAAGGTGCCGATAGGCAGCGAGGAGTGCCCCGGCGTGGCCCCCACCGCCGACGGTGGCATCGACCACCGGTCCCGGCGGCACAGCCTCGAACAGGGCGGTGACCTCGGCCACCATGACAGGACGATGCTCGAAGGCCCGGCCAGGTTCTGCCGGGTCGTTCATTGGACCTCGTCCGTCCGCCATCCCCCGCCCGGAAGGCTCCGAGCAGGCCATCTGCTCGATCGGAGCCAAGACACAGGGCGAAGAGGGGGGTCTTCCCACGTGCCGGTCGGGGGATGGCGCACGGACGAGAGCGATGTCGGTGGTCTCCTGTCGTCTGGTTGAGGTCGGTCGGAACAGTCGGAACAGTCGGAACAGTCGGAACAGTCGGAACAGTCGGAACAGTCGGAACAGTCGGAACAGTCGGATCGGTCGGGTCGGTCCTGACGGTCATGGCGAACATTGGTGGATCTCAACTGTCGGTTCTCTCGAGGTCGACGCCGTCACCGGAGAGGCCCTCCTCGCCGACGCGCTTCGTCTCCTGCCACGTGGCGGCGTCCCAGATCTCCACGTGATCGAAGGCCCCGGTGATGGCGACCTCCCGGCCGAGGTGGGCGAACGCCCGCAGCGACGCGGGAAGCGCCACCCGGCCCTGCCGGTCGGGACTGGCGTCCTGGGCCCCGGCGAAGAAAGCCCTGGCCTGGTTGCGATCGGCCGGCGTTCCCCGCCATTTGGCCTTCATCTCCTGCGACCGACCCTCGAACTCCTCGGGTGGCCACAGAGCCAGGCACCCGTCCACTTCGCTGGTGACGAACGCCGATTCGAGCTGGTCGCGGAAGCGAGCCGGAAGGATCACCCTCCCTTTCGCATCCAGGGAGTGACTGTGCTCTCCCAGGAACATCTGCGCCACCTCGGTCCGGATCTCGCTCGTCGGTCATCATGGAGGGCCTATCCATCACCTCTGGCATGTCGGTCATGTCAGGCTCCCCCCCGCACCACTTCACTCCACCGTACTCCCCCCTCCCCCACCCGTCAACAATTCCTGGTCATCAACCGGGCGAAAAATGATGAATGCTGGGCGCATGGCCCTCCCTCTGCGTACGCGGCTCGCAGTTCTGGCCGGGCGGACGATCTCGGAGGTGTCCCGGCGAGCGGGTACGGGTGAGGGGTCGGCGGTGGGCGGCCGGGTCACCCTCGCCCTGGACCCACACGCCCTCGAGGTGCTGGCCGCCGGGCGCGAGATGGCCCTGGTGTCGGGCACCAACGGCAAGACCACCACCACCCGCCTCCTCGCCGCCGCGCTGGGCACCAAGGGCGGGGTCACCACCAACTCGGCCGGGGCCAACCTCCTCTCCGGGCTGGTGAGCACCCTGTCGGGCTCCGAGCCGTCGGCCCTCGCCGCCTTCGAGGTCGACGAGGGGCTGCTCCCCACCGTGGTGGAGGCAGCCCGGCCGGCGGTCGTGGCCCTGCTGAACCTCAGCCGGGACCAGCTCGATCGCATCGGCGAGGTCCGCCTCCACGCCGAATCGTGGGGACGGGCGCTCGGCTCCGCCCCTGACACCACGGTGGTCGCCAACATCGACGACCCCCTGGTGGCGTGGGCCGCCCGGACGGCCAAAGAGGTGATCTGGGTGGGAACGGGCCAGCTGTGGCGCTCCGACGCCGCCGCCTGCCCGGCGTGCGGGGGGCGCATCGTCTGGGCCGGGGAGGAGGACACGGCGTGGTCGTGCACGTCGTGTGACTTCGCCCGGCCTCAGCCCGACCTGTGGCTCGAAGGCGAGGACCTGGTGCTGGCCCACGGGCGACGGGTCCCGATCCGGCTCCAGCTCCCGGGCTGGTGCAACCTGGCCAACGCAACCGTGGCCGCGGCGGCGGCGACCGTCCTCGGCGTCGACCCGGCCGCGGCGGTGCAGGGGATGGCCGGCGTGGGCACGGTCGCCGGGCGGTACGCGGTGGTCGACGTCGGCGGGGTGAGCGTGCGCCTCCTGCTGGCCAAGAACCCGGCCGGTTGGGCGGAGACCTTGAAGCTCATCCGACCGCCGCCCGTCCCCGTGGTCGTCGGCATCAACTCCCGGGTCGCCGACGGACGCGATCCCTCCTGGCTGTGGGACGTCCCCTTCGAGGCACTGCGAGGCAGGCTGGTCATCGCCACCGGCGAACGGGGCCGAGACCTCGCCGTGCGCCTGGGCTACGGCGAGGTCGAGCACCGGTTCGTGCCCGACTACCGCGACGCGGTCAGAGCGGCCGGCGCTTCCGCCATCGACCTGGCGGCCAACTACACCTCGTTCCAGGACGCCCGCGCCGCCTTCGGCCGAACCGGCGCCGGGCCTGTCGATGGCTGACCCACGCGGCACGGATGCCGTCTCGATCGGGCTGCTCTTTCCCGAGCTGCTGGGCACCTACGGCGACGGCGGGAACGCCGTGGTCCTGACCCAGCGCCTCCGTTGGCGGGGAATCTCCGCCGACGTCGTCGAGGTTCCCGCGGGCGAGCCCATCCCCGAGTCGTGCGACATCTATCTCATGGGCGGCGGTGAGGACGGTCCCCAGACCCTGGCGGTGCGCGAGCTTCAGGCCCGCGGGGTCCTGCCCCGGGCCGTCGATCGCGGCGCGGCCGTGCTGGCCGTGTGTGCCGGCTACCAGTTGCTCGGTCGCGAGTTCCTGGGCCCCGACGGCTCACCCCACGCCGGCCTCGGCCTCCTGGACTGTGCGACCACACGAGGCCCCGGCCCACGCCGGGTGGGCGAGCTGGTTGTCGACGCCGATGCCGGCCTCGGGCTCCCGGCCCTCACCGGCTACGAGAACCATGCCGGCGTGACCAGATTGGGGCCGACGGCCCACCCCCTCGGCCGGGTGCGGGTCGGCCACGGCAACGACGCCGGCCAGGGCACCGAAGGCGTCGTCGACGGCCACGTGGTGGGCACCTATCTCCACGGCCCCGTCCTGGCCCGCAACCCGGCTCTGGCCGACCTGATCTTGGAGTGGGTGGTGGGACACCTCGACCCTGTCGACGACACCGAGGTCGACGCCCTACGAGCCGAGCGCATCGCCACGGCCCGCCGATCTCATCCCCTGTCCAGCCGGGGAGTCGTCCGGCGCCGGGCCTAATCGAGGACGGTGCCGAGTCTTTCGGCCAGGGAGTCGTGGTCGGCGCGCAGGCGGTCGAACTCCTCCCGCAACGTGGCCACGGTGACCTCCAGGGTGTCGATTCGCTCGGAGCGGGAGGTGCGCACCGCCTCGGTGACCGGCAGGCCGCTGTCGGGCGGGACGTCGCCGCTGAGAAGGTGGCCCCAACGGGATTCCTTCTGGCCCGGCGAACGCCCGAGGTGCACGACCATGGGCTCGGGCCGACACGCCAGCCGCTCCAGTACTGGGCCCATCTCTTCGAGGTCGGCGAAACGGTGGATCCGTTCGGTGCGGGTCCGTAGCTCGGCCGTCGTCTGGGCGCCCCGCAGCATGAGGACGCCGAGCAGGGCGAGCTCGGCCTCGCCGAGTCCCCACGCCTCGTCCAGTACGTGTCGGTACTTGTCGGCCCGGTTCGATCGGCTGTAGACGACCCTCAGCAGACCCTCTCCCTTGAGGTTCTCGATGGAGTTCCCCACGGTCGCCTCAGTGAGGGTGACCACGGGCCACCGGTTGGTCGTCTGGTTGCACGCGCTGAGCAGGGCGTTCATGGTGAGCGGGTAGTTGTCCGGCGTCGTGCGTTCCTTCTCCAGCAGGCACCCGAGCACGCGCAGCTGGACGGGGGTCAGTTCCATCGGCGATCAGCCTACGGCGCCAACCTCCCCGGCCACCGCCGTCGCCCCCGGTAGCTTTCTGGCGTGCACCCAGGCATGGTCGTTCGACTGGAGGTCATCGGCCTGAGCGCAGCCTCGGCGCTGATGCTCGCCCTGACCTCGGTGCTCCAACAGCGGGCGGCCTCCAAGGTCTCGCACCACAAGTCGATGCGGGTCGGGCTGGTCACCGAACTCATCCGACGGCCGTTATGGGTGATGGGCGTCGTCACCGACATCCTGGCCTACCTCCTCCAGTTCCTAGCCCTGCGCCGAGGGTCGCTGCTCGTGGTCCAGGCCATCCTGGTCACCGGCCTGCTCTTCGCCATCCCGCTCGGTGCGGCGATGTCGCATCGTCGCCTGTCGCGTCAGGACTGGCTGGGCACCGTGGCGGTGGTGAGCGGGCTGGTGGTGTTCCTGGCCACCGCCGAGCCCACCCGCGGTCGACCCCACCCGAGCGCCATGGGCTGGACGGTTTTGCTCGCCCTGATCGGCGCCGCCGTCGTCGTGCTGGTCGTGTTGGCCCCACCGGAACCGGGCAAGCGACGGGCCATGTTCCTGGGGTCGGCGTGCGGCATCCTGTTCGGGCTGAATGCCGCCCTCACCAAGGCGTGCGCCAACCTGCTCGACCACGGGGTGGAGCGGCTTCTCCTCTCGTGGCAACTCTGGGTGCTGGTGGCGGCGGCCAGCTACGGCTTCCTCCTGTCCCAGAGCGCCTTCCAGGCCGGCCCGTTGGAAGCCTCGCTGCCGGTGCTCACGATCAGCGACCCGCTCATCAGTGCCGGGATCGGTCTTGGCTTCCTCCACGAGGCCATCGCCGATCGTCCCGGGGCCCTGTTGGTGGAAGTGGCCGGGGTCGCCATGATGGTGGTCGGCGTGTTCCTCCTGGCCCGCTCACCGTTGATCCTGGAGGGGGCGGCGGACCCGGGCGCCGGGCCCCCTGCCGACCCGTAGAATCGGCCGTGTCGGGCGCAGCCACGCCCTCGTCGAGTGTGGGAGATGCATGCCGGGCACAGACCGGGGCCCGCTGCGGACCCTCACCGGGTGGATGATCGGCCCCTTCGGGCTCAAGGACGTCTTCACCCTCGTCAATCTCATCAGCGGGGTGGTAGCCATCCACTACGCCCTGAACGGAGAGCCCCGCAACGCCGGGTACGCGGTGATCGCCGGCTTCGTGTTCGGAGATCTCGTTGACGGTGCCGTCGCCCGTGCTACCCGCACCGGCAACCGCTTCGGCTCCCAGTTCGACACCATCACCGACCATTTCGTGCACATCATGGTGCCCGGCCTGGTGCTGTACACGGTCTATGACCGGGCCGGTCACGCCACGCTCGGACTCGTCGCCCTGGGCCTGTTGGTGGCCGGCGCGAGCATCCGCCACGCCCTGTTCGCGGTGGTCCCTTTCGACTTCCCCCTCTGCTGGTGCGGGCTGCCACGCACGATCGTGGGCTTCTGCGCCCTCGCCTACCCGCTGTCGCACGTGTTCCCCCACATGCCTGCCCCCTACCTCACCGGCACGATCATGGTCGCGAGCCTGAGCGTGCTGAGCGTGGTCCCCGTGCCGTACATGACCCACCGAGGCGAACGGGCGCTGCAGTGGTACGTGAAAGCAGGGATCGTTGCCTTCGTCGCCACCTTCCCGCTGGTGTTCCTGTTCGCCCGGAGCTACTTCTTCGACTCCGTGCTCATCTGGTTCTTCGGCTTCGCCATCGCCGGCTGGTCGACCGTGCACCCCAACGAGCGGAAGCAGTTCCGGGCCGAATACCGCCGCTGGTCGGCCGAGGTGAAGGTGTAGCGCCCTACGGGGGGTATTTTCAGGTGGAGAGGATCTCGTGGTCCTTCCCCTCGTCGGTACCGAAGATGGCATCGAACCGTTCGCGACCGATCCATAGATCAGCACGCTTCTAAGCGAAGAAGGACTCGACGGCGTCGCAGACCCGGTCGACAACGGCTTCGGGCATGCCCGAGTGCAGGGGAAGCGACACGACCTCGGCCGCAGCCCGCTCGGTGACGGTGAGATCGCCCCGGCGGCACGGTTGGAACAGGGTCATCGTGTGGGCCGGAGTCCAATGGATGCCGGTGTCGACGCCGAGGGCGGCCAGATGGTCGCGGAAGGCGTCGCGCAGGCCACCGCTGACCCGGACGTAGAAGAGGAAGGGGTTGAGCCGGCTCACGTCGGCTGCCGGCACGGACACGCCCTCGAGGTCCTCGAGGCGCCCGGTGTACTGGTTGCAGGCGGCCTGACGGCTGGAACGGATCCAGTCGAGCTTGCCCAGCTGGGCCAGACCGATGGCGGCGTGGACGTTGGACAGGTGATAGCGGAAACCCGGGGCGGTGGCGTCGTAGCTCCACAGACGGGCGTTCTGGTAGGTGACCTCCACGGGCAGGGTCGAGCCCAGCACCCGCATCTCCCGCCCCCGGGCCAGCTCCTCGTCGGTCCGGACGAGCACCACGCCGGCGTCGATGCACGACACCGCCTTGACGGGATCGAAGCTGAACATGCAGATGTCGGAGAAGCTCCCCACCATGGCCTCGCCGTCGGCCGCGCCGAAGGAGTGGGCGGCGTCGTGGACGACCCGCAGATCGTGGATGCGCGCGACCTCGTCGAGGGCCTTGTGATCGTAGAGATGGCAGCCGTAGTCGATGGGAATCACGGCCTTGGTACGGCGCCCGACGAGCTCGGCGGCGCGGTCGATGTCGATGCAGAGGGTGACGTCGTCGATGTCGCACAGGACCGGGTCGGCACCCACGGCCAGGATGGCCTGAAGGTCGGCCAAGTGGGCGAAGGAGGGGACGATCACCTCGTCGCCGGGGCCCACCCCGGCCAGGAGCAGGCCCAGGTGAAGGGCGGCGTAGCCCGTGCTGACGGCCATGACCCGGCGGGAGTCGGCATCGACCGTCTTCTGGACGGCCAGCTCGAACTCCTCGACGCAGCTGCCCATCCCGAGCCAGCCGTGGCGGAGGGCCGAGGAGGCGGCCTCGACCTCCTCCTCCCCGATCAGCGGCTTGTAGATGGGGATTCGGTCCATTAGGCCTCCACGTTCACAGGCAGCTCGCATGATCCGGCCTGTCGTCTCCATGATGCCGAGTTCTCCCTACACAGCCTCGATCGCAGCCCCACCCCGGGGCCAATGGACATTTCGGCCGGGGGGCCCGACTCCACCAGCGGGGGCGGCCCGAGGCGGCATCGTCGATCCCAAGATTGTGACAGAGGCTGAAGGTACCCGGGCTCAACGGCCGGTCCGGCCCTCGATCGGCCGTCAAAGGAGCGGGCCAGGGGCCTCGGGAGGGGCCTCGAGGATCACCACGGGGATCTTCCGCTCGGTCTTTCGCTGGTAGGCGTCATACCCGCTGTAGGCCTCGACGACCCCGGGCCACAGCTCGGCCTTCTCGTCGTCACCGGCGATGCGGGCCAACATGGGCCGGTCACGACCGGCCATGGTGACGGTGACGTGAGGATCGTCCCGCAGGTTGAGATACCACGCCGGATGCCGATCGTCGCCGCCGAAGGAGGCGACCAGCACGATCCTGTCGTCGTCGTGGACAGGCGAGGTCAGCATGGTGGAACGCTGCTTGCCGCTCCTGCGCCCGATGGTCGAGAGAATCACCACCGGCATCCCCCCCGCCCGGCCCAGCAGGCGGCCCTTGCTCGCCCGAAAGATCGCTTGGTGGACACCCGTTCCGGCTTTGAAGAGCCCGTCTTTGAGCCTCACGGCAGCCAGGTTACCGAGGCGCCCGCGGCTCTCGGGTGCTGCTCTCCATCCTGGGCTGATGGGAGCTCGTTGGACGAGCTCGTCTACATCGGTCTGCGCCCCACCCGTAGCGCTTCAGGCTCGGCGGTAGAACGTGGCCTGCCAACGTCCCGTCAGCGGCGTCGTGGCCACCCGCTCGGCGGCACCGATCAACCAGGTTGCTACTTCGCCGGGGTCGGCGCCGTCCTCCACCGTGGCGACCACGCCACGGGCCCGATGATCCTGGGTCACCCTCCACCCCTCCGGCATCGCCATTCCGCTTTCGGCCAGTCGGGCCACGACCCGCTTTCCGGCCGAGTGCTGAAGGCCCACCGTGGTGGGCTCGAACCCGTCGCCCTTGGCCTTTCCGGGCACCCAGGTCGCCAGCAAGGCTTCCGGCCCCCGGGCCCCCATGAACGCCAACAGTCCCTGGCGGGGCGGCTCGACACCGTCGGGCAGCACCGGCGCGATGTTCACCCACCCGTCGCGGGCCACCTCCATGCGCCTCATGCGGGCGACCAGCTCCGCCCGGTCGTCGGCGCGAAAGGTGATTTCCTCCGACTCGGCAGCCATCGTTCGTCAGACGCTACTCAGCCGGCGCACGAACACATCCTCGACAGCACCGGCAGTCGGGCCCGGGAGCCCGGCGCTTCCGCCGATGTCGGCGATCCCGGCAGCCACCCCGGCCAGGTCCCGCTCGGCTTGGCCCTGCGGCCTGCTGCCGAGGTGCAAAAGGCCGAGGATGGGAGCGGGGTCCCAATGCAGGAGCGCAGCGCAGTGGAACAGGGCCCCGGCGCGGGTCCGCCGCTGGCTGATCCCGACGACCTTGGCCCCCCCGACCCGCACCTCCCCGGGCCCCAGGCCGGCGAAGCACACCAGCGACGACCACGGTGAGGCCAGGAACGGGCCGTCATAACAGTCGGCGCCGACCCCGAGCTCGGCGAGGGCGTCCACCCAGACCCGGCCCAACCAGTTCGCCGCCCGACCCACGTCGCGGTCCCACAGGGTGTCGTCGGCGGGCACGAACACGTCGACCCAGACCGCGTCGCCAGTGCCGACGAGGACCGCTCCCCCGCCGCTCCGGCGTCGCACCACCGACACATCCGACGCTTCGACCGCCACCTGGTCGACCACCTCGGGGGGTTGCGTGCTGCC
This sequence comes from Acidimicrobiales bacterium, assembly GCA_038238185.1. Classification (GTDB taxonomy): domain Bacteria; phylum Actinomycetota; class Acidimicrobiia; order Acidimicrobiales; family AC-14; genus DATAQC01. The sequence continues at coordinate 35,134 of JBBRXY010000005.1, forward strand.
CAACACGAGGGCCGCCCCGCTGGCCCTGACCAGACGCGCGGCGGGAACAGGAGTCGGCGGCCATGGCTCCCTGTGGGCGTCATCGGCCTGGCCCCACCACCCCTCGACCCTCCAGCGCCCGACCGATGCCACATCGCGGCGACCGGCGATCGCCGACACCATGATCAGGCCGACAGGGCAGCACCGGAGCGGAGGTACGGCGCCCAGTGCGGGTGCACCGTCCCGACGGCCACGATGATCCAGGTGAGCTCCTGAGGGGCGACGGGGCGGCGTCGCAGCGTGAGCGCGGTCTCGTGGACCAGGCGGTCCTCCTTGCGGGTGTTGCAGGGGCGGCAGGCGGCGACCACGTTCTCCCAGGTGTGGGGTCCACCGCGACTGCGGGGAATCACGTGGTCGATGTTCTCCGCCGCCCCGCCGCAGTACTGACACCGATGGTCGTCACGAGCGAAGACGGCGCGGCGGTTGAGGGCGGCGCGGGCCCGGAACGGCACCTTCACGAAATAGGTGAGCCGGATCACCGACGGTTCCGGCAGCACGGCCCGTTCGGAGTGGAACTCGTGGTCGGTGGCGTGCAGGACCTCGGCCTTCTCCCTCAGCACCAGCACCAGCGCCCGACGAGCCGACACCACGCAAAGCGGCTCGTACGACGCGTTGAGCACCAGCGCCTTCGACATCAGGGTGTCGGTCCGGCTCCGGTCACCGCGGTTGCTGGTGGCTCAACCATCGGCTGAGGGTATCGCGCCACAGGGTGTCACCCGGGTGCGCCGCCCCATGTCAGCCCTTGCGGCACCATTCCAACCAAGCCACCACGTCGGCGGGTTCAGGCGCGTGGTCGGGATCTCCATAGGCGGTGCGGGCACGGAACCGCAGCCACTGAGCGTCAGGGATCGGCACCGGCGGCCAACGATGCCACCAGCCCGGCCGGGCCAGGCGGCGGACCTGGACCAACGCCGTCGGCCAGAGACTGGGCCGGGCGGCCACGGCCATCACGACCGGCCAACCACCCGAGCTCACCGGGCCGGCACCAGCTGGTCGATCCCCCGCCACCCGACCGCGGCTGCGCCGACGAGAGGCCCGAGGTCGCCCAGTCCCGCAGGGACGATGCGGGTACCGGCCGAGAAGTCCAGGCAGGCGGAGCGGTCGACCTCGGCCTGGGCCCCGATGAAGAAGCGGTCGCCGAACCCAAGGGCGACGGAGCCCGCCACCACAGCAAGGCGCAGGTCGCAAAGGTTGGCAACCGACGCCACCGCCCGACCGACGAGGACGGCGGTCCGGTCGACCACGTCGCCGCCGGCCTCGGCCGCAGGCCGGCCGGTGATAACGGCGATGGCAGTGCCCGACGCCTCGGCCTCCAGGCAGCCGTGGGCCCCGCACCGGCACGACCGGCCGTCCGGCACGACGATCAGGTGGCCGATATGGCCGGCGTTGCCCCCGGCACCGTCGAGGAGGCGGCCGTCGAGCACGATGCCGCCACCCACGCCCGTCGAGACCACCATGGCCAGATAGTTGTCGCATCCGGCGGCGGCGCCGCGCCACCCCTCGCCCAGGGCCAACGCCTTGGCGTCGTTGTCGACAAAGGTCGCCAGGCCGGTGACCCCGGCGAGACGGGACCCGATCGGGTAGTCCCGCATCGACGGGATATTGAGCGGTGACACCTCGTCACCTCCCGCGCTCATGGGACCGCCGCAGCCCACACCGCACACGACCACGTCGTTGCCGGCGGCAGGAACTACCCTGGCGACTACGGACAGAATCTCGTCCATCACCTCCTCGGCGTCGTCGGACTGCGGAGTGGGTGCCGCAGCCCTGGCCATGACGTCGCCCTCGGCCGTCACGATGGCCGCGGCCACCTTGGTGCCCCCCACGTCGATCCCCAGTGCCACCTCGATGACCGCAGGGTAGGCGGTCACCACCGGGACGGCCTCTGGTCGACCCGAGGGACCCTCTCCAGATGTGACCGAACTCGAGAAGCCGTGTGACCGAATGGGGGAACCGACCCGCAGTACGCTTGCGCTGCGTGTCCAGGCCCCGTCTCGCCGCGAGTGCCGCGCAGTCCTTCTCTCACGGCTTCGAGACCATCGTGGCCAACGTGGCCACGATCATCCAGGGCAAGGACGAGGCCATCCGCCTGGCCCTCGTCTGCCTCGTCGCCGAGGGCCACCTGCTCATCGAGGACGTTCCCGGGGTGGGCAAGACCACCCTGGCAAAGGCGCTGGCGGCCAGCATCGACTGCTCATGGGGACGGATCCAGTTCACCCCCGACCTTCTCCCCTCCGACGTCACCGGTGTCACGATCTACAACCGCGGGACCGGTGCGTTCGACTTCCGGCCCGGGGCCATCTTCGCCAACATCGTCCTCGCCGACGAGATCAACCGGGCATCGCCCAAGACCCAGTCGGCGCTGCTCGAGGCCATGGAGGAACGCCAGGTCACCGCCGACAACACCACCTACCGGGTGCCCGAGCCCTTCATGGTCATCGCCACCCAGAACCCGATCGAGCACGAGGGCACCTTCCCGTTGCCCGAGAGCCAACTCGACCGCTTCCTCATGCGCATCCGCATCGGGTACCCCGCCCGAGACTCCGAGCTGGCCATCCTCGACACCCACGGCGCCGCCGAGCCCGCGCTCGACCAGCTCACCGCCGTGGCCAAGGCCAGCGACGTCGACGCCATGATCGCCATGGCCCAGGGCATCCACGTGGCCCAGAGCCTCAAGGGATACATCGTCGACCTCGCCGCAGCCACCCGCCGGCGTCCCGAGCTGGCGCTCGGTGTGTCGCCCCGGGCCGCCCTCGGCCTCCTGCGAGCGGCGCGCGCCCGCAGCGCCGCGGCCGGACGGGACTACGTGGTCCCCGACGACATCAAGGCCCTGGTGGTACCGGTGCTCGAGCACCGCCTGACCCTCACCCCCGAGGCCCGGATGCGGGGAACGGCCCGTCACGACGTGCTGGCCGACGTAGTGGGCTCCGTCGCCGTTCCCAGCCGGGCCCAGGCCTAGCGCCAGTGCCTACCCGGCGCGGCTGGACCATGGTGGTCGGCGGGGCGACCCTGCTCGCCACCGGCCGGGTGTTCGGCATCTTCGAGCTGTTCGTCCTGGGGGCCGGCGCCGCCGGCCTGCTGGCCGTCGGGGCAGTCACCGTCCTACGACGCCAGGTCGACCTCGACGCCACCCGGAGCGTGCACCCGGCGCGCATCCACGTGGGCGCCGACAGTCGGGTGGAGTTGTGTGTCACCAATCAGGCTCACCGGGCATCGCCCGTGGTTGCCGTGCGTGACACCCTGGCCCTCGTGCCGCCGCCCGGCGACGGCAACGCCGGCACCCGGGCGATCGGGCGCCGCCAGGCCCGGTTCCTCGTCGCCCCCCTCGCGGCCGGCGGACAGGACCGGGCCAGTTATCGGCTCCCCGCCGAGCACCGGGGCATCTTCGCCGTCGGCCCCCTGCGGGCCGAGGTGAACGACGCCTTCGGGCTGTGGTCGAAGGTCACGACGATCGCGCCGGCGATCGAGCTCACCGTGTACCCGGCGGTGGAGACGCTGGTGTCGGCAGTGCACACCCAGGGCGACGACCCAACCTCGGGTGCCCCCCGGCCGGCCACCGTCGGACCCACCGGCGAAGACCTCTACGGCCTGCGGCCGTACGAGGTGGGCGACGATCTCCGCCGCGTGCACTGGCCGTCCACCGCCCGCACGGGTGAGCTCGTCGTCCGCCAACTCGAGCTGCCGTGGCAGGGACGGGCCACCGTGCTCCTCGACGTCAGGACCACCGCCCACACCGACACCACCCTGGAGGCGGCCGTGTCGGCAGCTGCGAGCATCCTGGCCGCGGCGTGGGGCGAAGGGGCCCTCGTGCGCCTGACCACCACCGACGGCACCGACTCGGGTTTCGCCGCCGGCCACACCCATTTCGACGCCGTCATGGAGCATCTGGCCGTGGTCGGACCAGGACGGGCCGACGGCCTCGATGCCGTGGTGGGCGGACTGCACCGGGCCGGCAACGGGGGCAGCCTCACCGTCATCACCACTGCGGCCGCCCACGACTCCGACCTCGACCTGATGGCCGGCCTGCACGGCCGGTTCGCCACTCCCACCATCGTGGTGGTGGACGGGGCGGCCGGCCCCGCTGCTCCTGCGCGTCAGCCCATGGGGACGACCATCGTGCGGGTGCGGGCGGGCACCACCCTGGCTCCGGCCTGGAACCGCATCTTCGCCGCCCCCCTCAGGGCATCAAGTTGGCAGTGAGCACCCGCCCCCGGCGGGGAGGTGCCTCGGGGTCAGGGCCCGAACGGCCCCGTGACTGGAAAACACTGGCGCCGACGGTCGCCGACCTGGCTCTGACCGCGGTCACCGCCGCTGCCGTCGTGGGCCTGGCCCGCCTGTTCACCGACACGTCCTTCCTCGCGCCGATGCTCGTCGTGGTGGCCGCCGGGCAGGGACTGGCCGTCGTCCTGCGCCGGCTGGGAATCGGTCTCGCCCTGGCCATGGTGCTGTCGGGAATCGGCCTCCTCGTTGTCGTGGGCTGGGTCATCGAACCCCAGACCCTCACCTTCGGTCTGCCCCTGGGCCCCACGTGGCACGCCATCCGGGTCGACCTCGCTTCGGCGGCCGACCTGTTCGACCAGGTCCGGGCGCCCACACCCGCCACCCGCGGGTTCATCCTCGCCTGCGCGGTCGTCGCCTGGATGTCGGCGTTCGCGGCCGACACGTTCGCCTTCCGGGCCCGAGCCCGCTTCGAGGCGCTCGTGCCGTCGTTCGTTCTGTTCCTCTTCGGTGCCGTGCTCGGCGCCGACCGGTTCCGCCTGGCTTCGGCCGGGCTGTACCTGGGCGCCATCCTCGTGTTCTTCGTGCTGGCCGACCAGGTGGGCCAGGCTCGCGCCGCCTGGTTTGCCGGCCGGGCCGGCGCCGGAGGACGGGCCCTGGCCCGCGCCGGCCTGATCACCGCCCTCGTGGTGGTGGTGGCCACGCTGGTGATCGCCCCCCGCCTCCCCGGCGCGCACGCCACCGGGGTCGTGGCCTTGAAGAAGGGAGCGAGCGACAGGTCGGGATCCCGGGTGACCGTCAGCCCCCTCGTCGACATCCGGGCCCGGCTGGTCGACCAATCCGGTGCGGAGCTGTTCTCGGTGAGCAGCGACACCGCCACCTACTGGCGCCTCACCTCCCTGGAGCGCTTCGACGGCACCATCTGGTCGTCGGTTGGGAGCTACGAGCCGGCCCGGGGTCGCCTTCCCGCCGGCGTCACCTCCCGATCCAACGCACAGACTCTGGTGCAGCAGTTCGACGTAGGAGCCCTCTCGTCCATCTGGCTCCCCGCCGCCTTCCGTCCCGAGCGTCTCGATGGCGTCAGCGGTGTTCGCTTCGACCCCGACTCGGCCAGCCTCCTTACCGAGGCGGCCAGCGCCAACGGACTTCGCTATTCCGTCGAATCGTCGCTGCCCCGCCTCACTGCCGACGACCTCGCCACTGCGTCATCGGCCCTCTCCGCCGGCGAGGCCCGCCGCTACCTCGACCTACCGTCGGAGTTCCCGGCACCCGTCCGCCTCGAAGCCCAGCGGGTGACCACCGGCGACGCCACCACCTGTGGGCTCCTCGCCTGTTCGGCCGAGGAATCGTCGACCGGACAGCTGACGCCGTTCCACCAGGCCCGGGCGCTCCAGGACTGGTTCCGGACCAACTTCACCTACGACCTGAACGTGCCCGCGGGCCACGACGACGGGGCCATCCAGAGGTTCCTCAGGGTCAAGGCGGGCTACTGCGAGCAGTTCGCCGGCACCTTCGCGGCGATGGCCCGATCGATCGACCTCCCGAGTCGCGTCGCCGTCGGCTTCACGTCCGGCACCCTCGGGGCCGACCGCCGCTACCACGTCACCGGCCGGGAGGCCCATGCCTGGCCCGAGGTGTACCTGGCCCCCTACGGATGGGTGTCGTTCGAGCCCACCCCCGGCCGGGTCCACCCCGGAACCGAGGCCTACACCGGCGTCGGCGCCACGGCCCCGGTCCCCGGCACCGACGAACCGGCCGCCCCCGCCACCACCCCCCCGGTCAACGCCGCTCCGCCAGCCGGACAATCGGCGCCTACCACCTCGGCGCCCTCTCCGGCCGACGCCAAGTCCCCGAACACGGCGACGCCGTCGGGTTGGCCCCTCGCGGCGACGCTGGGGCTGATCGTGTTGGTTGTCGCGATCTACCTGGGTGGGGTGCCCCTGGCCTACCGGATGCGCCATTCGCGCCGGCGGGCCCGCGCCGCCACGCCCACCGACCGGGTCCTGCTGGCGTGGTCGGAGGCCGAGGAGGACCTGGCCCGGGCGGGAATCGGCCAGCGGCCGGCGGAGACGGCGATCGAGTACGCGACGCGCGCCCGTTCGGGGTTGCCCGACACCTCGGCGGGGTCGGCCATGTTCGAACTTGCCGGCCAGCTCTCCTCGGCCGCCTACTCCCCCGCCGGCGCCGACGACGCCGCCGCCCACCGAGCCGAATCCGCCGCCGCTACCGTCCGCACCGCGGTGCGCTCCGACGTGGGCCCGGTAGCAAGGACCCTGTGGTCGCTCGACCCCAGGCCCCTCGTGAAGGCCGTCGAGCGAGCCCGGCGGTCGTCGCGTCGCTCCCGCTGATAAGGCGGCGCTTCGGTTGATCAGTCGGCGCTTCGGTTGATCAGTCGGCGCTTCGGTTGATCAGTCCTCGCGCTTGAAGCGTTTCCTGATGCGCTTGCCGGCGTCGCCCATGCTCTCGCGCAGGTTGTGGGTCTTCATGGTGTCGGACACCTGACGCCAGCCGGCCCGGCCCATCTTGCGCAGGTTGCGCTCGAAGATCACCGCCGAGCCGAGCATCACCAGGAAGCCGGCGAATCCCAGGTAGAGGTTCGAGGCGAAGGCCACGAGGAGCAGGACGAAGCCGCAGATGAAGCCGAGCGTCGCCCATTTGAGGTTGCGCCCAGCGTGGCGGTACAGCGTCGTCTTGCCGACCTCACGCGCGAAGGCAGGATCGCTCTCGTAGAACTGTTGCTCTATCTCATGGAGGATCCGTTGCTCGTCCTCGGAAAGCGGCACGTCTACCCTCTCAACATCCCTGCTCCTTCGCAGGGGCCAATCTTCGCACAGCACGACATGCTCAACAACGCGGTGAGACCAGGAATCTCTCTCTCCCAGACTAGACCTGCGGACCCCATTGCTGGTCCCCCCGACGCCGGACCTCCAAACCTTTCTCGCCGACGAGCGACGCCGGCCCCACGGCCCGGTCACCGAAGCGGACGCGAACCTGGTCGACGGCCCTGGCCACGCCCTCCCCACGGTCCCCTGCGGCCAACACCTCCTCGAGGCTGAGTTGGCGGCCCCGGGCCGCCACCAGGTTGGACGCGCTGAGCCCGAGGAGCCGTACCCCGGGTGACACATCGACGCCGGCCAGGAGGGCGTGGGCGGCGGCGGAGAGGGCCGGGCCGGTATCGAGCCCATCGGGCTCGGTGTGGGACCGGGTGATGGTACGAAAGTCTCCGAAGCGCACCTTCAGGGTCACCGTCCGCCCCGAGAGCCCGGCGCTGCGCAGCCGGCTGGCGACGGCGTCGGACAGCCGCACCACCTCACGGCGGAGGACATCGGGGTCGCGATGGTCGCGTGGGTAGGTCTCCTCGTGGCCGACGGACTTGGCCGCCCGGTCGGCCACGACCGGGCGAGGGTCCCCGTTGTGGGCCAGAGCATGCAGGGACCTACCCGACGCCTGCCCGAGGGCACCGATCAGGGTGTCGAGCGGAAGGGCGGCGAGGTCGCCGACCGTCTCGATCCCGAAGCGGTCAAGGCGGCGGCGGGTGGCCGGGCCCACACCCCAGAGAGCGCCCACCGGGTGGGCGTGCAGGAAGACCAGTTCCTCGTCGGCGACCACCACCTTCACGCCGAGCCCGGGCAGGGGTCCGGCCATCGACGGTGTGGGCTTGGCCGCCTCCGAGGCCAGCTTGGCCAGCAACTTCGTGGTGGCCACCCCCACCGACGACCACAGCCCGACCTCGTCGTGGACCCGGGCCCGCAACTGCACGGCGATCTCCGGCCCCGACCCCCACAGGCGGCGCACCGAGGAGACGTCGAGGAAGGCCTCGTCCAGGGAGATCCCCTCGACGAAGGGGGTGAACGACGCGAGAACGGCATGGAGGCGCCGGCTGTAGTCGGCATAGACGTCGTGGCGGCCGGCGAGGAAGACGGCACCGGGGCATAGGCGCCGGGCCCGCGCCGAGGGCATCGCCGAGTGCACCCCGTAGGCCCGGGCCTCGTAGGACGCCGCCGCCACCACCCCCCGCCCCCCGGTGCCTCCCACGACCACGGCCTTGCCGACGAGGCTCGGGTCCTCCAGCACCTCAACGGCGGCGAAGAAGGCGTCGAGGTCGACATGAAGGATCGACGGCTCCCGGCTTCGAGGACCGACCATCAACCCCCAGCGTACGATGCTTCGATGCCTGACGACGGTGCCGACGGAGAGCGAAAGGCGCCGACCGGGTCCGACACTCCGCCCAGGGGACCGGTCGGGCCGACCGCCCTCCCAGGGGTCGGGGCGCGGGTCGTCGCCTTCGTGGTCATCTGCGTGGGCGGGCTCTCGGGCCTGCTGATCGGGTTGGCTCTGGTGCGGGTGCAATGCACCGGCGACTGCGACGTGGCTCAGGGGACGGGGGCCCTGGTGGGAGCGGTGGTCTCGGCGATCGGCGTCGCCGTCATCGCCGTCCTCGTCCTCCGCGCCATGGGCGAGTGGCAGGCGGGCGGGCGGGGCTGAGCGCTACTCCTGGCGCCTGAGAACAGCTCCCAGGTCAGCGGGGTTTGGGCCCCGCTGACCGCGGCGGGCGTGGCCCCTAGGGCCCGGGTGCCCTCCGCTGGTGACCGTTCAACTCAGGTTCAGGCGACGGAAGCCTTCGGCCAGGCGGGTTCCGCCGGCCCGACCGTCGTCTTCGGCCCGGGCGGTGATCACGGCCCGGAGCCATTCTTCACCCTCGCTGCCGAGCTGGCTGCGGTGGCAGGCCAGGGCTGCCACCTTGGTATCGAGCACCGAGGCCATGTCGACCCATACATTGGGGGCCAGGGTCCCCGACAGCAAGACGACCGGCACCTGGTGGGCAGGGCCGGCATCGGGGAAGTACAGCGGATTGCCCGCCGCGGGTGCAACCGCGTCGAGGGTGGCCCAGCCCACCATGCGATGGTCGCGGTGGTTGAAATAGGTGTCCCCGAAGATGACCGCGGTGGGATCGGGGCAGACCACCACGTCGGGACGGACGCGGCGAATGGTGGCGACGATGAGTGCTCGTACCGCCGCGGTGTTCTCGATCTCGCCGTCGTCGACATCGAGCTGGTCGTGGCCGGCCAGACCGAGCACTTGGGCAGCGGCGGCGACCTCGTCGGCCCGCAGTGCGGAGAGCTCGTTGGGGTCGGTGGCCGGGTCCGGTGACCCCTTGTCGCCCCGGGTGCAGGTGAGGGCGTGCACCTCGGCTCCCCCTGCCGCCCACGCGGCCAGGGTGCCGCCGCAGGAGATCTCCGGGTCGTCGGGGTGGGCATAGACGGCGAGAGCTCGCGCCGGCACCGTGTCGAACCGCTCAGGTGGCATGAGGCGACCGTAGTTGTGCGTAGGGTCGGGTCGTGGCCGCACCGTCCGATCTCGTCGACCTGGCCGCCCTCGTCGACCTGGCGGTGAGCCTGGCCACCGACGCCGGGGCCCTGCTCCTCGAGGGTCGGGCGTCGGTCCATGCCGACATCGCCACCAAGACGAGCGCCACCGACATGGTCACCGACATGGACCGGGCCTCGGAGGCCCTGATCGTAGAGGGCCTGATCCGGGCCCGCCCCGACGACGGGATCCTCGCCGAGGAGGGGTCGAACCGGGCCGGCTCGAGCGGCGTGCGCTGGGTCATCGACCCCCTCGACGGCACCACCAACTACCTCTACGGCCACCCCACCTTCGCCGTGTCGATCGCCGCCGAGCTCGACGGCCGCCCCGTGGTCGGCGTCGTCGGCGCCCCGGCCCACGACGAGATGTTCCGAGCCGTCGTCGGCGGGGGAGCGTTCGCCACCGGCGGCCGGTCGTTCGGCGAAGGCCGGCGCCTCGCCGTCTCGGGCGCCACCGACCTGGACACCTGCCTGGTGGCCACCGGGTTCTCCTACGTGGCCGAGCGGCGCAAGGCCCAGGGGGCGGTGCTGAGCCGGGTGCTGCCGCTGGTCCGGGACATCCGCCGTCTGGGAGCCGCTGCCCTCGACCTGTGCTGGGTGGCGTGCGGCCGAGTCGACGCCTACTACGAAGCCGGGCTCCAGCCGTGGGACCTGGCCGCCGGCGCCCTCATTGCCGCCGAGGCCGGGGCCGGCGTCGTGGGCCTGGACGGGCCGGTTCCCGGTTCGGGCTCGGTCCTGGCCGCCACCCCGGCCCTGGTCGACCCCCTACGCCAGCTCCTCGACGATCTCGAGCCCTGGCCCCGCGGTTCTGGTCACGCTTCTACCGGCCATAGCGTGACCGGAACGGGTTTCTCTACGCCGAGCCGGGCCACCAAAGGGCCACCACCTGCCTGAAGCCCAGCTCGGCGTCGGCGGGAAGGAGGGCGTCGACCTCGGGGTCCCGCTCGGGCGGGAGACAGAGATGGCGTCGGACGAGACCCACCCACGCGTGCCGAGGGCGATCGGGTCGGGGTGGGGCGAGAAAGGCCTCGGACGACACGTTCAGGCCGGCCTCGACCAGCACGGCCACGGCGTCGTCGGCCGTGGGGCCGGTGGGACGGTCCAGGTCGTGGAAATGTCGCCAGAGCGGGGCCTGACCCGACCGTGGATGGGTGGAGGTGACCTCGACGACCACCCGACGTCGGGCATGAGCGGTGAGGGCCAAGGCGAACGCCGCCAGATCGGCCACGTTGTAGAGCACGTGGTTGCACACCACAATGTCGGCCGGCGGGACGTCTGCCGACACGTCGGGCCACCGACCCACGACCTCGGCGTGGTCGACCCCCAGCTCGTCGGCTCGGGCTGCGAAGCCGGCCAGCATCTCGGCATCGCTGTCGACGGCCATCACCCGGCGGGCCTGGCCGGCCACCGCCACCGGCAAGCTCGCCGTGCCGCCCCCGGCGCCCACGTCGATCACGGTGCCCTCGCGGGGAAGCGCCTCGAGGGCGCGACGGCGCGACAGGCTGTCGCTTCCGTCGTCGGGGTCCGGGGCGCGGAACAGCGACGGCTGGAACCCCCAGGGTGACTCGGGCGCGGTAGCGAGAATCTCCGGTGGTATGGCCCAGCCGCCCAGCTGGTCGGCCCAGCGTTCGGCCGCGCCGGTCATCGCCGCCACGCGACGCGGCTATCCGGTCAGGCCGGCTTGGACGGCAATGACGTTGAACACGGCCCCGGCGGGATCGGCGACGACGGCGAAGCGCCCGGGCTCGATGTCTCTCGGGCCCATCATCAGACTTCCCCCGAGATCGGTGACGCGGGCCACCGCGGCGTCGGTGTCGGCGACGGAGAAGTACACCGCCCAGAAGGGCGGAATCGCCGCGGGCAGGTTGGGCGGCTTGGCCATCATCCCGGCCACCGAACGGCCCCCGACCTTCCACTCGGTGTAGCCACCGGGCGAACCGGGCTCGCCGTGGGTCTCCGCCTCCCATCCGAACACGGCCGAGTAGAAGGCCGTGGCCGCCACAACGTCGGTGGTGACCAGCTCGCACCAGGAGAAGGCGCCGGGTTCGTTCACCAGGCCCGCCCCCGCGTGGGTGCCTGCCTGCCAGATCGAGAAGACCGCCCCCTGGGGGTCGCCCAGCACGGCCATGCGACCGAAGCCCATCACGTCCATGGGCGCCAGCAGGATGCGCCCGCCGTTGTCGGTGACCCTGGCGGCCAGCGCCTCGGCGTCGTCCACGTTGATGTAGGTCGACCAGTACGGCGTACCGGGGTTCTGCTGGGGCCCGAGGCCGGCCACCGGCTTGTCCTTGAGCATCGCCATCCGGTAGCCACCGGCCTCCGCAGGGCCCTCCTGCACGTCCCAGCCGAAGAGGGCGCGGTAGAACTCCACCGCCTTGGCTGCGTCGGCCGTTCCCAGGTCGACCCAGGACGGGACGCCGTGCTCGTAGGACTTCATCTCCATCGGACCCTCCGTTCGTCGCCCCGGTTTCTAACACGCGGACGCCCTGTCGGCCGAGGGCCCGGACCGGCGACTACCCGAAGAACTCCTGGGCCACCCCGTGGTAGATGCCGGGGTCGACGGTCTTGGACTCACCCACTGCCTCGGCCAACGGGACCAGCACGATCTCCCCGGCTTGAAGGGCCACCATGTGGCCGAAGGCCTTGTTGTGGACAGCGTCGATGGCGCCGATCCCGAACCTGGTGGCCAACACCCGGTCGAAGGCCGTGGGTGTCCCTCCCCGCTGGACGTGGCCGAGGATCGTGACACGGGTCTCGAAACCGGTGCGCTTCTCGATCTCGCCCGCCACCACGTTGGCGATTCCACCGAGGCGCTCGTGGCCGAACTGGTCGACTTCGCCCGACTGGACGACCATCGTGCCCTCCTTGGGCTTGGCCCCCTCGGCCACGACGACCAACGATGCGAAACGGCCCCGCTTGTGACGCTGGCGCAGGCGATCGGCGACCTCGTCGATGTCGAACGCCTCCTCGGGGATGAGGATCTCGGCCGCGCCCCCGGCGATACCCGCGTAGGTGGCGATCCATCCCGCGTCGCGGCCCATCACCTCGACCACCATCACCCGGTCGTGGGACTCGGCTGTGGTGTGCAGGCGGTCGATGGCATCGCTGGCGATCTGCACGGCGGTGTGGAAGCCGAAGGTGACCTCGGTGGCCGACAGGTCGTTGTCGATGGTCTTGGGCACACCCACCACGCTCACGCCTTCGCCGCCGAGGCGCTCGGCCACTCCCAGGGTGTCGTCGCCACCGATGGCCACGAGGGCGTCGATCCGATGTTCACGCAGGACGGCAACCGCCCGCTCCGGACCGCTCTCGATCTTGTAGGGATTGGTCCGGGAGGTGCCGAGGATGGTGCCTCCCCGGGGAAGGATGCCCCGGCAGCGCTCGACGTCGAGGGCCTCAATATCGCCCTCGAGGACGCCCCGCCACCCGTCACGGAAACCCACCAGCTCGTCCCCGTAATGACGCTCGGCCTTGCGCACGACGGCGCGGATCACCGCGTTCAGCCCGGGGCAGTCGCCTCCACCGGTGAGGATCCCGACGCGCATCGCCGCCACCCTACCCGTGGGCCGGACGACTCGGACCCTGGCGGCAGGCGCTCCGGGGGAGGGAGTGCTCGCTCACCGCCAGGGCCGAGATCAGGCGATCCGGCTCCCCGCGGCCTCGGCCGGGGCCAGATTCGTGCCGCCCAGGGGGGTGCCGCCCAACCGCGACGGCAGAGCCGCTTCGTCGAGTCGCACGTCGCCTGATACCCCCCCCAGGCTGGTCAACCGATGATCGGCGATGCGGGCGACCGCTCCGAGTTGGCGACGCTCCCGGGCCCTGAAGGGCCGGCCGCGCCGGCCGACAACCAGGGCGAGACCTCCGTCGGCGAGTCCGGCCCAAGCGACATCGTCGGGGCCGCACTCACCGGACACGGCCGCCGCCGAGGATCGGCTCCCGTCCACGAACGCGATCAACCAGGCCGGCGGGGGGGGCGCCCCCTCGCAGGCCCGCAGCAGACGCTGGTCGACATCGACGACCGCCGACCACTCGGTCTCGAAGTCGAGCCGGGCCCGGGCGACCAGCACGTCGAGCAGGAAGCCCGGCCCGGTCGCCGCCACCAGCGCCGAGGCCGTCTCCAAGGCATCGAGGCGAGGGTCGTGGAGCCGATCGGGTGCCTGGCGGACGTCTTCCACGTCGACACCGTCGACCTGGTTGATCTCGGAGACGAGGAGGGGCACCAGGCTCTCGTCGGGAACCTGGATCACCAGCTCGTCGATGGCCTGACCACCATCGCGTTCGAGGATGTCGATACCGATCAGATCGCCCCGGACGGCACCGACCCGACTGGCCACGGCACCGAGGGCCCCGGGACGGTCGGGCAGCCACACCCGGAGGAGATAGGTCTGCATTGTCCGCACGTTACGACCGCGTTGTGAACGGCCGGTTACAGACGGGCGACGATGCCGTTACCCCACAGGAGGGTGGGCTTCGTCAATCCGGCGGAGTTAGGGTCCCCGCCGGAAGGGGCGGCACCCGTCCCTAGGACCCGGGTGCCCGCCGCTGTGAGCACAGCGCGTCGTCGACGAAGAGCAGGAACTCGTCGGCATCGGCCAGTTGAGCCAGCTCCCAACGCCAGCGGGCGAGGACGGGATCGTCGTCGGCGACGACGCCGTAGGCGAAGGGGGCCCGGTAGGGCAGCCACGGCTGACTGCCGAAGAGGGCCACGAACGCCGGATGGGTGGCCCAGGCCCGGCTGACGAGCAGATCGCCAGGGCTGCACGCGCACTGGTGGGTGAACACGACCCAGCCAGTGACGCCGTTGTCGTCACGCTCGACGTCGGCGGCGACCACGAGCTCGAGCTCGAGAGCCCGCCGGCACTCCGAGCACCTGAAGACCACCTGGACCAGGTCGTGCGCCGGCCGGGGCCGCCGCTCGACACCTCGAGCGAACATCGGTACTCCTCGTTGGAAAGACCCCCGAACGCCCTGGTGGACGCCCTCTTCATCCCAACAGACTGCTGGGATACTCCATTGATACATCCATATCGGCACGCTTGTCCCGCGACTCAAGGGCGAGGTGAGATTACCAGGAGGAGCAGGTCGGCCAATCGGTCGGGCATGTCGTCGTCGATGATCACCGAGCGGCCCGCTGAGCAGGGTGCTGGGGGGCTACAGCTTGGTCAAGGCCCGGCGGAGGTTGCGCACGGCCTGGCCGATGCGCTGCTCGTTCTCGATGAGGGCGAAGCGCACGTAGCCGTCGCCGGTCGGCCCGAAGCCGATGCCCGGCGAGGTGGCGACCCTCGCCTCGCGAACGAGGAACGAGGCGAACTCGAGCGAACCCATCTCGCGGTAGGGCTCAGGGATGGGGGCCCACAAGAACATGGTGGCCCGGGGCCGCTCCACCTCCCACCCGATGCGGTTCAACCCGTCGCACAGGGCGTTGCGGCGGTTCCAGTAGATCTCGTTGACCACCTTCGGGTAGTCGGGCGCCTCATTCATGGCCACGATGGCGGCGATCTGGATGGGCTGGAAGGTGCCGTAATCGAGATAGGACTTGATTTTGGCCAGGGCGGCGACGATCTCGGGGTTGCCGACACAGAACCCCACCCGCCATCCGGCCATGGAGAACGACTTGGTGAGGGTGTAGAGCTCGACGGCCACATCCTTGGCTCCCGGCACCTGCAGGATCGACGGCGGCTCGTAGCCGTCGAAGGCGGTGTCGGAATAGGCGAAGTCATGGACGAGGATCACGTTGTGCTCGCGGGCGAAGGCCACGATGCGCTCCAACCAGGCCAGGTCGACGCACGTCGTCGTGGGGTTGTGGGGGAACGAGATCACGATGACGCGAGGGTGGGGCCAGGCGTTCTCCCATGCCTCGATGAGGTTGGCGAAGAAGTCCTGCCCCTCGCCGAGGGGGACCTGGCGCACGTCGGCCCCGGCGAACAGCGGGGCGTAGATGTGAATCGGGTAGGACGGCGTGGGGACCAGGGCGGTGTCGCCGGGCCCGAGGAGCACCCACATCAGATGGGACAGACCCTCCTTGGCCCCGATGGTGTTGATGACCTCGGTGTCGGGGTCGAGGTCGACACCGAAGCGGCGTTGGTAGAGGTCGCACACCGCGGCCCGGAGCTTGGGGATGCCCCGGCTCGACGAGTATCGGTGGTTGCGGGGGTTGCGGGCGGCCTCGGCCAGCTTCTCGACGGCGACGTCGGGCGAGGCGATGTCGGGGTTGCCGAAGCCCAGGTCGATGACGTCCTCACCTGCTCGCCGGGCGGCCATCTTCAACCCGTCGATGACGGTGAAAACGTACGGGGGCAGGGCGTTGATGCGCCGAAATTCCATGCGTTCCTCTCGGCCTGGCGGCGAGGCGAGGCTACCGGGCCGAGGCGGCCGCCTCGGCGACATTCTCGACCGCCCGAGAGTCGGACCCAACGTCGAGAGGAGCACACACGGCCCAGGACGCGCCGGTGTCGGCCAGGGCGGCGAGGTGGCGGCTGAGGTCGTCGACGGTGCCGTGGACCAGGCCGGGGCGGTCACCATGGCGGGCCAACTTCTCATCGGCCTCTTCGGCGTTGCGGCCCACGAGGACCTGGCCACCCCAACTCGTGGCAACCGACCCTCCCGTCCCTTCGCCCGCGAAGCCGTCGACCGCGACGGCGAACCCGGGGGCATCGAGGCCCCAGAGGTTCCACCCGTCGGACGTGGCCGCGGCCCGCCGCACCGCCTTCGACCGGCCGCCGACCCAGGTGGCCACGCCGGCGGCACGAAGGTCGCCGCAGCACCGCACCAGTGCGGCCACCCGGTCGTCGACCGACTCGAAACCCACGCCGTAGGCATCGTTCTCGGCCCGGTTGGCGCTGTCGCCCGTGCCCAGCGTGACCAGGAGGCGGTCCCCCACCATGGCCTGGAGCGTGACCATGGCGTTGACCAGCACGTCGTCGGGTACGACAGACACCCGGGCCACGAGCGGGCCCAGGACGAGGCGCCCGGTTTCGGCGGCCAGGGCGCCGAGCAGGACGTGGCTGTACAGGGCGGGGCGATCAGGGCGACCGAGCGGCCATAGGTGGTCGAAGACGAACACGCCGTCGAGACCGGCGCGCTCAGCCTCTTTCGCCGTGGCCAGGGCGGTCTCGGCGTCGTCACGGAACTGGGGCAGGGAGATCCCGACGCGCATGGGTCGCGTCTACCCGCCGCCGGCCGCCAGCAGCGCAGCCCCTGTGGCACCGGCGCGCTCGCCGAGCTCGGCCGCGACCACCGCCACCTCCGGACGTTGGGTCGCCCCGAAGAGCAGCTCGGCGAGAGCGGCGCGGACCGGGGCGAGGAGCGCATCTCCCGCAGTGATGAGCCCGCCCCCGAGCACGAACACCTCGGGGTCGAAGACGTTGGCCAGGTTGGCCAGGCCCAGCGCCGTCCACCAGGCGAACCGGCGCATGACCTCGCCGGCCTGGGCGTCGCCACCGGCCAACGCCGCGGTGATGTGTTCGCCCCGCACGTCCTCGACCCTGCCCCCGGCCAGCTCGACCATCCGGCTCGAGCCGCTCGGGCCCTGTCCCCCGCTCAGGGGGCCGCTCGGGCCCTGTCCCCCGCTCAGGGGGCCGCTCGGGCCCTCGCTGTCTGCGACCACCTCGCGACCGAGGCGCCCGAGACCGCTCCCCGACGCGAAGCGTTCCCAACACCCGCGCTGGCCGCACGGGCACAGCGGACCATGGGGATCGACGACCATGTGGCCGATCTCGCCGGCGAAGCCATTGGCCCCCCGATGGACGCGCCCGTCGATGATGATCCCGCCGCCGATCCCGGTGCCGAGGGTCACGAGGATGACGTGGTCGAAGCCGCGCGCTGCACCTCTCTCCCGCTCGCCCCAAGCCGCACAGGTGGCGTCGTTCTCGACCATGACGCGCCGGCCCAGGAGCTGCTCGAGCACCGACCGCAGGTCGAGTCCGGGTTCCACCGCCAGGTTGGGTGCGACGCGGAGGACACCGCGGCGATCGACCAGCCCGGGCGCCCCCACACAGACGGCATCGAGATCGGCCGGGCCGCCCAGTGCGTCGACCATACCCACGAGGCCGGCGACCACGGCGTCCGTCCCGCTCGGGGTCGGCATTCGGGCCTCGGCCACGATCGCACCCTCGTCGAGCACCATGCCCAGGCACTTCGTACCGCCCAGGTCGATGCCACAGACAGCCATGCCGCCGTTCTAGTGCACTAACCCGTCAGCGAGCGAGGGGTCACGAAGCGGCGGGTGTCCTGGCGGCTCTCGGCCTTGATGACGTGCATGAGGGCGTTGATGAGGGCCAGGTGGGTGAAGGCCTGGGGAAAGTTGCCCAGGTGGCGGCCCGACTTGGGGTCGATCTCCTCGGCGTAGAGCAACAGGGGGCTAGCGAACGAGAGGAGGCGTTCGCACAGCTGGTGGGCCTTCTCGTGCTCGCCGATCTCGGACAGCGCCGATGCCAACCAGAACGAGCAGATGGCGAAAGTGCCCTCCTCACCGGAGAGGCCGTCGTCGGTCTCCCCCACCCGATACCGCAGTACCAGGCCGTCGACGGTGAGCTCGTCGGCGATGGCGAGCACCGTGGCCCGGATCCGTTCGTCGTCTGGGGGCAGGAACCGCACCAGGGGCATCAAGAGGTTCGAGGCGTCGAGGGCGTCGGTGTCGTAGTGCTGCTTAAACACGCCTCGCTTGTCGACGCCGTGCTCGCAGATGTCGGCGTGGATCTCGGCCGCCACTGCCTCCCAACGATCGGCCAGATCCTGGTCGTCGTGGATGCGGGCCAAACGGGCACCGCGATCGAGGGCCACCCAGCACATGAGCTTGGACGACGTGAAATGCCGAGGTTCGCCTCGTACCTCCCAGATCCCCCGGTCGGGCTTGCGCCAGTTCTCCATGGCCGCCTCGACCTGGAGCTTGAGTAGGGGCCAGACCCGCTCGGGTAAGTAGTCACGGGACTTGGTGTGGAGATACACCGAATCGAGAACCGCCCCCCACACGTCGTGCTGTTCCTGGTCGTAGGCGCCGTTGCCGACGCGGACCGGGCGGGCCCCCTCGTAGCCGCTCAGATGGTCGAGGAGCTGCTCGTCGAGACGGCGCTCGCCGCCCACGCCGTACATGATCTGGAGGGGATGGTCGCCGTCGCACGCGTCGGCGATGAAATAGAAGAAGTCGTTGGCCTCGGCGTCAAAGCCCAGGGTGTAGAGCCCCCAGAGGGCAAAGGTGGAGTCGCGGATCCAGCTGTAGCGGTAATCCCAGTTGCGCTCGCCGCCCGGCGTCTCGGGAAGCGAGGTCGTGGCCGCGGCCAAGAGGGCTCCGGTGGGCGAATAGGTGAGGCCCTTGAGGGTGAGGGCGCTGCGCTGGAGGTAGGTCCGCCACGGGTGGTCGGGGAACTCGCCGTGGTTCAGCCACTGCCGCCAGTACTCGGCTGTCCGCCAACTGCGTTCGTAGGCGTCGTCCCAGGTGAGGGGCGGGTCCTGCTCGCCCCAGGCCAGGGCGACGAAGACGTTGTCGCCCTCGCGCATCTGCGTGCGGGCGTGAGCACCCCGCCCCTCGAACCCGAGGCGGAGGTTGGTGGTGAGACGCAGGGTGAGCTCGTTGCCTTCCACGCTGACCACGGCGTCGCTGTAGCCGTCGCCCTGGTACGACCACTCGCCCGAGCGTTGCCCGTAATCGAACACCGGCTCGCACGAGAGGTTGACCTCTGCCGTCCCGCTGACGCAGCGGACGGTGCGCAACAGGATGTGCTCGGCCTCGAAGTCGGTGGGCGAACGTTGGTAGTTGTGGGACCGATGGGAGTCGTGGTACCACGGCCGCATGCAGAGGAGGTCACGGGTGATGAGCCAGCCCGTGGGCAGCTGCCAGGTGGTCTCGATCACGAGGGTGCCGGGGAGATAGCGCCGCCCCGCCGGCACGGCCGCATCGGTGGGCGCGAGGCGGAAGCCGCCGGCCGAGCGGTCGAGCATCGCCCCGAAGACGCTCGGGCTGTCGGGACGGGGAATGCAGAGCCATTCGACGTTGCCGCTGGGGGCGATCAACGTGGTCGTCTCGCAGTCGGACAGGAACCCGTAGGAGGCGATCGGGGGGAAAGGACTGCGTCCCGGGGAACCCTCGGTCATGGGAACGATCGTAGTGAGCGGCACCCGGCGCGCGAGGTCAGCGGGTGACGCGGATGTCGACCTCGCGCTCGACGAAGGACCACTCCTCGGTGGCCCGCAGGCGGACGACCAGCTCGTCGAAGGCCTCCCCGTCGGCCGGGGCGTACTCGAACCAGGTCAGGAAGTCGAAGGGCTCGCGCAGCTCGTGGGCATGGTGCAGGCGCCTGGCCACCGCCGGGAGGTACTCCAGCCCGACGGCGATGTGGTGCGACTGCTCCTCGATCACTGCCCGGCGCTCGTCGTGGGACATGGCCCACCAGGCCGGTGACTTCCGAACGGCGATCAGCGCCGCGCAACGCGCCTCGGGGCGGCCCAGGGGCGCCTGCTTGGCCGCCAGCGCGCCCTCCTCGGCCTCGTTGGCGTACACGGCGGGAAGCACCATCCCCCGAAGCGCCCACCGGCCTTTCGGCTCGTCGATGCCTTCACCCTCGACAACGGCGAGACGGGCGGCGGGAGGCAGCGACTCACCCTTGGGGGCGAGGATTCCGTCGATCCGCCACTGCCCCTCTGGTCCGGCGACGAAAGCGACGATGCTGGTATCGGGAGACTGTTCGGCCATGGCCCATTGTGCCCCGGCGGGCCGGTGACCCCCGCCCCGACGTCCGTCCCTGGCGCGCTGAACACCCCCTGGCGTCGATCAGGGTCCAGAAGATGACTACCTGTGCATTGTGATGGACAAGATCCGTGGTAGGTAGCTCACGAAATGCACAGGTAGTCATCTGTCTGACCCTCAGCGCGACAAGTTCGAGGGGTGGGGGTCGCTACTGGCGCGAACGTGGGCGATGACAGCCGAGTAGTCGAGGTCACCGAGCCCGGCCCGGTTGGCGTCTTCGAAGTGGGCCCGGGCCGCGGCTGCCACCCAGGCCTCGATGCCGACGGCCCGGGCCGCCTCGTCCACCAGGCGCAGGTCCTTGGCGGCCAGAGCCAGGGTGAAGTTGGGCTGGAACTCGCCACTCTCGATCAAGTGGCGCTTCGACTTCAGGGTCGCCCCAACCGGGGACTCGGCCAGGGTGTCGAGCACGAGTGCCTGATCGAGGCCCAGCGCGTCGGCCAGGGCCAGGGCCTCGCCGACGGCGGACATGACCGCGCCGAGCGTGGAGTTGGCCACCAGCTTCATCGACGCGCCGGCGCCGAGGGTGCCGAACCGGACGGGCCGGCCCATGGCCTCGAGGACCGGGCGCCAACGTCCGAACGCTTCCTCGCTACCCCCGACGAAGATCTCGAGACTTCCCTCGGTCGCCTGGGGGACGCTGCCGAGCACAGGCGCGTCGAGCACGTCGACGCCGTCGGGCAGGCGGGCGGCGAGATCCCGGACGACGTCAGGGCCGACGGTGGACATCTCGATGACCGTCGTTCCCGGGCGAATGTCCGACGCCAATCCGCCGGGGCCGAACGCCACCGCGTCGAGGGCCTCGGGGGTGGCCAGCATGGTCAAGACCACGTCAGCCGACGCCGCCGCCTCGGATGGGGATGCGGCCGGGCGGGCACCTCGTTTGACCAAACCCGAGGCCCGATCCGGAGAGCGGTTCCACACCACCAGGTCGTGGCCCGCGTCGAGCAGGCGCCCGGCCATGGGCGCGCCCATCCGCCCCAATCCGCAAAATGCCAATCTGGCCATCAGAGATTTCCTTTCGCAAGAGGGACGATCTGGCCGGGAAGCACGGGAAGCTGCTCCCCTGCCTTGAGCTCGTCGGCGTCCTCGGTGGCACCGCCACGGATGCCGAACAGGTGCTTGGCCCATAGCAGGTAGATGAGCACGGCCAGGTTCACGATCAGGGCAATGATCCGGCCGACGGTCACCTGCTTGAGCAATTCGTTGACCTCGAGGGGCAGGAAGCCGGCGGTGGCCAGGGCGGTGAGGTACTCGGCCCACCGCCGCCCCCGCCAGAGCCCGACCGCCTCCACCCCTTCGATCACTGCGTAGACCACCGCGGTGAAGAACAGGAGCCGCAGCGTCTTGGGGTCGAGGCCGATCAGGCGGTCGAGCTCTCTGAGCAGAAAGCTCCGACTGGTGGCCTGCCCGGTGCCGGCCAGGCTGTTGCTGGCGTTGTCGACGAGGGCGCGGGCCTGACCCTGGAGGCTGACGAGGTCCCAGCGAAGAAAGAGCAGTCCCACGGCCAACAGGGCGAACACCACCGAGTGGACGCCCCGGTCGACGGCGATGGCCTTGAGGATCAGCGAGTCGCGCAGCTTCTTCCCCCGCTCGGGAACCTCCAGATCGATGCCGCCCAGGTCGTCGCGGGTGGCGACGTCGGGGTCGACGAACACCCAGGCGTCACAGCGCAGGCAACGGGCCAAATGGCCGCCACCCGTCGCCTCGACCCCCACCAGCCAGTCGTCGGCACGCAGGCGTCGGACGTCGGCTGCCGGAGCACGATGGCCCCGGAAGGCGCAGACGAAGGTCTCGGGATGCCAACGGCCCGTCTTGTGCCCCTCGACAGGCGGCCCCGCAGGCTTCGGCTCTCCGTGCCGCGTCATTCGATCTTTGTAGCCGTTGGCGACGTTTGCCACACGTGCGGTACCCCTCACTCGAGGAATACCGGCGCCGACGAGAATGTCTCTTCGGGGAAGTTTTGGACCCCCGACGGCCGGGGCGCCAACCTCAATCCGTACTGGTCTTCGGCCGCGACCTCTCCTATGCCTATCTGTCAGCGTCTCACGATGGGGGGCCTAGCTGCGGGCCGAGCTAGTCCATTCGCGAGTCAGGTGACCCGGATACGTTGGACCCCCTCGGGCTCGTCGCCCTCGCCATGGCCGGGACGGGCTCGGGCGGCCAACGACGATGCCAGGGTGACCGCCGCCGCCGGATCGCGCACCACTCCTTCGGCGGCGTCGAGGAAGGCCCGCACCGCAGCGATGACCTCCAGGGCCGCCGCCTGGAGATGAACCACCACGTCGTGGCCGGGGTCGCAGTCGCCACCGGTGACCCGGTCGTCGTCGCCCTCGGGCCCGTCGGAGGTGGCGACCATCAGACTCCCGCGGTCTCCTGGGCAGTGGCGGCCGCCGGGCTCGGCCCGAAGGTGACTTCCAAACGGTTGTCGGCCATGCGTGCGGTGTCGACGGGGCGTCGACGCAGCGAATCGGGGAGCACGATGGCCCGCCGGTAGGTGCCCACCCGCACGAACAGCTCGTCGTGACGCCGGCCCACCTCGAGATCACCGGCCTCGGCGAACGGGAGCTCGAGGGACATGACATATCGGCTGCCCCGTCGCTCGATGCGCAGCGGATCACCCTCGTGGAGTACGGCCGCGGGGTCGAGCCCGGCGTAGAGCGCTTCGGCAAAGCGCCGGAGCCGCTCGACACCCACGACCTCCGTGGCCGCCAACTCGGCCCGAAGGATCGGCAGCGGGGCGAACCCGTCGGTGATCGATGCCATGTGCTCGGCGTGGGTGGCCTTCCAGGCCGAGAACCACGGATCGGTGACGGCCTCGGGCAGCAGGCGGTTGGCGATGACCGCGTCGGTGCGGTAGCCGAAGAGGGAGAGATAGGTGTAGGTACGGCGGGCCTCGGCCACCACCATGCGCTCGGGGTTCACGACCAGGCGCACGCTGGTGCGGGTGCCGTCGGTGAGCAGCTCCCGAACGCCGTCGAGGCGGTCGTAGAACCGGCGGGCGGCGTCGAACACCTCCTCGCCGGCCACGGGCATGGTCGTCACGCGCGACAGGAGCGGACGCACGGCGCGCACCACTTTGCGCTCGACCGGGAAGATGCGTTCCATGTACCAGGACAGGACATCAGGCAGGGAGAGGAATCGGATGGTCTCGGCCGTCGGCGCGCAGTCGACGACGATCACGTCCCATTCCCCCGAGGCGGCGAAGGCCTTGATATCGCTCAGGCCAAAGATCTCGTCGAGGCCGGGTATCACGGCCAGCTCCTCGGCCTCGATGGCATCGATGCCGGCCCACCCGAGAACGGCGACCACGTAAGCCTGGATGTCCGACCACGCCTCCTCCATGCGCAGGTGGGCGTCGAGTTGTTGGCCCCACAAACCGGGTGCCACGCTCGTAGGGGTGGGACCGAGGGCCACGTCGTAGGCGTCGGCCAACGAGTGAGCCGGGTCGGTCGACAGCACGATGGTGCGCTTGCCGGCGTCGGCACACGCCAGGGCGGTGGCCGCCGAGGCTGTGGTCTTGCCGACTCCACCCTTACCGGTGAACAACAGGATGCGGGGCCGCCTGGGCCCGACCGGCCCACTGGGCGGAGTGCTGACGGGAGTCACGACCCGTTCACGTTACCGGGGTTCCCGTCGGGTCGATCGTTCGTTCGCCTGCGGGGTCTCGGCGGGCGGGGCGGCGCCTTCCGGGGGGCGAACGTCCCGTGGCGTGCCGACCAGAGCCCGCAGAGGCCGAGGCCGTACATGGGCACGAGCGCGCCTGCGGCCAGGCTGGTGTACGGCCGGGCGATGGCCGTGCCGAGAGCCACGATCACCTGGACGGCGAGCGATCCGAGCAGGCTCCGGCGCACCTCGGGCACAACCCCGCCGGCGAGGAAGAAGAGATTGGTTACGGCCACCTCGTCGGTGCGGCTGCGAGCCACGCCCCTCGCATACGCGACCAGGAACAGCACGCATCCGGCCAGGAACAACCCGACGGCCACAGCAAAGGCCACCCCTTCCAGCGCCCCGGTCAGGGCATCGCTCGAGTCCAGTCCCGACGCCACCGACGCCGCCAGCGCGGTCACGGTGAAGACGCCCGTGCCCCACCACGAGGCCTTCCGCAGCCCTCCCCCGGGCGCATCCCCCGCGCCGGGAGCCGGCCGCGATTCGGCGGCGCGCGTCATTCGTGGACGGCCAGGGCCCGGCCGAGTGTGTCGGCCAGGCCAGCCCAGTCGAAATAGGTCTCGGCCCGGAGGCGGGCCGCGGTTCCCTGCCGGCGACGGAGGTCGGCATCGTCGAGCAGCGGGGCGAGGGCCCAGGCGACCGCGGCGGGATCGCCGGGACGGTCGATGACAACGCCGGCCTGGCCGTCGGCCACGGCCTCGGAGGACCCCCCGCTGTGTCCCGCCCCCGGCGGGACACCGCACGCCGCCGCTTCGAGGAACACCATCCCGAACCCCTCCTGCTCCAGACCGCCCCACCGGCTACGACAGGGGACGGCAAACACGTCGGCCGCCCCCATGAGGCCGGGTACGGCATCGTCGGAAAGGAGCCCGAGGAAGCGAACGGGAGCGCCGGCTCGTGCCGCCAGGCGCTCGAGGCGGCCACGGTCGCGGCCCGTGCCGGCAATGGCGACCACCAGATCGGGACGGGCCGGCGCCAGCAGGGCGGCCGCGCCCACGAGGGCGTCGAAGCCCTTCCGGGGCACCAGACGGCTGAGCCCAAGCACGACGCGGCCTCCCACTGGGAGCCCGGCGTCGACGCGAGCCTTGGCCCGCTCGTCAGCGTCGAGGGGCCGGAACCGCCGGAGGTCGACACCGGGCGGGACCAGGCTGAGAGGGACATCGTCGCCGGCAACCCGCTGGACCTCGTGCGCCGGATACCCCCCTCCGGCCACGACGAGCGCCGCCCCCCGCAGGACCCGGCGCATCAGTTCCCGGGTTCCGGGCAGCCGGCTGGGAACGGTGATCTCGGCGCCATGGACGATCACCGCGTAACGGCATCCGAGACGCGGCCCGAGCAGCCCGAGCGGGAACGCCGGGTCGAGGATCACCAATCCGGCGCCGACCTGGGCTGTCAGCGCCCGTAGGCGCCTGGCCAACCCCGGGTGTGGCAGCAGGACGGGGTCGGGCAAGCGCACGATCCGGAAGGGCTGCCGGAGATCGAACTCCCGATCGCCGGCGTGCGGGGTTGTGGCCACGACCACCCGCTCCGGCGGTAGCCGCCGCCACAGCTCCCAAAGGTACGACTGGATGCCGCCGACTTTGGGAGGAAAGTCGTTGGTGACCAGGAGATGGGTCACCGGCCCGGGACAGCGATCAGCCGGCGCCCATGGGCCAGGCCGACAGGGGGCGCGGGATCCTCGTGATGGTCGACTCCGTCGGCGCCGAGTCCGGCGATCGCCCTGCCGCCCGGCGCGCGGCGCGGGCGGGGTACGCCTTGGCCGGATCGTCGAAGTCGACCGACTCGAGCAGGTCGTCGAACTGCAGGAACCCGTCGGGCCCAGGCGACCCGCCGGTGTCGCCGGAGTGGTCGTCGTCGGCCACCGGCTCAGCCACAGGCGGGTCAGCCGGTCGCGGGGGCGTCGGGCGCATCATGAAGTCGGGCGGCCCGAGGGGCTCCAGATCCGGGTCGGCGGGGGGCGAGGGGGCAGGGGCCTCAACGGCCGCCGGGCGGATCCGTCTATTGGGCAGGACGGGGGGGCCGACGGAACTGGGCACGGGGTTGGCGGCCCGACGGTCGCCCAACAGCCGGCCTGCGGCAGCCCGGCTCGCCGCCACCCTGGTGTTCGCCAGCCGGTTGATGGGGACCCGCGAGGGGGCCGAGCCCGCTCCTTCCGGCGAGCGTCCCGACACGGAGGGGCGACCGTTGCCCACCGCGACAGCGGGAGGCGAACCATCGGTGCCGATGCGCAGCCGGGGCGTGTCGGCCGCCACTGCCGGCGTGGCGGACGATCGGATGCGGGAGGCCTTTGGCTCCGTGGCCACCTTCGCCGCCTTGGTGGCCTTGGTGGCCTTGGTGGCCTTGGTAGGCCTGGCCTTCCTGGCTGGCTTGGTGGCCTTGGTGGCCTTGGTAGGCCTGGCCTTCTTGGCTGCCTTGGTGGTTTTGGCAGATTTGGTCGCCTTAGTGGGCCTGGCCTTCTTGGTGGCCGTGGTGGCCTTAGTGGCCTTTGTGGCCTTGGTGGCCTTCGAGCTTCTGGCCTTGGTGGCCGTGGTGGCCTTGGTGGCCTTCGAGCTTCTGGCCCTGGTGGCCTTAGTGGCCTTGGTGGCTGTGGTGGCCTTCGAGCTTCTGGCCTTGGTGGCTGTGGTGGTGCGCGCCGACGGGGACCTCATCGTGGGGGACGTGGCCTTCGGCCTTCTCGGTCGCCGAGCGCCGGACTTCCGGGCGGACGCGCCGCCGGTCGTCGCCGACGCCGCCGGCGACCGGCGCCGGCCGGACGATGTGGCCGGGCGGGTCCCGGAACGTCGGATCTGGTCGGGCTCGGGCACCTCGGCGTCGGTCGGGCCCTGTTTGCGGGACGAGCGGCGCTGCCGCTCGTCGACATACCCGAGCGTCGAGGCCAGGCGGTTGCGGCTGGTGAGCCGGCCCGTCGCCACGTTCACCTCCCAGATCGCCTCCTGGTCACGACCCCGGGAGCGGTACCGTAGGCGCACGACCCACACCACGTCGTGCAGCTGGTTGGCGGTCCAGGCGGCATCGAAGGCGTCGTCCATCAGCATGACGCTGCGATCGATCAGGTTCTCGGCCACCGAGGGCCCCAGCGGCTCTGCCGACGGCCCCCGCCGGGACTTGACGTAGGTGAGGCTGCGGGCCAACTCCATGATCTGGGCCTGTTCGGCCAGGATGGGCACAGCGAAGCGCTCGACCCACTCGGGATCGACCTCAGCCTCGGCGGCGACCTCGGCGATGGAGCGACCGGCGCGCAGGCGGGACTGGATCTCGCGGGGCGTGAGCGTGCTCTCCTGGCGGGGGGGACGGTCGGCGCCGGACACCAAGTCGTCGTCGTGGACGTCGGCATCGCCACCTCCGGCGCGCCGCTGCGCGACCGCGATGGTGTCAATCAGGCCGTCCTCGAGGGCGACGACGAACCCGCCCGACTTCGAACCTCGACGGGCACTGAAAATAAGCCCCTTGCGGTCGGACGTAAATCCGACGAGGTGGAGCTTTCGCACCCGGGCTCCTGCTTTCTCAGCGGCCCGCACCTCCCGGGCCTCTTGCCGGGACGGTAGCACTCAGTCCCACGTCATTTGAGGATGGTTCGGGAATCGAGGACGGTTTAGCCGTGGCGCCGCACCTGGCGCAGGTGAGGCACGAGGCCCGCCTCACCCAACAGGCGCACGGCGCGGGCCTCGGCCACGTTGATGACCACCGCCTCGTCGGGCTCCCGACCGCAGATGAAGGTGACGACGCAGTCGTCGCACGCGGTCGTGTGCTGCATCACGCAGTCGTCGCAGCTGATGACCGAAACGTCATCCATGGTGGCCCTCAGTTCCTCTAGTGATTACAGCCTTTCGCACACCCAGCCTCCGGCAGATCCACCCCAAGGGCGGGTTCTCCATGTCGCGGTCGGCCGCACGCTACCGAGGGGGTATGACAGCTACCGTCCGGGGAGGAGCAGGCACAGGTCGCCGAACTCGTGCCAGAGGTAGCCGTGGTCGAGGGCCTCACGGTAGCAACGGCGCAGGAACGCCCGCCCGGCTACCGCTTCGAGGAGACGGAGGTGCGACGCCTGAGGCTCGTGCCAGCCGGTCAGCAGGCCGTCGACGACCCGAACGCCGCGCTCCGGCCCCATCACCACCTCCGTCCAGCCCTCGCCCGGATGCACCCGACCGTCGGTGTCCGCCTGGGTTTCGAGGGCGCGTACGACGCTCGTCCCCACGGCCACGACCGCCCCGCCCCCTTCCCGGGTGGCGTCGACCACACGGGCGGTGGCAGCCGGCACCCGGAACCACTCGGGAGCGGGGGACTCATGGGCCTCGGGCGACGACACGCCGGTGTGAAGCACCACCGGGGCCACACCGACCCCCTTGGCCACCAGGGCGGTGATCAGCTCGGGCGTGAAGGCACGCCCGGCGCTCGGCATCTCCGAGCTGCCGTCCTCGTCGGCGTACACGGTGCGGTAGGCGGCCAACGGCCACGGGCGGGTCACGTGGCCGTAGCGGATGGGCGACCCATGGGCGGCCAGGTAGGCGCCGAGCGGTGCCCCCAGATCGAGGCTGGCGACCCACAACCGCCGCTCGGCCGGAGCCCACGCTTCGGTCAACCGGGCACTGGCTCCGCCGGGCAGGCGAACGACCTCGCCGATCCTCCCATCGGAGAACGGCAAGCTTCCGATGCCGTTCGGGGTTCGCAGCTCGATCAGCCACCGCCCGTCCGGCAGTCGGGTGGACAGGTGCAGGCGAAGGACGGCGCCGTCGGCCCGCACGGCCTCAAGGGCGGCCGGCACGGTGCCCGAGGTGTTCACGACGACCAGGTCGCCGGGCACCAGGATCTCGACGATGTCGGAGAAGCGACCATGGGTGATGCTTCGCTGACCGCCGCAAGCGACCATCAGGCGCACGTCGTCGCGGCCCCGGCCCCGGACCTCGGGCGGCTCGGTGGCCTCGTGATCCCGGGGAAGGTCGAATGCCACCACGTCGACGGGGGGCAGTCCGGGAGCGACGGCCGAGGAGCTGCCGGTGATCCGGCTCCCGGGGACCTCCACGATGGGCCTGACGCCTGCCGGCCCGGCGACACCGCCGCAGGGCGGGGTCATGCGTCGGCCTCGGCGACCGCGATGGCCGCCAGGTCGTCGGCGGGCACCACCTCGGCCGTGCGGTAGCGGCCGCTGGGCAGGCCCTCGTCGATCAGTCGCAGCAGGCCGGCCACGCTCTGGTCGGGCAACGGTCGGTCGGAGATGTCCTCGCCGGGGAACGCCTCCTGGTGCATCTGCGTGCGCATGTCG
Source organism: Acidimicrobiales bacterium (assembly GCA_038238185.1). Classification (GTDB taxonomy): domain Bacteria; phylum Actinomycetota; class Acidimicrobiia; order Acidimicrobiales; family AC-14; genus DATAQC01. The sequence goes on from JBBRXY010000005.1 coordinate 64,424, forward strand.
CCGGGATCGACCCACCACACCCGCAGGGCCGGCTGCTCGGCCGCCAGCACCCTGCTCCACTGTTCGAGGGCGGCCTTGGACGAGCCGTACCCGCCCCACCCCTCGTATCCCTCGACCCCGGCATCGGACGTGACGTTGAGGATGCACCCGCCGGCCTGCCGGCCTGAGGCAATGGCGGCCTGCCGGCCTGAGGCAATGGCGGCCTGCCGGCCTGAGGCAATGGCGGCCTGCCGGCCTGAGGCAATAGCGGCCTGCCGGCCTGAGGCAATGGCGGCCTGCCGACCTGAGGCAGTCGCGGCCCGAAGCAAGGGCAGGCCGAGCTGCACGAGGGCGAGGGGTGCCAGCACGTTCACTGCGTAGACGCGTTCGAGGACGTCCATGGGGTACTCGGCGAGGAGCGGCTGGGGGCTCGGACCGAGGATGCTGGCGTTGTTGACGAGCAGATCGAGGCCTCCGCGGGCACGGGCGGCGTCGACGAGCTCTCGGCGGTGGGTGGGGTCGGCCACGTCACCGGCGATGGCGACTACCTCACCTCTTCCGGCGCCGGCCAGCGACGCCGCGGCCGCCTCGAGGGCGCCGGCCCCCCTGGCGTCGACCACCACGTCCCAGTCCCGTGTGGCGAGGGCCCGGGCCAAAACCAGACCCAGCCCTCGTGATGCTCCTGTGATCAACGCAACCGGCATGTCGACGCCTCCTCTTATATGAAACTTTCTGGTTGCAATAATGCTCCTGCGTGGCCCGGGTTGACAAGGGCCTCAAGCAGATTTCCCGGAGGGGAGATCCTCAGCGGCGCAGGAGGACGAGGAGTTGGCTCGACCGAAGGAGGTTGGCGCCCCGCTTCCGGGACTCGTCGCGCACCCGACGGTCGCTCGAGGCCACGACCACGGGCCGGTGGGCGGGGATCTCCCCCACCTCGGCCACGATGACGTCGTCGGCCTCCAAGTCGGGGGGCGAGAAGCTCACCCGCACGGTGCGGGCCGTCGTGGCGACCTGTGGCGGCTCGACGACGTCGCCACCGTCGAAGACGACCCGGACATCGGCACCCGTCCGGGCCACGAGCTCGGTCAGGGCATCGACGAGGCGCCGTCGCTGCTCGGAGATGGGTGTGCCCGGCCAGCCGGCGTGGGACACGTTGTAGCCGTCGACCAGGATCACCACGCCGGGCAGGCGGGCAAGGTGCTCGGCGGCCTCGGGCGACTCCTCGAAAACCGCCGGTGGTAGCGGGGCGGGGACGCGCGTCGTGAGCCGGGCACCCCTCGTCCGTGGCGCCCGAGTCGAGCGACCAGACGAGGGGACGGGCCCGGGCCGCGGAGGTCCCGGTCCGATGGCGTCGGCCATCGACGCCGCGCCGACGGCCGGAGCAGCAACTCCATCACCCCCGCCCAGGGCCTGGGCGGCGGCGGCCAGGGCATCGCCGAGGGCTCGGGCCGCGTCCGCTGCCGACGCCAGAGCACCGGCGCCCTCCTGTCCGACGGAGACCGATGGAGCGAACCGGGTCGGGTCGACCCAAGGCACCCGCTCGTCCTGCGCCGGGTCCGGCCTCGCCGTTGCCGCCACCGCGGCGGCGGCCTCTGCGACCTGCATGGAGGCGGTGGCCTGGGCCGTTTCGGTCGCTCTCGCCGCTTCCGCCCTGGCTGCGGCGGCGGCGGCCTTGGCCGTGGTCGCCTCGGTTCGGCATTTGGTGGCCTCGGCCACGGCCCGGTCTCGCTCGGCGGTCAACGCCTCCACCCGCGACGCCAACGCCGTCGCCTCACTGGTGGCCGCCCGACGGGCTCGCCGTTCGTCGGCGAGGGCAGTCGAGGCTCGTCCAACCTCGGCTCGGGCCGCCTCGGCCACCTCCTCGGCCCGCCGGGCCACCCCCTCGGCCGCGCCCAGGCGGCGGCGGGCGTCGTCTTCGGCCCGATGATCGGCGACCCGGGCGCGGTCGTCGTCGGCCTGTTGCACCAGCGTCGCCAGCTCGTCCTCCCAGCCGTCGGGTCGGGCGAGGAACAGCCACCCGGCCCGACCCACGGTCTCCTCGGACACCTCGTCGACCACCACGGCCCGGAAGGCATCGTCGGCGTCGACGGCCCGGCGCGCCGCTACCAAGGCCCTAGGTGGAAGCTTGGCGAAGTGCAGGAACGGCCGGAGGCCCACCGGGGCGGGCCGGACGGGCAGGTCCTCCTCGCCGGCCCGGGCCACCGACACGACTGCCTCCAACGCCGGGCGCAAGAGGCGATCGGCGAGCGTCGTCAGCCTCCCGACGGCTCGTTTGGGGCCCCGTCACTCCGCTCAGGGGGCCGCTCGGGCCCGTCACTCCGCTCAGGGGGCCGCTCGGGCCCGTCACTCCGCTCAGGGGGCCGCTCGGGCCCGTCACCGTGGGCCTCGGTTTTGTCCAGCACGTCGGCGGCCGGGAGCGCCTCGACGGCACCACCCGACCCGCACCACCGGCAGGAGACCACCTCGACGACCTCGTTGAGCACCTCAGCGTCCTCCACCGACAGGTCGCCGCTCAGCGAGTAGTGGTGGAAGGCGCGGGTGCGACGCGTCGTGGTGACGTCGAAGCGGGTCAGGTTGCCGCAGGCGGCACAGCGGTAGCGCGTGATGACGGAGGACACGGTCGCCTGATCGTACTGCCAGGTCGACGCGAATCAGGCGAGTCAGGAGTGGGTCAGTTTCCGTGTCTTGCCGTACGAACACCTGTTCGACTAGGGTCATCGGCCGTGCCGCGGGTGTTCGAGGACCAACGCTCCTTCGACGATCTCGGCACTCCCCTGCACCAGGTCACCTTCTGCGTGGTCGACCTGGAGACCACCGGTGGCTCGCCTACGGCCTGCGCCATCACCGAGTTCGGAGCCGTCAAGGTCCGAGGCGGCGAGTGCCTCGGCACCTTCCAGACGCTGGTCAACCCGGGCATGGCCATCCCCCCCGAGATCGTGGTGCTCACCGGCATCACCGAGGCCATGGTCATTCCCGCACCGCCCGTCCACAACGTGCTGGCCGCCTTCCTCGAGTTCGCCGGCGATGCCGTGCTCGTGGGCCACAACGTGCGCTTCGACATGAGTTTCCTGCAGGCGGCCGCGGTCACCGGCGGGTACCCCCCGCTGACCAATCGCGTCGTCGACACCTGTGCCCTGGCCCGTCGCCTCGTGCGCGACGAGGTGCCCAACTGCCGCCTGTCCACCCTGGCCGAGCGCCTCCGCCTGGCCCACCGCCCCAGCCACCGGGCCCTCGACGACGCGCTGGCCACGGCCGACCTCCTCCACGCCCTTCTGGAGCGGGCCGGGAGCCTCGGCGTGTTAGGCCTCGACGACCTCCTGGAGCTGCCCACCATCCGGGCCCATCCCCAGGTGGGCAAGCTCCGGCTCACCGCGTCCCTCCCCCGCCGGCCCGGCGTCTACCTGTTCAAGGGCCTCGGAGGTCGGGTGCTCTACGTGGGCAAGGCCACCGAGCTGCGCAGCCGGGTGCGCTCCTACTTCTCGGGCGACGAGCGTCGCAAGGTCAGCCAGCTCCTGCGGGAGACGGTCACGATCGACCACGTGCTGTGCCCGGGACCGCTGGAGGCGGGCGTGCTCGAGGTGCGCCTCATCCACCGCCACCTTCCCCCGTTCAACCATCGCTCGAAGCTGTGGCGGCGCTACGCCTACCTCAAGCTCACCCTCGACGAGCGCTTCCCCCGGCTGTCGGTGGTGCGAACCACGCGCGACGACGGATGCCTCTACCTGGGCCCCCTCTCGTCGGCCGGGGCGGCGCGCCAGGTCGCCGAGGCCATCGAGTCGGCGGTTCCGATCCGCCGGTGCACGGGGCGCCCGGGGCGGATCCTGAAAGAGTGGCCGTGCAGCCCGGCCCAACTCGGGGTGGCCACCTGCCCGTGCGCGGGCACGGTGAGCGAGGCCGACTACGGCGCCCTCGTGGCGCGGGTCGTGGCCGGTCTCACCGTCGACCCCGCCGTGCTGCTCGAGCCTCTCCGCCAACGCATGACCGCCCTGGCCGAGGCCGAGCGCTTCGAGGACGCGGCCGTCACGCGCGACCGGGCCCAGGCCCTGGCCCGGGCCCTGAACCGCCAACGTCGCCTCGACCGGCTGCGTCGGGCCGGCCGGGTCGAACTCGAGTTGGCCCCACGCGATGGATCGTCCCGGCCACCGCGCCGCCTGGTGCTCGACTGTGGCCGCCTGCTCGACGCCGCCGATACCGAGGGCGACACCCTCGACCTGTGGCCCTCCGAGCGGGATGCCGGGCCTGGGCCGGATACCCGGCCCGACGCCCCCCTGCCCCGTCATCTGGTCGACGAGCTTGCCTGTGTGGCCTCGTGGCTCGACGCCGAGGCCCACTGCCTACGCCTCGTGCATTGCGACGGGGAACTTGCCTCCTGCCTGCCTCCGGTCCCGCCGCTGTCGCCGGCACCCGCCAAGACTCGCCCGGAACTGTCGGGCCGGGGGGCGGGTCCCTCAGCCGGCCGCGGCCCGCGCCTGTGACACCGCCACCAGCCGGTCGAGCACGAGCTCGGCCCGGCCGTCGTCGATGGCGGCCGCGGCCAGCTCCAATCCCGCGGTCAGGTCGTCGGCCAAGCCTGCGGCCACCAGGCCGGCGGACGAATTGAGCAGCACGATGTCGCGGTGGGGGCCGGGATCGCCCCCGCAGACCCGTCTGGCGATGGCCGCGTTGGTGGCGGCGTCGCCTCCCCGCAGGTCGCCTGGTTCGGCCGGCCTGATGCCCAGGGCCACGGGGTCGACCACATAGGTCCGTACGGTTTCGTCGCTCAGGTCGACCACGGTCGACGTGGTGGTGGTGGTGAGCTCGTCGAGGCCGTCGTGGCCGTAGACCACCAGGGCGCGCGCCATGCCCCGGGCCGCCAGGACACCCACCATCTTGTCGGCCATGCGGGTGTCACTGACCCCCAGCACCTGGCGCCGGGCCCGGCCGGGGTTGGCGAGAGGGCCGAGGAAGTTGAACACCGTCGACACCCCCAATTCCTTGCGGGTCGGGCCGGCGTGGCGGAGGGCGGCGTGGAACCGGGGAGCGAAGCAGAACGCCATTCCCACCTCCTCGACGCAGGCGGCGACGTCGGCCGGACCCAGGTCGATGGCCACCCCGAGGGCCTCGAGGACGTCGGCCGAACCACACGCGGAGGAGGCAGCCCGGTTGCCGTGCTTCAACACGGGAGCCCCCGCCCCGGCCACCACCAGGGCGGCGATGGTGGAGACGTTGATGCTGTTGCTCCGGTCGCCCCCCGTGCCACAGGTGTCAACCACGTCGAAGCCGGGAGGCAGCGGGACGGGCTCGGCGTAGGCCAGCATGGCGGCCAGCAGGCCGCTCATCTCGTCGACCGTCTCACCCTTCATCCGCAGGGCAACGCAGAACGCGGCGATCTGGGCCGAGGTGGCCCGGCCACCGAGAATGTCGGACATGGCCGCTCTGGCGGCCGCGTTGGTGAGGTGCTCACCGCCGGTGAGCGTGCCGAGGACGGCCGGCCACCCTCCGTGTTCAGCCAGCTGCTCACCGACGTCGGTATCAGGCACGAGGCCGAAGCTAGCCGTCGACCCGGCGTTGAGGCCGATGGTCACCTTCGACACCGCGCTCAGCGGGCCTTCCGTCCTCGCCTGGGCCTGGGCCCAGGTCTAGGCCGCAGCCGTCTTCCGACGCTGGCGCAGGATGCGCCGCCGCTCGCGCTCGGTCGCCCCGCCCCAGACGCCATCGGCTTCACGATTGGCCAAGGCGTACTCCAGGCACTGCTCGCGTACCGAGCACAGGCCGCAGATGCCCTTGGCCTCCGCCGAGTCGTCGTCGGAGATCGGATAAAAAACTTCGGGGTCGAGACCCCGGCAAGCGCCACCCTGACGCCAAGACATGTCCATCACGGAAAATCACTTCCTCTATCGATCGGATTCCAAACCCCCCCGGGACTGCGGGTCAACCGGGGACCGGCTCTGGCTCGGAGTTCAGATCAGATTATGGAACACCGGGGTTGCCAAAGTCCAGGCGAGGCCGCGCATCAGCATCTCCGCCCAAGATCGGGGCAGCTCAGGGCCACAGCGGCTCAGTGGCTCCCGGCCCATTGTGACACCGTCGCCGGTCTCCCCGTGACCAACCGGCCCGGTGTGGGATCCTGCGCTCGGAGCGCCCGACGGTGGGTTCGGCGGCCCGATTGGTCGAGGAGGTCCGAACCGTGGGCCTCGTGTCCCCACCGTAGGATGCCGAGGTGACTTCCAGGGCCGGTGGCGGCACGACCGGTCCGGGCGAGGGGGGCACAATCGGCGCCGATCAGGGCGCCGATCCCGGCCAGCCCGAAGGCAGCGGTGAGCAGCGCTCACGTCGCCAACGCATGGCGATCGGGCTCGCCCTGGCGGTGATCCTCCCGGGTGTCGGGCTGAAGTTCGTGGGCCTGGCCGCCGCCCACCCCATCCAGGCGCTGCTCTTCGGGCTGGCCATCGTGGGTGCGGCATTCCTGCTGGCCTGGGCGGCCGAGGTGGCCCAGCTCGACATGTCGGCCGGCGCCGCCATCGCCGTGCTGGCCTTCATCGCCGTGCTGCCCGAGTACGCCGTCGACCTCGTCTTCGCCTGGAAGGGCGGCAATGCGGTTCAGCAGTACGGTCCGACCTGCATCAAGCCGGGCGCGTCCGGCGAGTCGCCGTGCTCGCTGGCCCTGGCCAACATGACGGGCGCCAACCGGCTGCTCATCGGCGTGGGCTGGGCCATGGTCGTCTTCGTGGCCTGGTACCGGTGGCGGGCGCGGGGAGAGCGGGGACGGCGGATCGAGCTCAGCCGGCCCCGGTCCGTCGAGCTGTCGTTCCTGGCTATCGCCTGCGTGTACTCGATGACCCTGCCCCTGAAGCGCACGATCACCCTTGTCGACGCCGTGGTCCTGGTCGCCATCTTCGTGATCTACACCGTGCGCATCTCCAAGGCACCGGCCGAGGACCCCCACCTGGTCGGGCCGGCCGAGCTCATCGGTGGGCTCCCCGACCGGCGCCGGCGGATCGTCGTGGGGCTGATGTTCCTGTTCGCGGCCGCCGTCATCCTCCTGTGCGCGGAGTCGTTCGCCGAGGCCCTCGTGGACACCGGCAAGGACCTCGGCATTAGCGAGTTCCTGCTCGTGCAGTGGCTCGCACCCCTGGCGTCGGAGGCGCCCGAGCTGCTGATCGCCGGGCTCTACGCGTGGCGGCTCAACACCGACGCCGGCCTGGGGACCCTCGTGTCGTCGAAGGTCAACCAGTGGACGCTACTGGTGGGCACCCTGCCCGTGGTGTTCGCCATCGCCTCGGGCAGCCATCACGGCCTGCCCATCCTGGCTCGACAGCGTGAGGAGCTGCTGCTCACCGCCGCCCAGGGAGTGTTCGCCCTCGCCGTCCTGGTCGACCTCAACCTGTCGGTGCGCGAGGGTTGGGCCTTGTTCACTCTGTTCTGGCTGCAATTCGTGATCGGCGCGGTGCTGCCCGCCTCGGCCCACGACACGGAGTTGGTCGTCGTATCGGTCATCTACCTCGGAATTGCCGTGGTCCTGTTCGCGCGTGGCCGGCGCCACCTCGGACGGCTCCTTCGCGACGGGCTGGTCACGCCGTACGCCGAGCTGGTGGGGGCCAAGTGAGCCCCGGCGGCGGCAGCCCGGCCCCGACAGGCCTGTTCAACTGGCGGGCCGTGGCCACGGGAGCGGCCGTGGCTCTGGCCGTGGCCGTTCCGACCATCGTCGTGAGCTCCCTGATCGGGATGAACTCGGAGTCCGATCTCGTGTTCGTCGCCTTCCTCGTCTACCTGGCCGGCCAGGGCCTGGGGGGTTGGCAGGCGGCCCGGCAACAGCCGGACGCCCCGTTCAGCAATGGCGCCATGGCCGCGCTGGCTGCCTACCTGGTCATCGGCGTGGTGGCATCGATCATCCGGATCACCCGCGGCGACACCCTGGATCCCGAGAGCCTGATCCTGAACGCCTTCCTGGCTGCGACGGCCGGCATCTTCGGCGGCCTCATCGCCGCCTGGCGGCGGCCTCCCGACGCCGGCAAGCCCGGCGATGGACGGCCCCGCGGTCGCCAGGTGTGAGCCAGCGGTTGACGTTGTTTTCGTGAGCATCCTCGTCGTCGACGTCGGCACGAGCGGGGTGCGGGCGGCGATCGTTCGCCCCGACGCCACCGTCGACCACGTGCACCATCTCCCGGTGCTGCCGACGACGCCGGCCCAGGGTTTCGTCGAGTTCGACGCCTCGGTCATGGCTGCCGCCGTGCTCTCGGTGGCCCAACAGGCCCTGGCCGAAGGGGGGCCGGTGAATGCGGTGGGCATCGCCAACCAGCGAGCCTCCACGATCGTGTGGGACCGGGCCACCGGCACTCCCGTGGGCCCCGGCGTGGGGTGGCAGGACCTGCGCACGGCGGCGATGTGCCTCGGACTCAAGGAACAGGGCATCCGGGTGGCACCCCACGAATCGGCTACCAAAATCGCCTTCCTCCTCGACGTGTTCGACCCCGAACGCCAGCGCGACCTGTGTTTCGGCACCGTCGACACCTGGGTGGCCTGGACCCTCTCCGGCGGCTCGCTGCACGTCACCGACCCGTCCAATGTCGGCCTCACCGGGTTGTTCCGTCACGACGGATCGGGTTGGGCACCGGAGCCGCTGGAGGCCCTGCGGATCCCCGAGACGGCGCTGCCCACCATCGTTGACTCCTCGGGAGTAGCCGGTGAGGCCCGCGCTCTGCCCGGCGGGCCACCGATAGCCGGGATGGTGGGCGATCAGCAGGCGTCGCTCGTGGGGCAGGGCTGCACCCGGCCCGGTCTGGCCAAGATGACGTTCGGCACCGGTGGCATGGTCGACATGTGTGTCGGCCCGAAGCGCCCGGCCTTTGCCCGGCGGGGCCCCCACGGAACCTTTCCCATCGTGGCCTGGAGCCGCCACGGCCGGCTCACGTGGGGCGTCGAAGCGGTGATGCTCACGGCCGGGCAGGCCATCGAGTGGCTGCGCGACGACCTCGGTGTGCTGGGGAGCGCAGCGGAGTCGGCCGAGGTGGCCGGTGCATGTGGCTCGACGGACGGCGTGTGGTTCGTCCCCGCCCTCCTCGGGATGGGTACGCCGGCCTGGGACTTCGGTGCCCGGGGAGCGCTGCTCGGAGTCACCCGCGGTACCGGGCGCCCGCAGCTCGTGCGGGCCGTGCTCGAAGGCATCGCCCACCGGGGCGTAGATCTGATCGAAGCGGTCGAGGCCGACTCGGCCGTGTCGATCGAGTCGCTGCGCGTCGACGGGGGCATGAGCGCCAACCCGCTGTTCATGCACATGCTGGCCGACGCTGCCCAGCGCCCCGTCGAGGTCTCACCCGTGCTGGAGGCGACCACCCTCGGCGCCGCCTTCCTGGCCGGCCTGGCCGTGGGCACGTGGGCCGACGAGGAGGAGCTGGCGGCCACATGGTCACCGGCTGCGGTCGTGGAGCCTCGTCGTCGCTCCGGAGCCGCTCGTCAGCGGTGGCAGGAGGCGGTGTCCCGGGCGCAGGGATGGGTCCCCGACCTGTCGGTCATCGAATTCTGACGGGTCTTTGTTCGGGAGGTTGACGGACGAACGTGTGTTCGTTAACTTTGGAGTCTCGGGAGTAAGCCTCCCCTTGGTCATGCCCCTGGGTTCGGGGTTGGCAATGGCAATCAGTACTGCGGTGGTGGACGAGTTCGCATCCGCCGTCGACAAGTTGATCGACGCCGATCCCACGGTGTTCGCCGACGGCGAGGCCCTGGTTGGACTGTCCCGCCAACTCGAACGCGTCGCCGCAGCCACGACGCGGGCCACCGCGGCCTTCGACGCCTCCGGGGCGTGGAAGCCCGACGGAGCCCACTCGGCAGCGGCGTGGCTGGCCACACGTTGTCGCATGCCCATGCCCACGGCCCGGCGGCGGGTGCGCCTGGGTCGGGCACTGCGCCACCTGCCGGTGACGGAGACGGCCTGGCTGGGCGGCGACATCGGCGAGGCCCAAGTGGGCCTGCTGGCCAAGGCCCGCACGTCGGGCACCGCCGAGACCCTGGCCCGAGACGAAGAGCTGCTGGTGAGCGAGGCTATGCGCCTGCGCTTCGCCTCGTTTGCCCGGGTAGTGGGCTACTGGGCCTTGCAAGCCGATCCCGACGGCGCCGAGGATCGTGCCCGAGCACAGCATGAGGGGCGGCGCCTGCACCTGTCGCACGGCTTCGAAGGCATGTGGTTCCTCGACGGGGTCTTCGATCCGGTCAACGGGGCCATCATCGCCAACGAGCTCAAGCGCATCGAGAAAGAGTTCTTCGACATCGACTGGGCCGAGGCCAAGGCCCGGGTGGGCGAGGGCGTGGGCGTGGGTGACCTGGCCCGCACTCCGGCCCAGCGCCGGGCCGATGCCCTGGCCGAGATGGCCACCCGCTCGGCCGGGGCCACAGCCGGCGCCCGGCGGCCCGAGCCGCTGTTCAGCGTGTTCGTCGGCTACGAAACGTTCGCCGGCATGCTGTGCCAGCTGGCCGACGGCACGGTGGTGAGTCCGGGCAGCCTGCGGCCGTGGCTCGACGATGCCTGGATCGAACGGGTGGTCTTCGACGGGGCGAGCCGGGTCGTGGACCTGGGCGTACAGCGGCGACTGTTCGCCGGGGCCACCCGCCGGGCCGTGGAGCTGCGCGACCGGGAGTGTTTTCATCCGTATTGCGACCGGGTTGCGGCCGACTGCGACATCGACCACGTCCAGCCCTGGTCAACCGGTGGGCCCACCACCGTTGACAACGGCCGGGTGGCCTGCGGATTTCACAACCGGGCCAGACAACGGAGCCCATGAGCCTCACCGTGTCGCCGACGGCCGTGAGACAATGGGAGCGACGATGAGTCGGCCGGGTGGTCGCGGTCGGGTGGTCCGGCTTGCCGGGCCTCTCGGCTGAGGAAGGTCGGGGCTCCATAGGACAGGGTGCTGGCTAACGGCCAGTCGGGGTGACCCGCAGGAAAGTGCCACAGAAAGTAGACCGCCGATGGCCCGATGTTCACTGAGCAGAAGGCACAGGTAAGGGTGAAACGGTGCGGTAAGAGCGCACCAGCGCCCGGGGTGACCCGGGTGGCTCGGTAAACCCCACCCGGTGCAAGGCCGAGCAGGGGATTGGGCGGTCCGTCCGGTGTCTCCTCGGAGGCACGATCCCCAGGTAGGCCGCGTAGATGGATGGCCACCCCGCCGCCCTCGGGCGACGGACAGAACCCCGCCTACAGGCCGACTCATCGTCACCACGCTGCGTGAACCCGCTAAAATAGCCTCTGACCTGCGGTTTTACTTGTCCGTCAGTGTCCGGTGGTCACCGTCAGTGACCGGAATTAGTCCTCAGAGCTGAGGACTTTTTGAGGACTGAGGACTTTTTGAGGACTTTTCCGGGGCCGGAAACGGCGGTCACGGAGAGTGAGGAGGGGCCATGGCCAGCATCGACAAGCGACCCGACGGGCGGTACCGGGCCCGGTGGCGGGAGTACCCGGGAGCACCCCAGAAGACCCGCCAGTTCACCCGCAAGCGCGACGCCGAGCGCTTCCTCGACTCCGTGCGCGGCGACCTGGCCCACGGCCTGTACGTGGACCCGGGCGGCGGCCGCACGCTGTTCCGGGACTACGCCGAGCAGTGGCGGGCGGCCCAGGTCCATCGCGGCGGCACCGCCACCCAGATCGAGATCAACCTGCGCCTCCACGCCTTTCCGAGTCTGGGCGGCCGCCAGCTCGGCGCCATCCGCCGCAGCGACATCCAGGCCTGGGTCAAGGAGCTAACCGGCGTCCTCGCGCCACGGACCGTCGAGATCAACTACCGCTGGGTTGCGACCATCTTCAAGGCCGCGGTCGGCGACCGCCTCATCGCCTCCTCCCCGTGCGTACGGATCGGGCTGCCTAAACGCAACGATGCCGAGGTCGTGCCGCTCAACGTCAGCGAGGTCGAGGCCCTCGCCGCCGCCGTCCCCGACCGCTTCCGGGCCCTCATCGTCTTCGCCGCCGGCATGGGCCTGCGCCAAGGCGAGTGCTTCGGCCTCACCGTCGACCGGGTCGACTTCCTCCGGCGAACGGTCCGGGTCGACCGCCAACTCCTCGA
>JBBRXY010000006.1:0-73162 GCA_038238185.1 Acidimicrobiales bacterium
ACCGGGCCGCCCGTCATCCCTGCGCCAGGCGGGCTCGCAGGCCGCATCCTCGAACTCCTCGCCGTCGACCCGATCACCACCCGCTGAACACCGGAGGACAACCATGGACAACACTCCACGCCCACTCATGTGCGGAACACCTGGCTAGTCCGGCATCTAACCTGGCATCCGGTGTTGCGTGAACAGATGGGCTATGTCGACGAGAGCGACTTGGACCTGATCCTGTTGCTCGACGCCGCCACTGCAGGGCCCCTCAGCCGTCTACTCGCCGACCGCGCCGGCCTCGACATCGGCGACGCGATCACCGCTACCCGCTCGGCACTGCGGAACGATGGGAACCGGGAGACCGACGTCGAGTTCTCCTGGCCCGGCGGGGTGCTGTTCATCGAGGACAAGGTAGATGCGCGCTTCACCCTTGGTCAGCCCGAGTCGTACCGCACTGAGGTGACCAAACGGCGCGAGGCTGGGCAGGCAGCCGCATCGGTGTTGGTTTGCCCGCAACGGCTACGCGATCACTACGTGCTTGAGGCCGGTGACTCCTTCGACGCCATCGTCACCTGCGAGGAGCTAGCCGATGCCGCTGGAGACGACCGGTTCGGTCAAGCCGCCGCCCTAGTGTTACGCGCCGCGGCCGAACCTCGGCCCACCCGTCCAGCCACGCCGGTGGACCTGGTTCGCTCAGAGTGGGGCGACGCCTACCGGCGTGTCGTTGGTCAGCTCCTTGAGCCCGGTAATTTACTCCCGCTCGGACCCGGCAGCCTGCGCACCGCCACTGCGGAGTGGATGTACTTCCCCTCGGCCCACATCGACCCCGAGGTGGTGTGGTCGTTCGGCCACTGGTTGCCCGGCGGCGAGGTCCGCATGGAGATGATGGTTGAAGATGAACCGACCGGCCTGCCCGAAGGTGCGCTGGCCCTCGCGAAGCCGGCCATGTGGTGGGTGAGCGCTCGAGTGTCTCCGGTGACGTTCGACCAACCGGCCGGGGAGCAGGCCGACGCGATCGCCGAAGCGGTCCGGATGGTGCTGGCCATCCGAGGCTGGGTCGCCGGTGCCGGCCTGCGCCCGAAACAGCGCAAAATCGACGCTGATGGATAGGCGTCGGGCCTCTCCCATGCACGACGAAGAGGGGCAGGAGCCATTGTCGCAAGGGACATGGCTTCACCGCCTAGGCGGTACCGACCATCGAACTCCGGGGTGGAGCGGTGGCGCCGCTTGCCGACACCCTGCCTGCATGGCCTTAACTGTCCTGGTTTCCGGGGTCATCAAGACGGGTTGAGCGTCCCGGAACACGATCCCCTTGCGAAACCCGGTTGTTGTTGCTCGATCGCCCCGGCACGTCGGAAGATAGCGAATAGACGATGCGATCCAGGGCCGCTCTCGCGTTGTCCGTGGTCATCGCGGCGTCGGCGAACGTGGGCCAGGCCGCGGGAGCCGATGATGGGCAGAGGAGTGAGAGCGTCCTTTTGTGTCGTGATGGTCGGGTCTGAATCGGAATCGGCGATCAGTCGACAGTTCCTCTCTCGACTATCCACTCAGTGGGCTGGCCCGTCACCGACGCAATGTGATCGAAGTCGGCGTCGTAGTGGAGCACGGTGCGCGACGTGGCCTCGCCCGCAGCAGCGATGACCAGATCAGGGACCTTTCTGCCCTTGAGTCCCCGCTTCGTGAGGAGACGCTGGACCTGCCGCGCCCGGGTGAGATGACTCGGCACGATGTCGACGAGCTCGAAGGTCTCCAATGCCGTCATGAGGCGGTCCCACTCGGCGGTGTCGCGTGCGGAGAACCCGACCTCAAGGTCGGTCATTGCCGTCCGGGCGAGCCCATCGGTGTCGAGGGCCTGTACGCGCGCCCGCACCTCGGGGACTCGAAGGCGCGTGACGACGCTCGTGTCCAGCAGGTAGGTCACCGCCATGCGTCCGAGCGGTCCGCCGGCTCCGCGTTCGCGAGTACGTCGAGGGCCTGATCGATGAGCGACCGTCGCGCCCCTGCGGCTTGCCGGAGGGCCTCGTTCACAGTGTCCCTGATGGTTCGGGTGCCCAACCCAACCCGAGCCGCAGCCAACACGTCGTCATCCACGTCGATCAGTCGCTTCGTCATCAGACCAGTATATATGCCACACTCACCCGTATATACTACTGTTCCCGTTGACAGGAGCGAACGGACGACGGCAACCTCTCCGATGGCGATCCCTGACATCCCCGTCGCTCGCTCGCGGCTCGCCTGTCCGGCGCGCCGACGCGCCCGAGGGCATGGAACGCGCGTGCAGGGCGCCAGACCCGGTCCTGTCAACTGCGGCCGCACGGGCGCCGGCCGGGTCCCGTATACCGATCCGCTTGCGGCACGAGGCCAGCGAGCGGGCGTCCCGCCCCAACCCGCTGACGGAGGCGCGTCGCAAGTCGTTTCTCCTGCGGGACCCCGGTCGTCGTTCCCCGAGTGGGACAGGCCTACGCGCGACCGGAGATCTACTCGACCTCGAAGGAGAGGATCGAGTCGTCGGAGGGGCCCGCTGGAAGCTCGTTGGCCGATCCGGCGAGCTGCCCGACCTCGTGTGCATCGACGAGCACTGGATGGACCTGCATCTGGTACTCGCCCGGAGGGTCGGCCCTGATCGCCGCTTCGACTCCGCGGGCACCTATAACAGCCAAGGCGGCGTGGTGGCGGTTCCCCCACCCCGACTGTGAACTGATCGCGATGCCGCTCACCATCGGAGTCCAGAGCCCGAGGCGTTGTCCATCACGATCGACTGCAAGTCCTATTCCGTAAGCGTCCCGGTCTGGAACTCGCTTGAATGGATCCTCCCAGGTCACGACGTATCGGCTCACGGTCATGATTGTAACGGAGGGCACCGTGGCGGAACCGGTGCGATTGACGCGCTCCGGCCATAGCCGTACGCCAGGGAAGGCTCGCAGACGGCACTCGAACCCTGGCGATTCCAACGACAAGGTCCTCGTGTCCGGCGGGTCGCGCGTCCACGGGACACACCTGTCACAGATTCGCTCTAACCTGGAGGAACGACAACGATGTAGTTCGATGTAGTTCGGGCCGGCCGACGGAGCGGAGCAGCCATGAGCACCCAGCGCTTTTCCTCAATCAGCGTGGAGGTAGCCTCTCCGTCAAGGCTGCCCACGACATCATCACGGGAATCGCCAGCGGCTCGGGCCTTGACGACGAGATCACCGCCACATCCTGCGCCACACTTTCGCCACCACGTTGGTGAGGGGCGGTACGGACCTCGTAATCGTCGCCGAGCTGCTCGGGCACGCCCGGCTCGAGACGACCCGGAGCTACACCCGACCCACCGCCATGGACCGTTCCAGAGCCCTCGATCTACTCACCACCGACGAGTAGGGCGATTCAAATGTGGGTTTCGGGCTCATCTTGGCTGCACCCCTCCTTGAACCGTGATGGCGGCTACTGACCGATGCCGCAGTGCGGTCACATGGCCAGGACCAATTTTAGAGCGGTTGCCATCTCGCACGGATCCTTGCCTGACCCCGACTAGCACCAACTCCCCGACTAGCACCAACTCCCCGACTAGCACCAACTCCCCGACTACCACCAACTCCCGACGAGTTGATGTTGCGTCCCATAGAGCCGAACAAACCTCATCCCTTCATCGGCAAAGGCGCTCGCAATCTTGGCATCGTAGTCCGACAGGGTGCGGAGCACGTTCGTCCGCTCAGTCGCCATGGACTGTACGGCCTTGTCCGGGAGTCGCGCCGCAGCGGCCGGCGAATCACAAGCGGTCGGCCGCATCCGACGCTCGATGTCAACGAGCTTTTGGACCAACTGTCCGACCTCGTCGGGCCGCTGCGCCAGCTCGAACCGCAAACGGCGCAACTCAAGGTCCCGTTGCGATGCGGCCGCGATCCGCTGCGCCGTGGCCATCTCGCCGCACGCGATCGCCAGGTTAGCCGCCGTCCGGTAACACCACTCGTGAGGACGGGCGCTGGCATCATTCCCCTGCCAGGAACGGCCAGGCATTTGGCCGATGAGTTGAAGGCCTTCGAGCGCGACGTTTAGCGCAGCCTCACGCTCGCCTTTCGCGTCGAGGAGTTTCGCCTTGCTGGCCAGTGCGACACCAAGTCCGTCCGGGTTCTGTAGCACCGTGAACACTGAGATTGAGCGATCGAGGACCTCCTCGGCCTCGTCGACGACCCCGGCGTCTCGCAGGCACTCGCCGAGACGGCGCAAGGCGAGGCCGGTCGCAAGCGACGGTCCCCGTTCGGCACGATCATCACACTTGAAGTAAAGGTCACATGCAGCGCGGGCCTGTTCGGTTGCGCGTTCGATGGTGCCGATCCGTCGATCCAGGGTGGCGAGAATGCTCAGAGAATGGGCCTCTCCAATCTGCCACTTGATGCGCTGGCTCAGGCGGAGAGCCGACCCAAGCTTTGACTTCGCTTCGTCGTCGCAGCCCTGCGCCGTAGCCACTCGGCCCAGCTCCAAGAGGGCGATGGCCTCCACTCGTGGATACTTGCGTCCCCGGCCTATGTCGAGGGCATTGCTCAGGATCTTGTTCGCCTCATCGAGTTCACCGGACAGACGGGTGTAGACGCCGAGCTGAACCAGTGCCCGGGCCCTGCCGTACTCGTCACCCGCCTTTTGGTACTGACCGATGCTCTCAGTGATGAGCTCCGCACTGGCCGGAAGGTCGTTTCGCTGACACGCGCTCAGCGACTGGGCGTACAGAAGCTTTGCGGTGGTGAGCTCCTCCTCCTCGTCGCTATCGGGCAGCGACTGGGCCCTGTGAAGGTACGAGACTTCGTCGATGCCGCACCGGATCATCGCGATCTCGAAGAGGGCAAGCTGCTGGAGCCGGATCGAGGCAGCATCTCGGGCGTAGTTCAGCGCTTCTCGCCCGTAGATCTCGGCCTGGGAAAGGAACCCCACGAAACGACGGTTGCTCGCCAAAACGATGAGCGCCTCCGCTGCGACGTCGTCCATCTTCAACTTGACGGCTTGATCAAACAAGCTCCGGAGTAGCTCGTAGCAGGCTTCGAGATCGAGGGTGACGTGGTTGTCGTGCCGCACGCTCAGGATGGCCTCGCGAATGCGACTACGGCCGATGGTCAGCGCCAGCTCACTGAACTGCTCGGGATGGGCGTGACAGGCCGTGACCAACTCGCGGATCGCCTGAGCGTCAGGCGCGACTTGAGTAGGCGGATCGGGAGGATCCGGCGCTTCCCCCTTCAGGTGCGCGCCCACGCTAGTGACGAACTCGACCAGAGCGTCCGAGACGGGCTCCTCTGCGTCATCGGGGAGGTCGGATGACAAGAAAATGCCGTTCATGCTGCGCCTCTTCCCCTTCTCGGTCCCCGTGGCCCGGGTCTCCTCGGGGGTGGTGGGTCTTCACCCAGCTCATTTGCGAGCCGGAAGGAAATGCGAGCGATAGCTCGATTCACGGTGCCGACGCATATGCCTAGGTTCGCCGAAATAGCGTCTGTACTCATTGGTTCGACTCCTCCGCCTTCGAAATGTCTGCCCACGACGTAGAGTTTCCACGCCGTGATGTCGCGTGCCACATTGTCGTCTCCATTTTTTAGCCAAAGCGAAAGCTTGGCAGCAGCCCATACAGCAAGATCTCGATTGTCGACGTCGTCCTCTGCGTCGCGGCCGGGATCGTTCAACTGCCGGTGTGTATCGTAGGGGTCGTCCGGGAGGCGCTCGACAACCGGCCGGTTCCAGACGAGGTCGATGGCGGTATTTTTCGCAACCCGAAAGGCGTACCCCTCCTGCTCGTCGGGGTCCCAGCGAGAGAGTTTCGACCAGCGCGGCATAAGTTTCTTCTCGACGGCTTCGACGAGCATCTCCCGGTCGGTGGTCGACAGTCCGGAGAGCTTGGCGACGGCTCGCGGCGCGAGTTCCGCCACGCGCACGACACCCATAGATGACTTTCCAGCCTTGGGGGGCTCGCTGCCTATGTCCACCGCGCGGCCTTTCGTTCGGGGACACCCACGTCTACCCTGATCGGTGCGAGTTCGCGCAGGTATCCGCCAGGAGCGTCGGGTGCGCCGCCCGGAGGGGGGCCCGGACGACTCGGGTGAGCGGTTTTCTGGACATCCCCCGCCGCTGAGCCACTTGCGGAGTTCACTCCACTGGATGCGTGACCGCCGAACGGGTAGTCTGCGCCCGGGAATTAGACCGAGCCGGGCTTCCTGTCGTCGACTCGGCTACGCCAGGGAGGCTCGTCGCTGACTCGGGTGGGTCGTCGCTGCCTCCCATTGGCCCTACGCTGACGATCGCCACGAGGCCGGTGAGAGCAACCAGCACGAGCCCGAGTGCAGCAACACCAGCGGCGCCGGTGGTGATCGCCACGGCAACCACGGCAATCAGCCCGAAAAGAGCTAAACCCAGTCTGGCACCCCATGGCGCGGCGCCGAGTTGTCGATTCGGACTCAGGAGCGATCCGCGGTGCTCATCCAGACCTCCATCGGGAGGCAGGGAACCGCAGTGGTCCGCCGCTCCGAGAGCGTTGCTGTTGACGCCCATGAGCTTCCTTGGTTGAAAACGCCTCTTGCGAGGGCCGTCACTACCTCCGACTGAGTCGGGCAGTGCGGCCGAAACCAGCTGTGTCATGACGGCCAGGGTCTCGCCGCGATTATCGTCTTCCATCTCGACCTCCGGCTCAATTATTCGGCGACCCTGCCTCAACTATGGGTGGCGTCAATCGCATCTGGCTTCACGGACAACGTTCGAGGTCGCCTAATCGCGCCGGACACTGGGTGACGCCTTCGGCCTCGCTCAGTGGTCCCGCCGCCGCTGCTACCGCAGAACCAGCCCTGTCAGTAGCCTTAGCCGCGTCAGCCGGGCCCCTCACTGACACTGAAGCCCCTTCTTGCAGCCGCCGCCTCTGCCGCCTGCGCTCCCAGCCGGAAGTTCCGACTGTCCTGGAAGGCGAACGACGACCGGGGTCCCGCAGGAGGAACGACGACCGGGGTCCCGCAGGAGGAACGACGACCGGGGTCCCGCAGGAGGAACCGCTTGCGGCACGTTCGAATGCGATTGTCGCCCGGGCAAGGCCCTGAACACACTCGGTCCCGTAAGCCGATCGTGCTGCGGTCACTCAACCTGGTTCGTCCGCGTAAAGCGCGCCCAAGTGCTCGGCCGCTGCGCGCAGCCGACGGTCTCGGGTCCACAACCGTCCATCGTCGGTCAGCATCGTCGCGGCGAGCAGCTGCGCGTCGACGTATCCGATGCCCAGGCCAAACAACTCACTACGGTTGATGAACTCGAGAAGCTCGGCTGCCGTCGCGACCGTCGCCTGCGGGAGATGTTCGAGCAATCCGAGGACCTCTGATCGCCCTCGGAGATGCCCGAGGGCGAGTTCGCCGGTGACCCAAGGGTGGCCGAGGGTTTCGCCCCGGTCGAGCAGCCGGGCGAGAAGTGGATCCCCAACACGTAGGTGGTCAACCCAGACCGAGGTGTCGACCAGGATCACCGGTCCGGCGGGCGCCGACGCGGAGGGGCGACGAGCCCGGGCTCGGTCCCGCCGAGGCGTGCGAGCCGGCGGGCGCTCTCTCGCTCGATTAGTGCCCTGAGCGCCTCCCGGACGAGCAGGCTCTTCTCCTTCACCCCAGTGAGGCGCTGCGCCTCGGCGAGCAGCTCCTCATCGAGTGCGAGCGTCGTCCTCATCGTCACGCCCCTTCCGGTGCACTATCCAGTGCATCATACGATGCCACGAGTCGTGCCCCAGGCGCGGCGGTCACGGAACGACGACTGTGCCGCAGGACGATCCCTCACCGGGGCTACCCGATCCTTTGGGAGCAGCCACTCCGGTGGCGGGTTGAAGCGCCACGAGTGGGCGACGGCCTTCCGGGTCCATGCTGGAGCCCGTGGTCAAGCCGTGCTCGCCCGTCCTCGTTCCGGTCGTCAGCCGAGTCTGGTCACGGCGGCTGCGGGGGGCGGCGGAACCGTGGCGGCGGCATGTTTATGGAGACCGCGCGATCGGCACGGCCCGACGGACGGTGACGACGCTCGCCCGGCCCAGGAGATCGATAAGGGGGCCGCGGGACTACTCCGAGCGGGCGCTGCTCGTTCCTTCAGCACGATTGTGGAGATCGCCAGGCTCACGCATCAGGCCCGCTCAGCGGTTCCTGGCCGGGGTGGGGGCCTACATTGTCGAGTTGCCAGCGGCCGCCCGATATTGGCACTATGCAGACTGGCACTTGCGGTGTAGTATTGCACTGGAAGAAGGTTTCGCCCTCCTCCAATTCGGCTAGATTCCGTCTTGCGCCGCCATGCCCCGAGACGAATCTCGAACATATTGAGAAGCGGGGTTCGTCCATGTTCGTACGAAAACGGCGGTTTATCGGCACGAAGGCTGGAAGTGTGGCATTGGCGATGTTGGCCTTGTTTCTCGTGCCTGCGTCTCCGTCGCTCGCCAATGGTGAGACAGTCGTCGGATGGGGCAACAACGCCGGTCTTCCGACCACCGTTCCCTCCGGCCTCACCGACGTCTCCGGCATCTCCGCCGGCTATTTCCACAGCCTGGCACTGAAGTTCAGTGGGCAGGTCGTCGGATGGGGATTCAACCTCAACGGCCAGAGGACGGTGCCGACCGCTGCTCAGAGTGGCGTCACCGCCATCGCCGCGGGCGGCTACCACAGCTTGGCGGTGAAATCCGGTGGTGTGATCGCATGGGGCTTCAACAGCGACGGCCAGACGAGTCCGGTGCCGCCGGCCGCCAAAACTGGCGTCACCGCCGTCGCCGGCGGTGCTTGGCACAGCCTGGCTCTGAAGACGGACGGGAGCGTGGTGGCGTGGGGAAGCAACAGCTCGCTTCAGCGCGACGTTCCTCTCGCTGCGCTGAGTGGCGTCACTTCCATCGCCGCAGGAGGGGGTCACAGCCTGGCGGTGAAGTCGGGCGGGGTCATCGCTTGGGGTGACAACAGCTCAGGCCAGCGAGGGCCGATCCCTGTCAACGCCCTGAGCGGGGTGGCGACGGTTGCCGCCGGAGTGAACCACAGCTTGGCTCTGAAGACGAACGGGACCGTGGTGGCTTGGGGTGACAACAGCTCAGGCCAGAGCAAGGTTCCCATGGCACTGAGTGGGGTGGTTGCCATCGCCGCAGGGGCATCGCACAGCATGGCCCTGAAGTCTGACGGGACGATCGTGACCTGGGGAAGCAATGCCGACCTGCAACTAGATGTTCCCACTTCTATACAGGGCAAGGTCGGGGCCATCTCCGCCGGTAACTTGTTCAGCTTGGCTGTCGTCGCTCCGACCAAAGACGTCTGTGCTTTTCCACCACCGGCAACCAGGATCGGGACATCGGGGGACGACTACATCCTGGCCAGCCCTGGCGAAAATGTGATCGACGGCAAGGGAGGGAACGATACAATCATTGGTACCACAGCCAATGACATCATTCTTGGCGGAGCCGGCGACGACGTGCTCTTCGGCTTGAGCGGGAACGATGTGCTCTGCGGCGGCTCAGGACGAGACGTGATTTTCGGCGGCTCAGGCAACGATAATATCTATGGCGGTCCCGATCTGGATGTCGCACTGAATGGTGAGGCAGGCAACAACACAATTGACGGCGGGCCCGGTTTCGCATACGTCTGCATAAACGCCACCACCATAACGAACTGCTGACTTGGGCGTCGTATACCCTTCGTAATGGAGCAGCGCTAGCCTTCCCGCAGGAGGAACCATCAACGGGACGTCCCGTCAGCTAGCCCCGCCTCCCGGAGAATCGTGTCCCGTAGGGGTGGTTCGGTGACCCGTCCCGGGAAGGGGGCCTTATACGGACGGAAACCGCAGATACCCTTCGAACTCGTCTCCGGGTGGACACCGACGACGGCTCGCGAACCATGTCGACGATCCCGATCGAATCGGCGCGTGGGCGCCCTGGTCTGGACGAGACGGCGTTCCTGCGGGCCAACACCTGCCGCCACGGCGTCTTCGTCGCCGGCTTCGTGGACATCATCGGCGGCCGCCTCCTCACATCGTGGCCAGTAGTAGCCGCCAGCGGGTCAGATGTAGCTCGCCGCCCGGCCCGAGGCCTTGGTTGGCGGGCGTGCACACCGTGGCCACCGACCCCGCCGCGGCTATGCCAACGGCGTGGCCGACAAGCTCGCCCATGCCACCCTCGTGGTCGATCCGCCGGGTGGGGGCGGGTGGGGTTACCGAAAGGCTGACGCCCACCCGAGCGCGCCCGCCGGGCAGGAGGTCGGTACGCTGCCGAGACGTGGCCACCCCCGACCAGCTCGACGGGTGGGGAGCGCCCGATGCCGCCGCCGGTGTAGTGGGTGACGGGGCCGCGGTGCTGGCCCGGTGGGGAGACTGCGCCCGCCGGAGCGGTTGGGCATCGGTGACCAAGCTCCTCACTGCCTGGGCGACGCTGGTGGCGGTGGAGGAGGGCACCGTCGAGCTCGACGAGCCCGCCGGGCCGCCGGGCTCGACGGTGCGGCATCTACTGGCGCACGCCTCGGGGCTGGCGTTCGACGAGGAGCGGACCCTCGCCGCCCCCGGGCAGGTGAGGATCTACTCGAACCGGGGCTACGAGGTTCTGGCTGAGGCACTGGCCGGCCGGGCGGAGATGCCGTTCGAGCGCTACCTGGCCGAGGCCGTGCTCGACCCTCTCCACATGGGCCTCACCCGGCTCGAGGGAACGGCTGCCGCAGGCCTGGTCGGTTCCCTCGACGACCTGCTGCTGTTTGCCGCCGAGCTGTTGGACCCGACGCTCGTGGCGACAGAGACGCTCACGTTGGCGACGACCGTGGCCTTTCCCGGCCTCGCCGGAGTCCTGCCCGGCATCGGACGCTTCGACTCTCTCGATTGGGGGCTGGGGTTCGAGCTCCGCAACGCAAAGTCGCCGCACTGGACGGGACGACAGAACTCGGCCGCCACCTTCGGCCATTTCGGCGCCAGCGGCTCGTTTCTCTGGGTGGATCCCCAGGCGACGCTCGCGTGCGCGGCGTTGAGCGGTCGCCCGTTCGGCCCCTGGGCCCTCCAGGCATGGCCGCCGTTCGCCGACGCCGTTCTGGAGGAGCTCTCGGGCCGGCGGTGACGACTCTGTGCGTTGCGGGTCAGCGGGCCGACTTGCCGCTCTTCAGGCGCTCGGCGGCCTGGGCCACCCGGCGGGTGCGCGTGTCGGTCCTCTTGGCCTCGGTGATCCACTCGGCGTACTCCCGTTGGTGGGTGTACGACAGCGATGCGAAGGCGTCTCGGGCGGCATCGTCTGTGGCCAATGCGGCGGCCAGGTCCTCGGGAACCTCGACCATTCGCGGCGCGTCGTCGCGCCGGAGCGTCACCTCCACCGTCTCGCCGGCCTTGACGCCTGCCCCGGCCCGGTTTTCACGGTTGAGGGGAAGAAGGAACTTTCCCCCCATGGGCGCCACGGTGCTCCGGTACCGGTAACCGTTCACTGTCACCTCGACCGGAACCCGCCTCTTGGGCCCGAGTGCATCCATCACGTCCACGGGCACGTGGAAGAACGTCGCCGTCTTCCCATGGGGCTCGATACGGGCCTGGAACCGTTGTGTCACGAACGCCAGGCTATGCACCGGACCCGGGACGATGCCGGTGTCGATTCTGGCGCCCAACGGGAACGAGGTGACGCGGCTGTCCAAACCCGGTCAACTCGATCTATCCCTACGACTCGCCCGCCAACATCGCCTTCGACGGCAAGGGCTCGATACTCGTCACCAACCATGCCTTCGTCACGGGCGTCATCAACCCCGAGCAGTTGACTGGTCCTCGACGTCTTCGTCAAGGACCAGGGCTCACCGCTGGAGTTGCCCATCATCCTGTGACAACCCGTTGACCCGTTCGGACCCTCGCCGTAGGATCCCGGGCGGGGGAGGTGGCCACATGCTGCTCGTCAGGAAACCACGTTTTTTCGCTCCGTTTGTCGTGGTCGCGTTGTTACTTGCGGCGTGCGGTGGGTCGACGAAGAAGTCAGCGTCGCCGCAGCCCTCGTCGACCATCAAGGACCGGCTGGCGCAACTTGCCGGGTCCGGGGTGTTCGTCGGGGGCGTGGCCATGACCGGCAACCTGGTGGCCACCCACCTCGACCGCACCGATCCGAACGCCATCGGCATGAGGATCTTCACCACTGACGGACTGCCGAACGGCAACGCCGAGTGGTTCGAGGGCAAGGCCGACGCCGACGGCAAGTTCCAGTTCACGTCCACGAGCGGCACGGCCAAGATCGACGGGAAGATCGAACCCTTCGACACCGACGGCACCATCACGTTCGGCGACGGGGTCACCCGCAACTTCTTCACCCGCCCGGCCGGCGACGGAGCCGGCGTCTTCGAGATCAAAGTGGATTCCGACGGGTCCTGGGAGGGCACATCCCTCGACGGCTCCCAGGTGTCGGCCAACCAGAGCGGCGACTACGTCGAGGGAGCGGTGATCTCGAGCAAGGGCGACCGCTACCCGTTCCGCCACAACGACCTCACCCGCCGTCTCGGCTACGAGATGGCCGGCGGTGCCCCCGACACCTACACCACCATCGTCACCCGCCAGGCCACCGAGTTCCAGGGCCGGGGTGGCGACGTCCGCGGCGGAAAGCCCAGCGCCAACCTCATCGCCCTCGACCTCCAGCAGAACGGGAAGGCCACGCCGGGCGTCTACCACGGCCGGGTCGCCGCCGACACCGACCGGCTGAACTTCGAGGTCAAGGCCAACCCTGACGGCTCCCGCCTGCTCCGGTCCTACGTCTCGGATTCCGAGCCCGAGCCGGCCGGCGATATCGAGTGGTTCGCCGACACCGTCACTGGCAACGACTTTGCCCTCACCTCGAAGACCGGTGAAGCCAAGATGACCGGCACCATCGCCGACGACGGCATCTCCGGCCAGATCACCCTCACCGACGGAGTCACCCGCCGGTATTTCGCGGCCCCGAGCGGCCAGGGAGCGGGGATCTACAACGTCGAGGTCGCCTCCGACCGTCACCACACCGGCACCTCCGAGCAGGGCGCCAAGCTCGACCTCAAGTACGAGGACGGCACGGTGATGGGCACCCTGACCTCTCCCGAGGGCGACCAGTACCCCATGCTGGGCGCCGACCTGGCCACGGCCTACCGCTACACCGACGAGTTCAGCAAGCCTGGCACCTACATCGCCTTCGTCGCCCCCCGGGGCCGGTACGTGTTCGGCCGCAGCGGTGACGTGCGCGGCGGCCACCCCGGCCTCAACATCATCGGCCTCGACAAGAAGTGCTGACCGGCCGTCCTGGCTGTTGCCCAAGGGTTGCCGACGAACGGTCGGTTTCGCCCCTTCGGAACGGCGCCCTCCCGGAGGGTGTCGTTAACCCTTCTACGGCACCGCTACGTACTGCCGCAGGAACGTCTGGGCTTCGGGGATGTCGAGGCGGTAGTCGACGTTCGTCGCATTGCACAGGGTGTCGCCCGTTGTCGTGATGGCGGCGATGACGTTGGTCTCGGTGGAACCGGCCCCGAAGAAGTTCGGCCCGCCGGAATCTCCGTTGCACGTGCCTCCGTCGCCGGTAGCTGCGTTCTGCGTGAGCCGTCCGGTACCCGGGACTGAGAGCGTTGAACGTGCCCACCGCGAATCGGCGGTAGCCGTCGTTCGGATAGGGAGGCTTCTGCACCTGCGGTACTTCGGCGTAGTCGCCGTATCCGACCGTGGTGAACGCCGTCGACTGGTTCAGCGACCCATTGGCGTTCATCTGGTCCAGTATTCCCAGGGCGGGCACCTGGCCGGTGCCACGCCCTTACCGCCTTGTCGAGCACGACGACGGCGAGCAGGGGCAAGGCCTGGGCGAGGGTTTCGAGCCGTCCCGGGAGGCGCAGAACGAGGGCCAGGACGAAGGAGAAGCCCGAGACGTGAGTCCGAAGCCGACCACATCGGACACGTTGGCGGCCGAACGTGAGAGCGCCTGCCAGGCGTCGTCGCGCCACAAGCTCGACGGTCCCAGGGCGGGCAGCCGGACAGCCAGGGCGAATGCCGTCATGGCGACGGCGATGGCCCAGACCCACCGCAGGTCCGTGCCCGCCGGCGTCGCTTCTGCTCGTCGTTCACGCTCCGACGGCGGGACACACGTGCCTGCGGAAGATCACCCTCAGCCATCATTGTGACCCTAGCGACCAACGCATAATTGCGCGTGGGCGCCGGCATCGACACGGACCCCTTCCTTGGGACCACAATACGACCGTGCCCCACGAACCCTTTCCCTGCCTCAGCGTCGTCGTCCCCTGCTTCAACGAGGAGTCGACCATCACCGAGCTGCTGGCCAAGGTGCTCGAGCAACCGTGGACGGCCGAGGTGGTGGTAGTCGATGACGGCTCGACCGACGGCTCGGCCAGCGCCGCTGAGGCGGTAAGAGACGACCGCCTTCGCCTCGTACGACAGCCCCGAAATTTGGGAAAGGGTGCCGCCATCCGACGTGGGCTCGGCGAATCATCGTCGCCCTACGTCGTGGTGCAGGACGCCGATCTCGAGTACGACCCGAGGGAGTACGGGACCCTGCTGGAGCCCCTGCTCGACGGGAAGGCCGATGTGGTCTACGGCTCGCGGTTCTTGAGCACGGGCGCCCACCGTGTCCTGTACTTCTGGCACTCGGTCGGCAACCGGTTCCTGACCGTCCTCTCGAACATGGCGACCGACCTCAGCCTCACCGACATGGAGACGTGCTACAAGGCGTTCCGGCGGGAAGTCCTCGAGGACCTGGTTATCGAGGAGGACCGTTTCGGCTTCGAACCGGAGATAACCGCCAAGGTGGCCCGGGGTGGGTGGCGTGTGTACGAGGTCGGTATCTCCTATGCCGGGCGCACCTACGCCGAGGGTAAGAAGATCGACTGGCGCGATGGTGTTCGGGCCCTCTGGTGCATCGGTCGGTACAACCTCCCACGGCGGAATCTGGCCGCGCCGAGTCGGACGCCCGCCGACTTTGCCTCCGCCGACGCCGAGCTGGCCACCGTCCTTGACTCGCTCGGTGCCAACGCTCCCAACTACACGGACTGGATCGCCGACCTGTGTCGTCCCTACCTCGGTGGCCGGGTCCTCGAGGTCGGTGCCGGACATGGCGACCTCACCGCCCGCTTCGCCCAGGTCGGTGCCCGAGTGGCGGCCACCGACATCTCCGAGCGCTGTTTGGGCGTGCTCGCAAAGCGCTTCGCCGATACCGAAGGTGTCGAGGTCCGCCACCTCGACCTGTTCGACCACGATGACGCCGGCGGCTACGACTCAGCCGTCCTGGTCAACGTCCTCGAGCACCTCCCCGATGACGCCGACGCCCTCAACGAGGTACGTGGCCTGGTCCGCTCGGGCGGTTACGTGGTGCTGTACGTGCCCGCCTTCGAGCGCCTTTACAGCCCGTTCGACCGGGCCGTCGGTCACTACCGGCGCTACGACCGGGCCCATCTGGCCCGCAACGTCGAGGCGGCCGGCCTCCGCGTGATCGAGGCTCGCTACGTGAACCAGCTCGGTGCCATCGCCTGGTGGCTCCTCGCCACGAAGTTGAAGCAGGTGCCCACTGAGGCGGCAAAGGTGCGCTTGTACGACCGCGCCGTCGTGCCCCGGCTGCGCAAGGTCGAGGAGCGCTACCGGACCGAGTTCGGCCAGTCGCTCTTCCTGGTCGCCATGGTGCCCTGACCGCCGTCCCGAGACGATGGCCTGGCCGGGATCGGTCAGGCCGGTTTCATGGCCCGTAACCGAGCTCGCCGACCAGGGGGCCGGCGTGCTCCAACACCCGGTCGACGTCGGTTTGGCTGAGCCGGTTTTGCCAGGACCAAGCGGCTGTCACCGGGTCGCGGTTCAGGTCGTGCTGCGTCGAGCCCAGTGCGACCTGGTCGAGCACTGGCCCCCGCAGCTCGGCGAGGGTCGCCGTGTTGGCCTTCGCCCACCGGAGGCCAAGCTGGTTCGCCAGTGCGGGGAAGCGCTTCTCCGGGTCGCCGGCGAGGTCCTCGTATCGGGTGACCACGAGCTCGGGGATAGTTTCGCGTAACGCCAGCAGCATGCCGTTGATCGCGCGCCATTCGAGGGCGGCCGAGAGCACGGGGTCGTCCTTGACATCGGTCCCGTGGCGCTCCACGTACTCCCGGTCGTCGGGCGTCAATTGGGCCGCCCACCCCGGTCGGGCGAGAACGTCGCTCACCCCCGACCAGCCCATGCGCACGTATCCCGCGACGTTCCCGCACGGGTGCCGGACGAGAGCCACCGGCCTCACGCCGAAGTCCCAGTGCAGCCAGGCCGCCAGGTGACCGGTGGTCGGGTTCTTGATCACCACGGTCGAGTGGCGGCGCTTCGCGGTTAGGAGCCGCGGAATCTCGCCCAGATCGCGAAGAAGCCGTCTCGGCTTACGAACGTCGGGGCCCCGAGGAGGCTCCACCCGTTGGGCCAACATGCGTTCCACCGACCGCCGAAGGTCGTCGGAGACGACGAGAGGGGTGTCTGGGCCAGGTGCCCGGCCGGACGGCCGAGCAAGAGCCTGCGGCGGTTCTCGGGGTTGAAGGGTTCGTAGACCTCGAACACCGACGGGTCCGCGGTCAACACCCGTCCGACCCAGGTCGTACCGGATCGGGGCATGCCGGTCAGCAGCACCGGCGCCGTGGAACCCGTGCTCACAGCAGCACAGCCCTGTGTTCGACGCTGCCTGTCAGGTGTCCGAACCGGTTACCGGCGGTCCACGCCAGCAGGGCCCGGCCCTCGGGGAAGGTGGCCTCCGGAAGCTGGGCGAGCAGGTGGGCCCACGATTTCCACTCCGCGAACCGCCGAGGTCTCTGCCGCCCCGCCTGACCAGGCGCCGGGCCACGAGGGGCCGGCACCGTCCGTAGAGGAGCCCCTGACGCCACAGCTGTCTGGTCTCGGTGCGGTTGCGATAGTGGACGACGGCGGCGGGCTCGAATGTCGCCAAAGAGCCCGCGAGCCACAGCCGTAGGCCGACCTCGATGTCATCGGTCCCGTAGATCTGCTCGGCCGAGCTGAGGACCCGTACGTAGAGCGACCTCAGGGCAAGCCCGATATTGGCCTGGCTGCGCTCGCGCGCCACACAGTCGGTTGCCGAGCGGGCCGACGACCAGGCGGCACCGTCCGCCAGAGCTGCGCTGATGGCAGCGGCCAGGGCCTCCGGGTCGTCCGGGGGCACGACCCATCCGGTCCCGTCCTCGCGCACGGTGTCGCCGAGGGCCGCCACGTCGGTGGCCACGACGGGGACCCGGTAGGCGTAGGCGTCGTGCAGCACGCCGCTCTGGGACGCGAACTGAGAGTAGGGGAGCACGACGAGCGCGGCCCGCCGGTAGAGGGCCGCCTTGCGGGCAGGGTCGACCCATCCGATCTCAGCCGTGATCCGGCCGTCGACGGCCGCCGCCTCTGCTACCAGCCGCTCCAGGTGGGCGTCCCCTCGGCCGGCGAAGTGGAAGCGCAGGTCGGGCTCGTCGGCCAGCCGGTCGATGGTGGCGAGGAGCGCGGACAGGCCATTGTTGACCCGATCGCGAACGACGCGGCCAGGTCGTGGCGCGTCCACTCGTGGTGCACGACGAGATGGTCCGCCCGCCGGTACTCATGGCGGAGCAGCCAATCCTGCACGGCCGAGGGGAACCGGCTCTGATGGGGACGGACATCGTGGACACTTGCCACGATCGGCACCGACGAGCGGGCGGGGTGGGATCCAGGCCATCGGTGAAGTAGTTGAAGAACAACAGGTGGCAGATGTCGTAGTCACCGGCGACGATGGCCCGTCGTCGCAGTCGGGCCCGTTGTGTGTACGTGGCGGTCCGGTCGAGGAACCATCTCGGGGTCCGAGGATCCAGGGGGCGAACATCGGGCAGGTTGGTTTGCACCCGCCACCTGTCACGACTGCCTGGCTGAGGTGAGCCGGGACGGTCGATGGCATGGACCAGGAGAGAGTCACCCGGTTCGGCAACGGCGGGAGCGAGGCCGATGTCCGCTTCACGGGCGAAGGGCCAGTACCAGTAGATGCGCATGTGCGGGTCAAGCCAAGCAGACCGGGCGTGAGACTCCTGACGCGCCGACTCCGGTCATGGAAGCCTACCGACGGGGATCGTCGTTGCTCTCGCGGCGCCATTCCCCGTACGGGAGACTGTCAGGACGATGACCGCCCGATTGCAGCTTCGGTTCGTGAAGTCGGCCGACGATCTGAGCCAACTCCCGGACACCAGCGCCGAGCTGGCCGTGGTCGGACGTTCCAACGTGGGCAAGTCGTCTCTGCTCAACGCCCTGGGTGCCCAGAAGGCCCTGGCCCGGGTTTCGAAGACGCCCGGACGCACCCGCCTGCTCAACCTCTTCGACGTCGACGGCGGGGGCACGATCGTCGACTGCCCCGGCTACGGCTACGCCTCGGCATCGGCGAAGATCCGGGCATCGTGGCAGAAGACCATGGAGCGCTACCTCCTCGAGCGACAGCAGATCGCCATGATCCTCGTCCTCGTCGACGGCGAGATCGGCCCCACCCCGCTCGACATCCAGATGCTCGAATGGCTCCGGTCCTATGACCGTCCGTACACCGTGGTCGCCACCAAGCACGACAAGGTGAAGTCGTCGGCCCGTGACAAGCGCAAGCACGAGCTCGCCGCCGCCTGCGATCTTGCGCCTTCGGAGATCGTCTGGGTGAGCGCAGCGAAGAACGTCGGCCTCGACCGTCTCCGTGAACTGGCGCTGGCCTGGCTCTCGGTCGACACGGGCGGGAAGCCGCGAAGATGGGAGTCGTGACCGCGACGACGGCGGTGGACGCGGTGATCTTCGACTGGGGCGGGACCCTGTCGGTGTTCGTGGAGGCCGAGTTGGTCGACGCCTGGGCGCTGGCCGCCCGGCACCTCGCTCCCGATCACGCCGACGAGCTGACGGCACGCATGGTCGACGTCGAGGCCGCCTTCTGGGCCACCACCGCCAGCCACCAGCGCAGCGCCACCCTGGCCGACCTCCTGGCCGCCGCCACCGCCGAGCTCCATCTCGACGTGGCCGAGGCGCTGTTCGAAGAGGCCGCCGTCCACTATCTCGACGGCTGGACTCCCCATGTACGCCACGACCCCGACGCCGTTCCCACCCTGAGCGCGCTTCGGGGCGCGGGCCTCCGCCTGGGACTGCTCTCGAACACCCACTGGCCCCGGGCCTTCCACGAGCACTTCCTCGAGCGCGACGGCCTGGCTCCTCTCCTCGACGCCCGGCTGTACACGAGCGAGCTCCCGTACCAGAAGCCCCATCCCGAGGCCTTCGCTGCCGCCCTGGCGGCCGTCGGGGTCGACGACCCGAGCCGCGCCGTGTTCGTCGGCGATCGTCTTTTCGACGACATTTCCGGAGCCAAGTCCGCCGGCATGCGGACCGTCCTGCGGCCCAACCCGTTGGCCGAGCCCTACGACGTGCAGCCCGACGCCACCATCGCTGCCCTGCCCGAGCTCGTCAGGGTGATCAGCGGCTGGTGCGACCGTTCTGGTCAGGTTTGAGGTCCCCCCCCGGGGGGGCGTTGATCCTGCCCAGTTCGTGGGTGGTTGCGCCGCCGGGCCTGGCGGACGGCCAACGCGGCCAGGAGGGCCATGACCAGCAGGCACGCGCCCAGGACGATGGCGGCCCGCCACTGGTCGCCCGAGGAGATCGACGACGGCGCCTCCTCGGCGACCAGGGACAGGAGCGCGGTCATGTCGGCCCCGTGGGCAGCCTGGGCCGGCGGGCGCCGATGGTGTCCATCCACACCGGCTCGTAGCCGGCGCGGCGTAGGGCCCCGGCGACCTCGTCCGGCGTCCGGGTGTCACTGATCTCGAACTGAGGCTCGGCGTCGGTCGGCTCTGAGTAGCCCCCCGGCTCGGTGTGCGACCCCGCCGACATCTGGGTGAAGCCCAGTCGGAGGAGCCCGTCGCGTAGGGCAGGCGATTCCCGAGTCGACAGCGACAGGCCGACGTCGGGGAGCACCAGGCGCAGGGCGCAGGCCAACTGGGCCATTTCGCGGTCGGACACCGGCGACGCCGGTTGGTAGCCGCCCGCGGCCGGGCGCAGGCGGGGAACCGAGATGGTCACCTGGCAGCGCCACCAGCGGCGGACGAGGGCCTGGGCGTGGGCGGCGGTGGTCAGGGCGTCGGCCCGCCAGTTGCCGTGCAACCCGACGAGGGCACCGACGCCGAGCTGGCGCATCCCCGCCTCGGCCCCCCGGTCGGGTGCGCCCAGGCGCCAGTCGTAGTTGCGCTTCTTGCCCTTGAGGTGGGTGGTGGCGTAGGTGCCGCGGTCGTAGGTCTCCTGGTAGACGACCAGTCCTTCGCACCCGGCATCGACCAGGCGCCGGTAGGTGGCCGTGTCCCAGACCTGCACCTCGACCGACACCGACGGCACCTCGGCCGCCACGGCCCGGACGCAGTCGGCCAGGTAGTCGCGGGAGACGACGCGCGCCTGCTCGCCCGACACGAGGAGCACATGGCGAAAGCCACGCTCCCGAAGGACCCGTGCCTCGCCGCCGGCCTCGGTGGGTGACAGCGTGCGGCGCACGATGTCGTTGCCGGCAGAGAAGCCGCAGTAGGTGCAGGTCGACGCGCACTCGTTGGAGAGGTAGAGCGGGGCGAACAGGCGCACCACCCGCCCGAAGCGCCGCACGGTGAGGCGGTGGGCGGCGGCGGCCAGGTCTTCGAGTCGGACGGCGGCGGCGGGCGACAGCAGGACAGCCAGGTCGTCGAGCCCCGGATGGGTGGCGGCGAGGGCCCGGTCGACATCGGCCGGTGCGGCCGTGGCGGCACGGGTCAGCAGGCGATCGAGGTCGGTGTCGATCAACGCCAACAGGTCGGCCGCAGCCGACTCCGGCGGCAGCTCGTCGGGCCTGGCTTCCAGGGCGACGGGGATGCTCGCCACTCAGTGCCGCACTAGTTCAGGAACCCGGTGAGCGGTGAGGACGCCTCGGCCACCGACGACGGGGCCGGCAGCCCGGCCAGAAAGCCCCGTCGGCCGGCCTCGACGGCCAGGCGGAACGCGCCGGCCATGGCCGCGGGGTCGACAGCTGTGCCGATGGCGGTGTTCACCAGCACGGCCGAAGCACCGAGCTCCATCGCCTCGGCCGCCTGTGACGGGGCTCCGATGCCGGCGTCGACCACCACGGGCACGAGAGCCTGCTCGATGATGATCTCGATGGCGCCACGCGTGCGCAGGCCCTGGTTCGAGCCGATCCACGACCCGAGGGGCATCACCGTGGCGCACCCGACCTCCTCGAGCCGCTTGCACAGCACCGGGTCGGCGTTGACATAAGGCAACACGGTGAACCCCTCGGCGCACAACACCTCGGCGGCCTTCAGGGTCTCGACCGGATCGGGGAGCAGGTACCGCGGATCGGGAGTGACTTCGAGCTTGATCCAGGTGGGAAGCCCCGCGGCCCGGGCCAGGCGGGCCAGGCGCACCGCCTCTTCGGCATCGTCGGCGCCGCTCGTGTTGGTGAGCAACAACGGGCCTGCCGGCTCCCCGCTCAGAGGGCTGCTCTGGCCCTGGGTCACGGCGTCGAGGATGTCCTCGTCGGCGCCGGGGTCGACCCGGCGCAGGGCCACGGTGACCATATCCGTGCCCGACGCCTTGATGGCGGCCGTCAGCGAAGCGTTGGACGGGAACTTGCCGGTGCCCAGGAACAGACGGGAGCCGAACGCCCGCCCTGCTATTACCAGCGGGTCTGGCCCGAGCGGGTCTGGGTCGAGCGGATCTGGCACCAACGCTCCCTTCGCCCGCATTGTCGGGCCGGTCGAGTGGAGGGTCGCGGACCTGATTGTGTCCGCCTCTCAGCCCGGCACCCGAGCTCCCCTGCGTCGCCCCTTAGGCTAGCCCCTGTGCGCTACTGGACAGTTGAAGAGGCCCGCGCCTACCTTCCCCGCCTGGGCGAACTGGTGGAGAAGATCCACTTCGCCGCCCAGTCCCGGACGGGCACCGTCGGGTCGACCAACGGCGACCGTTCTCCCATGGTCGAGGCCCAGGAGGCCTACGAGGAGCTGAACGAGGGCGACATCATCCTGCGCGATGCCACCACCGGGCTGATCGACTTCCACGCCCAGGGGAGCGACGGCGTCGTGTACTACCTGTGCTGGCGACTGGGCGAGGAGGAACTGTCCTGGTGGCACCTCCCCGAAGAGGGATTCCCCGGCCGCAAGCCCCTTCCCCGCCCCGACCAGCCGTGACCCTCGGTCGCTGCGGGCCTCCCCTCTGCTTCGGTCCTCGCTCGTGAGCACACGCAAGCTGATCGTCGTGGCCATGCTCACCGGCCTGGTGATCCTCGTGGCCTTCGCGCTCCAGGCCACCATGGCCACCCGCTAGCCCAGGCCTCGAAACGCGCTGCCAGAAGGTTCACAGGCTCGCCTTCTAGCATCGCGGTCATGCCCGAGAGGACGGCGCGCTCGCACGCGCTCCCGCGGCGGCAGTTGGCGGTCGCCGCCGCCGTCCTGTTCGCCATGGTCGTCGTCATGGGCTTCCGGGTGCACAACGGCGACAAGCCCCTCCCCGTCGACAAGAAGGCCACACGGGTCGTCGACTCACCGCGGGTCTCACAGGCACTCTCGGCCACCGACATCTCCGAGACCGGCTCGAAGTCGGTGTTCCAGAAATCGGTCGACCTGGGTTCGCCCTACCTCGTCCTGGTCGTGGCCGCCGTCCTTGCCGGCGTGGCTCTGGTCCGTCGCGACCTGGTGGCCGCCGGCATCTGTGTGGCCGGGCCCATCGTCGGCATCGGTCTCACCGAACTGGTGGGCAAGCCCCTCGTCGACCGCCACATCGACGGGGTGCTGGCGTTCCCCTCCGGGCACGCGACTGATGCCGGCGTGGTCGCCGCCCTCGTCCTGTTGCTCGTGTTCCGCTGGGGAGGCCTCGGGCCCCTCGCCGTGGGGACGCCGTTGGCGGCCCTGGTGCCGATACTGGTGAGCGTCGCCGTCGTGGGCCTGGGCCGGCACTACGCCACCGATGCCCTCGCCGGCGTGGCCGTCGGCGTGGCCGGCGTGCTGAGCGTGGCCGCCGTTCTGCACGAAGCGGCAGGAGTGGCAGGAGTGGACGTGGCCGTCCCGACCCCCGTCTAGGGCAACGCCTGCGATAGGTACGCTGGCCCCACCCCCTGGAGGTGGTTCCCTCGGCCCAGCAATTCGACCTGGTAGTGATCGGCGGTGGCCCCGGTGGTTACGGCGCGGCCCTCTACGGCGCGGCCGCCGGGCTCTCGGTGGCGTTGGTCGAGCGCGACAAGGTGGGCGGAACCTGCCTCCACCGGGGATGCATCCCGGCCAAGCAGTTCCTGGAGACGGCCAGCGTCTTTCGCACGGTGACCTCGGCTCGGGAGTTCGGTGTCCAGGCCGATCAGCCCACCCTCGACTTCGCCATTTCCCAGGGGCGCAAGCGCCAGGTCGTCGACCAGCTCTGGAAGGGCCTCCAGGGCCTTATGAAGAGCCGCAGGATCACCATGTTCGCCGGCACCGGCACCCTTGGCCCCAATCGGGTGGTCACCGTCGACGACGGTACTGAGCTGGGCGGCACCAACGTGGTGTTGGCGAGCGGCTCGGTGCCCCGCACCCTCCCCGGCTTCGACATCGACGGGCGCCTGGTGTGCACCTCCGACGAGGTGCTCGACCTCGAACAGCTTCCCGAAACGGCCGTGGTGGTGGGCGGCGGTGCCATCGGGTGCGAATTCGCCTCGATGATGGCCGACCTCGGGACCAAGGTCACGCTTCTCGAGGCCCTTCCCCGGCTCCTCCCCGGTTGCGACACCGACGTGGTCAAGGTGGTCATGCGCTCGTTCGAGAAGCGGGGCATCGACGTGCACACCGACGTCGCCGTGCATTCCCACACTCCCGCCGAAGATCGCACGAGCGTGTCCTTCGGCGACGGCGAGTCGGTCATCGTCGACATGGTGGTGATGTCGGTCGGGCGCCGGCCGTTGTCCGAGACCCTCGGCCTCGACGGCACGGCGGTCGAGGTCGACGACCGGGGGTTCGTGGTGGTCGACGGCAACCTGAGCACCGCCGAGGCCGGCGTCTACGCCCTCGGCGACCTGGTGAACACGCCCCAGTTGGCCCACGTGGGCTTCGCCGAGGCCATCGTGGCCGTCAAGCACATGCTCGGCGAGAAGCCGATCCCAGTCGACTACCAGAAGGTGGCCTGGTGCATCTACTGCTCCCCGGAGGTGGCCTTCGCCGGCCTGTCCGAGCAGGCTGCCCTTGACGCCGGCCTCGAAGTAGCCGTGGCCAAGCACCGGTTCACGGGCAACAGCCGGGCCCTCATCATCGGTGAGCCCGACGGCCTGGTGAAGGTGATCGCCGAGAAGCAGCCCGACGGTTCGGCCGGTCGCCTCCTCGGCGTCCACATGGTGGGCCCCATGGTCACCGAGCAGCTGGCCGAAGGCTGGCTGGCGGTGAACTGGGAGGCCACACCCGCAGAGATCTCTCAGTACGTCCACCCGCATCCAACCTTGTCCGAGACGTTCGGGGAAACCGTGATGTCGCTCACCGGAAGGAGATTGCACGGCTAATGGCCGACATCACCATGCCGCAACTCGGCGAGACCGTCGTCGAGGGCACGATCATCAAGTGGTTCAAGAAGGTGGGCGACCCCGTCGCCGTCGACGAGACCCTGTTCGAGGTTTCCACCGACAAGGTCGACTCCGAAGTGCCCTCGGTGGCCAAAGGTTTCCTCGCCGAGATCCTCGTGGCCGAGGGCGAGACCGTCGAGGTGGGCACCCGCCTGGCC
This sequence comes from Acidimicrobiales bacterium, assembly GCA_038238185.1. GTDB lineage: Bacteria > Actinomycetota > Acidimicrobiia > Acidimicrobiales > AC-14 > DATAQC01. The sequence continues at coordinate 24,607 of JBBRXY010000006.1, forward strand.
GTCGTCACCGAGGACGAGGTGGCCGCCGGTAGCTCGTCGGAGCCAGCACCCGCACCCGAGGTCGAGGCCGAGGCTGCGGCCGGCGCCTCCGAGCCCGCTCCCGAGACGGAGCCGGCGCCCGAGACGGCCGCGTCCGCTCCCGCTGCTCCGGCTTCCGATCGTCCTCGCCGGGAGGGAGGAGCGGCCCTGCTCTCGCCGGTCGTACGCCGGCTCATCGCCGAGTACGACCTCGATGCCGCAGTCATCCCCGGTACCGGCCAGGGCGGACGGGTCACCAGGGCCGACGTGCTCGGCTTCATCGACAAGGGGGCGGTGGCGGCCAACCAGGGCCCAAAGACGGCCGAACCGGCGGCGCAACGCCGCTCCGCGGCTGTGCCCGACTCGAAGCCCGCGCCCGCCTCGACCCCCGGGCCGGCTTCGACCCCCGCCCGGCCCGGAGAGGACGACACCATCGTCCCCTTTTCCAACATCCGCCGCCGGACCGCCGAGCACATGGTTCGCTCCCAGGCCACCTCGGCCCACGTGCTCACTGTCACCGAGGTGGATTTCGCCAACGTCGACCGGGTGCGGCTGGCCGAGCGTGTCGGGTTCAAGGCCACGGAGGGCTTCTCCCTCACCTACCTGCCATTCGTCTCGCGCGCCGTGGTCGACGCCATCGCCGAGTTCCCCGACGTGAACTCCTCGGTGGGCGACAACACCCTGATCCTGCACCGGCGCGTGCACCTGGGATTCGCCGTCGACCTGGCCCACGAAGGCCTCATCGTCCCTGTCGTGCGCGATGCCCACGGCAAACGGCTCAGCGCCATCGCCCGTGACCTCGCCGACCTGGCTGCCCGAGCCCGGTCGCACGACCTCAAGGCCGACGACATCTCCGGCGGCACCTTCACCATCACCAACCCCGGACCGTTCGGCACGTTCCTCACCGCCCCGGTGATCAACCAGCCCCAGGTGGCCATCCTCTCCACCGACGGGGTGCGCAAGCGGCCCGTCGCCGTCGAGTTGGCCGACGGCTCCGACGCCGTGGCCATCCACCCGGTGGGCAACCTGGCGTTGTCGTTCGACCACCGGGCCTTCGACGGCGCCTACGCCTCGGCGTTCCTCGGCCGCTGCCGCCAGATCCTCGAGACCCGCAACTGGTCTCAGGAGCTTTGAGCGTGGTTCTGGCCGAGCCCGGCGATCCCGCGGCGCAGCGGCACCGCCGGGAAGGGCCCTTGCGGGTCCGGTGGCTCGGCCGGGTCCGGTTCCAGGATGCCCACGCCGTTCAGCAGGCCCTCCATACGTGGTCGGATGCCGACCACCTGCTCCTGCTCGAGCACCCCAACGTGTACACGCTCGGTTTGCGGGCGTCGCTGGCCCACGTGCTCGTTTCCCCCGTGTCGGTGGGAGCCGAGCTCGTAACCACGAACCGCGGTGGCGAGGTCACCTATCACGGGCCCGGCCAGCTCGTCGGCTACCCGATCCTGTCCGTGCCCAACGGCCCCGGCGCCACTCCGACCTACGTCGGGTCGGTCGAGCAACTGGTGATCGACGTTTGCACCGACCTGGGCCTGGCCGGAACGGGCCGGCTCGAGGGGTTCCCCGGAGTGTGGGTCGACCCCGCTGGGCCCGACCCCCGCAAGGTGTGCGCCATCGGCGTACGGCGCAGCCGGGGGCGAACCATGCACGGTTTCGCCCTCAACGTCGACCCGGACCTGTCGTTCTTCGGTCACATCGTCCCCTGCGGCATTCCTGACAAGGCGGTCACCTCGATGGCGGCCGAGGGCGTCATGGTCGACATGGCCGACGTGGTCGACGCCGTGGTGGCCCGGGCCGCCGGGCTCTGGGGCGACGGGACGGTGGAGCGCCAGGACGTCACCGGACCAGCGACGTCCGGCGACCTGGCCGGGTTCTCCGGCGACAGTGCGGTTGGCGACGGGGCGAGCGGCGTCGCCGTCCGCCTCCTCGGCCGGTTGTCCCGGGCCGGAGTCGATACCGAAACGGGCGTGAGGATGACCGAGCCCAAGCCGTCGTGGTTGCGGGCCAAAGCCGACCTCGGGCCCCGCTACCGGGAGGTGCGCCGCACCATGCGCGACCTCGACCTGCACACCGTGTGCGAGGAGGCGGGATGTCCGAACATCTCCGAGTGCTGGACGGCGGGCACGGCCACGTTCATGATCAACGGGACCCGCTGCACCCGGTCGTGTGGTTTCTGCCTGGTCGACACCCGGCATCCGGAGGCCCTCGATGCCGATGAACCCGAACAGGTGGCTGAGGCGGTCGCCACCATGGGCCTGGCGCACGCCGTGGTCACCGCGGTGGCTCGCGACGACGTACCCGACGGGGGAGCGGTCGCTTTTGCCGCCACCATCGCCGCCATCCGCCGGCGCTGTCCGGCCACCGACGTGGAAGTGCTGGTCCCCGATTTCGGGGGTGAGCCCGCCAGCCTCGACATCGTCTTCGCGGCGAAGCCCAACGTGTTCAATCACAACCTGGAGACCGTGGCCCGCCTGCAGCGGGCGGTGCGACCCCAGGCGTCGTACGCCCGCAGCCTGGCCGTACTGGCCCGAGCCCGGGTCGCCGGCCTCACCACCAAGTCGGGCCTCATCGTGGGCATGGGCGAGGAGCCCGACGAGGTTCGTGCCGCCATGGCCGACCTGTGCGCCGTGGGAGTGGAGATCGTCACCGTCGGCCAGTACCTGAGGCCCACCGCCCAGCATCTGCCCGTCGCCCGCTGGTGGCGTCCGGAGGAATTCGACGAGCTGGCCGAGTGGGGCCACGAGCTGGGCTTCGCCCACGTCCAGGCCTCGCCGCTCACCCGCTCGAGCTACCACGCCCGCGAGGCGCGCGAAGCGAGCCGAACCCCCACCTTCTTGGCGCGCTCATCACCCCCCGACGTCGTTCAGCGCGCCAAGAACGCTCGGGGGTCTTGACCTACAGCTTGCCGGAACGGGTGAGCGACTCGAAGGCGAGCCAACCCGGCAGGATGGGTACCCAGAACGTGGCCAGCCGGAAGGTCAGCACCGCAGGCACCGCGTCCTCCTTGTTCAGGCCGAACGCGACGAGTGCGGCGATGAGGGCGGCCTCGACCGCTCCGAGACCGCCCGGAGTGGGGGCGGCCTGTCCCACCGCAGAACCGGCCAAGTACGACGCCCCCACCGCAGCGAACCCGAGGTCGCCTCCGAACGCCTGCACGCCGGCGTAGAGCCCGACCAGGGAGGTAAGGCTCACGATGAGGCCACCGCAGACCATGCCCACCAGCCGCGACGGCCGGCGGGCGATCGAAGCGATTCCCAACCATGCCTGGCGCAGGATGCGGGTGAGTGGGCCCAGGACGGTGCGCCGGCACCACGGCACCAGGAACACGGCACCGACGCCGACGACCAGGATCGCCAGGCCGATGAGCAGCGGCCTCTTCGGCACCGAGGGAAGGTGGAAATTCGACTCCCGGCCGGCCCAGAGCAGGAACAGGGCGGTGAGTGACATGTGCACCACCACGCCGAGGACACCGTTGACGCCGACGGCCGACACCGCCGCCGCGGTTTCGTTGCCCGTCTTCTGGAGAAAGCGAATGTTGATCCCCAGCCCCCCCATGCCGGCCGGGGTGATCCGGTTGACGAAGGATCCCCCCAGGCTGACGACGTAGGTCTCCTGCATCGCGACCCGGATGGTCGACGCGGACATCAGACTGAGGCCGGCGCCGATGTAGCTCGTGAACGAGAGGGCGATGGCGGCCGCGATCCACCACCAGTCGGCATTGCGCAACTGGGCGGGCATGCCCTCGACCTCGGCCAACTCGGGGATGAGCACATAGAGCGACAGGAGGCAGCAGGCCAGCGTCAACACGGTGCGGGCACGGATGCGGCGGAGGGCCTCGTAGGCGACCTCGGACACCCCCGTGCGCGTTCGCACCTCGTTTTGCAACTCTCCGAGCAGGCCCTTGCGCTTGGCCAGGGCCTTTCGGGTCAAGGCCGAGAATGCGAGCGGCTGCAGCATCGGCAGGCAGTCGCCCACCGCATCGGGGCCGAGTACGTCGACAGCCGCGCCGACGGCCCGGGTCGGGCCGACCTCCTCGGTGGTGGCTGCCAGCAACTCGGCGACGTCGGCCTGGAGGAGACGGTCGGACGCGGCCAGCTCGCTGAACCCGAAGTCGATGATCCAGGGCTCGTCCCGTCCGTCGACGAACAGGTTGGCGCAGCGGAGGTCGCGATGGGCGATGCGGTCGCCGCGCAGCAGCGCCACCTGGCCCCAGATGGAGCGCAAGAGCGGGTCTCCCAACGCGTCCTGCGACTGGTCGAGCGACGTCACCTCGATGGCGTCCTCGACGAGCAGGATGCCGTCGGGTTCAACGGTGGCGACGCTGCGCAGATGCGGGGTGTTGACGCCGATGTCGTGGGCCTTGAGGGACACGAGAGCCTCGTGCTCCACCGCCCGCCGCAGCGAAGAAAAGGGCCGTTCGTCGCCCACGTTCTTCAGCCTCAGGAAGCGGTACATCCGGAACAGCAGGCTGGCGTCACGCTGGTCCTGGCCGACCACTTTGACGAACAGCTGGGTGCCGTCGAGCGTCGTCACCAGCCAGGGGCACGATCCCCGGGCGTCAAGGGCGGCGCGGCCCAGGCGTGCGGCGGGGTAGCCGGACCGGGCCAGGGCGATGGTCACCTGGGCCGCCGACGAACGCCGGACCGGTGTGCCGAGCGCCAGCAACGTCAGCGCAGCCAGGAACGACCCGATGCCGAAGGCCAGGACGAGGTCGACGGGCACGTCGGCGCCCGTGATGAGACGGAAGCCGGCCAGCACGCCAACGGTGCCCCAGACCACCCGTCCCCAGCGCCGGCCGTAGTAAGCGCTCAGCACCGTGGCCACCGCCGCCCCACCGGCCACCCAGGGCGAATCGGGAAATGCAGAGCTGGTGATCCACGACGGGACGGAGACGGCGACCAGGAAGCCGGGGGGCGTGGCCCGGTCGAGGGCCGCGTCCGCCAACGACATGGCTCCGAACGCGGCCAGGGAGGCCACGGCGGCGGCAAGGAGAGCCCGCCAGCCGCGCACGGCCACGAGCACGACCACGGTGACGGCGAGCGAGAGCAGAGTGATGTACTGAGCCAGTCCGATGACGGCCCGTTCGGCGCGGCCCGGGAGCCGGCTGAACAGCGACAGCACGTCGCTCTCGAGCCCGAGCACGGCGTCGGGCACGAGGATGGCCACGAGCAGACCCGCCAGTACCACGACGCCGGCCGCGACCAGGTGGAGCAACACGACCGGGGAACGCTCGTACCGGGGTGACGGCGGGTGGGGTTCGACGACCTCGGGGGACGGAACCGCGGCAGGGGCGGTCGTCCCCGGGACCTTCGTCATGCTGGCCCCGAGACGTTCCGGCACTGGGTCGGCGGCATGGTCAAACCCTCACGCCTTTGGGTTCACCCGTCAATTGGACGAGCGTCGGCTCAGCCAACATGCTGAGAGACCCCCGTCCCGGAGCGTCTGTCCATGTCGCAGTTCTCTGCCCGCCTTCTCGAGATAGTGACCGATCCGACTGTGCTCCAGCACCTTCCCGAACCGATCCGGCTGGCCTCGGGCGAGATGAGCCGGGACTTCATCGACGCCAAGGTGGCCGTCGACGACCCCGACGACCTGGAGTTCGTGGGCCGGGCGATGGTGGCCGCAGCCCAGCAAGCGAACATCGAGTTCGACGCCGTGGGGGGCCTGGTGCTCGGGGCTGTCCCGTTCACGTTCGCCGTGGCCGGCGCGGCGCGGTGCAAGTGGTTCCTGATCCGCAAGGAGCCGAAGGGCCGGGGTACCAACCGCTGGATCGAGGGGGCTCGCATCACGCCGGGCATGCGGGTGGTGCTGGTCGAGGACGTCGTGACCACGGGCGGCTCCATCCTCGACGCCTATGAGCGGGTGGGCCTCGAGGGCGGCACCGTTGTCTTCGCCACCACCCTCGTCGATCGGGGGGACCAGGCCGCGGGGTTCTTCGAAGGCGTCGGCGTGCCCTACGTCGCCATGGTCACCTACCGCGACCTCGGCATCGAGCCCGTGGGCCGGAAGGGCACCTCGGATTCGCCCGTTGCGGGCTGACGGCCTAGGGGGTAGCGGAGCGAGGACGAGCCCGACTCCCAGCTGGTCAGGAGGTGGCGGGCAAAGCGGCCCTCGACGGCCATGATGGCCTCGGCGCCGAAGATGATGTCGCCGACCAACGCAGGTTCCGCGGCCGCCAGTCCGGCGGCCATGCGATCGGCGGCCACGAACTGGTGCTCGGCGTCGGCCTCGACGTGGACGTCGTAGAACCGCCACCCGCCGGGTGCCACCCCGAGCCGCCGGAGGGCGGCGGCGTAGCGACCCATGGGTCCGATCGACGTCATCTCGAAGATGGCCAGATGCCCGACGAGGGCTCCCCGGAACCGCCGGTGGAGGCCGAACAGCGAAACCAGGTTGACAGTGGCCAGGGTGGTAGCCGGGAGCCGGTCGAGGTAGCCCCCGTACGTCGGGTCGAGGTCGGCGGCCACGAGCGTCTCGGCGAACAAGGAGGAGTGCATGGCCGCCTCGACCCCGTTGCCGTACTCGTCGGCCTGGATGTGGACCATGGCCGCCTTGGCCTCTCCGGCCAGGCGCGGGATGGCCCAGGTGTGGGGATCGGCCTCTTTGAGCTGGTAGGCCGAACGGTGCACCAGGAACTCGCGCAACTGGTTGAGCGTGGCCCGCTCGGCCACGAAGGTGGACAGCGAGGGGCCCGACGACGAAGCGATCATCTCCCACATCGCGGCGGCGATGTCGTCGGTGCCACGGGGACCGGGGACGAGGTCGCGCACACCGAGCTCGAAGCGGTCTTCGAGATCGCGACGGAACGACAGGAGCGACGGCTCCCATTCCCAGCGCTCGTCGACTCCGGCGAACGACCGGTAATGCAGCTCGTAGCAGAGGTACAGGGCGAGCTGGAAGTCGTCGGCCATCCAGGAGTCGGCAATCGCCGGACAGGAGTCCAAGCGGTGGCTGGGGCTCTGGAGCGCCTCGATCACGAACGAACTGAGGGGGCCGCGTGGGGTTGGCAGGAGGGGAGCGGTGAGCTCACCCGAGGCGGGGATCGTCGCGACAGTCATGTCACGCCTCTGGCTCGATGATCATTGGCGTTGGTCCTTGGGCGCATATGAGGCTGGTCGTCAAAGTTTCGAACCTGTTTCTCAGGCATGACGAGTATTCCCGGTGGCGTCCGGTTCAATCACGCGGCCCAGTGGCCCGCTCCCCCGGACGTGCGAGGCTGTTAGCTTGCGCCGGTGGCCGGATCGAAGCGCAACCGCCGTCGTACGGGCCGGGAGGCCAGGATCGCCGCCGCCGAGGCGGCCAGGCGCAAGGCGGCGCGCCGTCGCCTGCTCCTGATCGTCGTCCCAGCCGTCGTGGTCGTGGTGGCGGTCGTGGTCATCGTGCTGCTCACCCGGGACAGATCGGACAAGACCAAGGTGTCGACCTCGACCTCGACCACGAGCCCCGGTCCCACCACCTCGGTGGCGGCCGCCGCTGGCTCGGCCGCAGGCAAGCCCTGTGTCGCCATGTCCGACCCGGCCCCCAATGGGGCTCCTACCGTGCCCGTGAAGGTGGGTCCTCCTCCGACCGACCTGGTGAAGGAAGACCTCAAGGTCGGCGACGGTGCGACCGTGGCGAAGGATGAAACGGTCACGGTGAACTACATCGGCGTGAGCTGTTCGACGGGCAAGGTGTTCGACTCGTCGTTCTCGCGTAACCAGCCAGCCACCTTCCCGCTCAAGCAGGTGATCAAGGGCTGGACGGACGGGATCCCCGACATGAAGGTCGGCGGCCAGCGATTGCTCGGCATCCCCGCCGCCCAGGCCTATGGCTCCAAGGGCCACCCTCCCACCATCGCACCCGACGAAACCCTCTGGTTCGTCGTCGAGGTGGTTGACGCCAAGCCTGCGGGAGCCAGCCCCGGCTAACCGGGTGGGGGCTGTAGGTCCTTCACCAGCTTGTCGGTCTCGGTCTCGTTGAAGGCCCGCATCGTGGTGATGTCGAGGCTGCCAGTGAGGCCCATAAGGGCGAACTTGGCCATGGTCTCGTCGTCGGGGGCCTCAACGACGGTGACGATGTCGTACTCACCCATCACCAGGTACTGCTGCTTCCACTTGATGCCGAGCGCCTTGGCCGCCTTCTTGCCGGCGGCCCGCCCGGCGTGGGAATCCCTGATCGAGTCGACACCGGGGCTGATGAACTTCATCATCATGATGTAGGTGGCCATTGGCGTTTCCTCCTTCGTTGTTCAACGGCTGGGGGTGGAACGGGTGCGTCTGGTGAACCGTAGGCCCATCAGCCCGATCGTGGCGAGTAGTAGCGCGAGCAGCGACAGCGGGTGGCCGCCGGTGTGGGGATGCTCGGGGAGGGCGCCGGGCGCAACCGGGTCAACCAGGGCGCCGGTGCCCGGCACCGTGGTGGCCCCGGGCACCATCGTCGCCGGCGGAGCCGTCGACGTGACCGTTCCGCCGGTATCGGTGGGGCCGGCCGGCACCGGGGACACCTCGGTGGCGGGCGTCGTCGGCACGAGACTGGTGGCGGGCAGGCCGGTGGTGGGTGTGGTGGTGGTCGAGGGCGGCGGGGTGGTCGTGGCCGTGGCGTCGGGCGTGGGCGATGTCGTGGGCGATGTCGTCGTCGTCGATGCCGGAGCGACGGACACCTTGGTTCGGTCGGACCGTCCGTGACGGTGCACGACCACGGCGATGTTGACCCCGAGCAGGATCACGACGAGAGCGGTGAGACCGTTTCGTGTCGAAGGCTTCAACGTGGTCCTCGCCATTGGGCGTCGGCCGGGTTCGGCGGATAAAAAACCAGCTTAGGGTCAGAAAGATAACTACCTGTGCATTCGATAATGAGAATCCGCTGGTAGGTGGCTTCCGGAATGCACAGGTAGTTATCTTCTGAACCCTTAGGGTGCATCTCGGCCGACGAGAAGCAGGCGGTGGAGCTCCGGTGCCTGGTCAGGCACCCGGTCAGGCCGACAGGAGGTCGCGGACTCCCCGGCTGGCCGATCGGCGCAACTTGGCGATGGCCTTCACCTCGACCTGGCGAACGCCCTCGCGGGTGAGGCCGAAGCGCTCTCCCACCTCCTCGAGGGTGCGGGGACTGCCTCGGTCGAGGCCGTAGCGCAGGCAGAGCACCTCGCGCTCCCGGGGCTCCAGGATGGCGAGCAGGGCCGTGACCTGGGCCGGCAGCATCGACGAGAAGACGACCTCGTCGGGAGCCGGCGTGGCTGTGTCCTCGACCAAGTCGGCGAGCTCGGAGTCGCCGTCGGTGAGCCGCTCGGAGAGGGACACGGGCTCGGCGAGGAACGGGGTGAGCTCTTCGATCTTGCGGCGTGGCATCCCCAACGCCTGGCTGACCTCGTCGGGGCGCGGCATGCGGCCCAATTGCACCTCGAGCGACGAACTGGTCATGCGGATGGCCAGCAGTTGGTCGCCGGCGTGCACGGGCAGGCGGATGGAGCGACCGGTGTTGGCGATGCCCCGGGAGATGGTCTGGCGGATCCACCAGGTGGCGTAAGTCGAGAACTTGAACCCCCGCCGCGGGTCGAATCGTTCGACCGCGTGCATGAGGCCGAAGTTGCCCTCCTGAATGAGGTCGAGGAGGGGGAGGCCCGACGCCTGGTACTTCTTGGCGATCGAGACCACGAGCCGCAAATTGGCCCGCACGAAACGCCGCGTGGCCTCTTCGCCCGCACGGACGGTGGCCAGGAGGGCGTCGTGGCCGTCGCCGAGCGATCCGCGGCCGCTGGCCAGTTCCTCCGCGGCCTGACGGCCGGCGGCGGCGGTCTCGCCCAGGCAGACCTCTTCCGCCCTCGTCAGGAGGGCGTACTTGCCTATGTCTCTCAGGTAGAGCTGGAGGAGATCCTCGTCCTCACCGCTCCGACCCCCCTGCTGTGCCAAAGAAGTCCTCCTGTGCGGGAAGAAAAGTATCAGGGGACCGGGGCATGTGCCCGACGGCCCCGGTGATTTCAAGCCGGGCGGTCGAAACGCATGACCAAAACGACGCCGTCATCGTCACGGTCGACCTCGCACGTGGTCGTCACGCGGTCGATGAGCCAGAGGCCCCGGCCCCGCTCGGCCGAGGGGTCCGGTGGGCGACAGACGTGGGCAGCCAGATCGAAGCCGGGCCCGGCGTCCCAGACCCTCACGACGAGACCCGAGCGGTCGAGGGTCAGGTCGGCCTGGAGGGCGGCACCGCCATGGCGACGGGCGTTGACGAGCGCCTCGTGGGCGGCGAGGACGACATCGTCGCTGTCTCCCTCCCAGCCCTCGTCGGCGAGAAAGGAATGGATCCGGCGACGCGCCGCGCTCGGCTCGATGGGCAGCGCTATGGGTTCGGCGAACTTCGACGCCGTCATGTGCCTTCTCCCGGCGTTCCTAAGGCGGTCTCGTGAAGTCTTCCCCTTGTACCCGACGCCCTAACCAGGCGTCATTGCGCTCACGCTTCGAAGACGGTGGCCAACTCCTCGGGAACGGCGACGTCGAGCTGGCCATACGTGCAGGACGCGGCCTGGCGGTCGGGGCGCCAGCGCTCGAAATGCGTGGCGTGGCGGAATCGGTCGCCTTGGAGATGGTCGAACGCCACTTCGGCCACCAGTTCCGGACGCAGCGGCTCCCAGGAGTGGTCGCGCTTGGCGTTCCATCGGCTGGCCCCACCGGGCATACGTCCACCCCCCTCGGCCTCTGCCTCGGCGGCTGCGGTCGCCCACGCCGCCCAGGGGTGGCCGTCGAGGGCACTGTCGCGAAATGGGGCCAGCTCGTCGACCAGCTCCCTACGTCGGGCCATGGTGAAGGACGCGGCCACGCCCACGTGGTGCAGCACCCCGGCCTTGTCGAACAGGCCGAGCAGGAGGGAGCCGACGACGCCCCCGCTCTTGTGCCAGCGGAAGCCGGCCACCACGCAGTCGGCGGTGCGCTGGTGCTTGACCTTGAGCATCACCCGCTCGTTCTCCCGATAGGCGACGTCGATCCGCTTGGCCACCACCCCGTCGAGGCCGGCCCCCTCGAAGCGGTCGAACCACTGGGCGGCAACGGTCGCATCGTCGGTGGCGGGTGTGAGGTGCATCGGTGGGCGGGCTTCGGCGAGGGCGCCGACGAGCAGGGCCCGGCGCTCGCCGAAGGGGCGCCCCCGGAGATCGTCGTCGCCCAGGGCCAACAGGTCGAACGCCACGAACGAGGCGGGCGTCTGGGCGGCCAGCAGCCGAATGCGTGATTCGGCGGGGTGGATGCGTTGGAGGAGGGCCTCGAAGTCGAGGCCATGGTCGGACGCGATGACGATCTCACCGTCGAGGACGCAGCGCGGCGGCAACATCGACCGGATCGGGTCGATCAGCTCGGGGAAGTACCGGGTCAGCGGCCGCTCGTTGCGGCTGCCCAGCTCGACCTCGTCGCCATCGCAGAAGACGATGGCGCGAAAGCCGTCCCACTTGGGCTCGTAGACGAGGTCGTCGCCCTCGGGCAGGGTGCGGGCGAGCTTGGCCAGCATGGGCTTGACGGGCGGCATGACGGGCAGCTGCATTCCCGCAATCGTAGGGCCGGGGTCTGGGTAGGTTGCCCGCTATGTCCCCGAGCACGGTTGTCGCCGAGGTTGCCCCGCGGGCCACCTACCGGGTGCAACTGCACGCCGGGTTCGGGTTCGACGACGTAGCCGCCATCGCCGGCTACCTCGCCGACCTCGGCGTGAGCCACGTCTACTGCTCCCCCTACCTCCAGGCCGCGGCGGGGAGCACTCACGGGTACGACGTGGTCGACCATCACCGGCTGAACGTCGAGCTGGGCGGGAGCGAGGCGTTCGGGCGCATGACCCAGGCCCTGGCCGCCCATGGGCTGTCCCAGGTGGCCGACATCGTGCCCAACCACATGGCGGCGGTGGGCCGGGAGAACCCCTGGTGGTGGGACGTCCTCGAGAACGGCCCATCGAGCCAGTGGGCCGACGCCTTCGACATCGACTGGCCGATAGTCACCCCGCTCAGAGGGCCGCTCAGGCCCAGCACCCCGCTCAGAGGGCCGCTCAGGCCCAGCACCCCGCTCAGAGGGCCGCTCAGGCCCAGCGCCGAGGTGGCCGGCAACCGGGTCCTCCTGCCCATCCTGGGCGACCACTACGGCCGCTTGCTGGAGGCCGGACAGCTCCGCCTGGCCCGTCAGGGGTCGGCGTTCGAAGTGCGCTACGTCGACCATGCCGTCCCCATCTCACCCCGAACCCTCGATGTCGTCCTGACCCGGGCGGCAGCCCGTAGCGGGTCCGAGGAGCTGGCCACCCTCGCCACCGCCCTCGGCCGCCTCCCGCCTGCGACGGCCACCGACCGTCGCAGCGTCCGGGAGCGTCACCGCGACAAGGAGGTGCTGGGCGGTCTTCTTCGCCGCCTCCTCGAGGAGCAGCCGGCGGTGGCGGCGGCTGTCGACGACATCGTCGACGCCACCAATGCGGAGCCCGACGCCCTCGACGCCCTGATCGCCCGGCAGAACTACCGGTTGGCCCACTGGCGGGTCGCCGCCGAGGAGCTCGACTACCGCCGCTTCTTCGACATCTCCACCCTCGTCGGTCTCCGTATGGAGCTCCCTCACGTGTTCGAGGAGACCCACGCGCTGATCCTCGGCCTGGTCGCCTCGGGAGCCGTCACCGGCCTTCGCATCGACCATCCCGACGGCCTCCGCGACCCCGAGGGCTACCTACGCCGCCTCTTCGAGGCGTCGGGGGGTGCCTGGGCCGTGGTGGAGAAGATCCTGGAGCCGGGCGAGGAGCTCCCGCCGACCTGGCCGGTGGCGGGAACCACCGGCTACGACTTCCTCAACCTGGTGGGCGGGCTGTTCGTGGACGCCTCCGGCGAGAAGCCCCTCACCGAACTGCACGCCCGGTTCGCCGCCGCTCCCGAGAGCTACGCCGACGTGGTCCGCGAGAAGAAACACCTCGTCATGCAGGACGCGCTGGCTGCCGACGTCCGGCGCGTCGTCGACCTGGCCGTCGCCGCGTGCGATCGCCACCGGCGCTTCGGTGACTACACCCGGCCGGAACTGGCCGCCGCCGTCACCGAGTTGGTGGCGTGCTTTCCCGTCTACCGCACCTACCTCCGTGCCGGCCAGCCGGCCACCGATGTCGACATCGCCCATCTCGCCGTGGCCACCGACGAGGCGCGGTCGCGTCGTCCCGATCTCGACCCCGACCTGTTCGACTTCCTGACCGACGTCCTCACCCTTCGGGTCCCGGGTGAGGCCGAGGAGGAGCTGGCCATCCGGTTCCAGCAGCTGACAGCTCCCGTGATGGCGAAGGGGGCGGAGGACACCGCGTTCTACTGCTGGCGGCGACTGGTGTCGCTCAACGAGGTCGGCGGTGATCCCGGCCGTTTCGGCACCAGCGTGGAGGAGTTCCACCGATGGAACCGCCGGGCGGCCGAGGCCTGGCCTTCGACGCTGCTGGCCCTGGCCACCCACGACACCAAGCGCAGTGCCGACGTGCGTGCCCGTATCGGACTGCTGTCGGAGATCCCCGACCAGTGGGCGCTGGCCGTGCGTCGGTGGTCGGCCATGAACGAGGCCCATAAGGTCGACGGCCTTCCTGACCGCGGCGCCGAGTATCTCCTTTACCAGACGCTGGTGGGCGCCTGGCCCCTGCCGGCCGACCGGGCCGTCGCCTACATGGACAAGGCGTCCCGGGAAGCCAAGGAGCACACCTCGTGGACCCGGCCCGATCCCGACTACGACCGGGCCCTTGCCGCCTTCGTCGAGGCGGTGGTGGCCGACCCGCGGTTCACCGCCGACCTGGCCGCGTTCATGGCCCACCTCGTGGGCCCGGCCCAGGTGACGTCGTTGGCTCAGGTCCTGCTGGCCTCGACCGCCCCGGGGGTTCCCGACGTCTACCAGGGGTCGGAGCTGTGGGACCTGAGCCTCGTCGACCCCGACAACCGCCGCCCCGTCGACTATGCCTTGCGTCGTCGGCTTCTGGACGAGGTGGTCTCCCGTGCTGCCGACGATGTGTGGCCCCCTTCGGCGGGTGACGAGGGCGCCTCCAAACTGTGGTTGATCCAGCGGGCCTTGGGGATCCGCCGATCGTGCGCCCCGGCGTTCGCCGCCGGATCGTCGTACGAGGCCCTGGCGGTGGACGGCGAGAAGGCCGATCACGCGGTGGCGTTCTGCCGCAACGGCCAGGTGTGCGTTGTCGTCCCCCGCCTGGTGCTCGGGCTCGCTTCGGCATGGGGCGATACCACCGTGGCGCTGCCCCCGGGGCGATGGACCGACGCCCTCGGTGGCGCGGTCTTCGGAGGACCAGCCGCCCTGGAACGGCTGCTGGCCCGCTTCCCGATGGCGCTGCTGACCGCCGAATGAGCCAGCGCTTCGAGGTCTGGGCTCCCCGCGCGGGCCGCGTCGAGGTCGTGCTGGGCGATCACCGGGTGGCCATGGAAGGGCCCGACGAGCGGGGCTGGTACCGCACCGTCGTCGAAGACGCGGTCGACGATGGCGACTATTCCTTCTCGCTCGACGGCGGCCCACCGCTGCCCGACCCCCGATCCGCTTGGCAGCCTCTCGGCGTGCACGGGCCATCCCGGCTGGTCGACCACGGGACCTTCGCATGGACCGACGAAGGCTGGGGGGCGCCTCCTCTGGCCGATGCCGTGGTCTACGAGCTGCACGTGGGCACCTTCTCGGCCGAGGGCACCTTCGACGGGGCCGTCGACCACCTCGACCACCTCGTCGACCTCGGCGTGACCGCGGTGGAGGTGATGCCCGTGGTCGAGTTTCCCGGCGACCGGGGCTGGGGGTACGACGGCGTCGACCTCTGGGCGCCCCACTCCGCCTACGGGGGCCCCGCCGGCTTCAAGCGCCTGGTCGACGCGTGCCACGCCCGGAACCTGGCCGTCGTGCTCGACGTCGTCTACAACCACCTCGGCCCCGACGGGAACTACCTGCCGCAGTTCGGGCCCTACTTCACCGACCGGTACTCGACCCCGTGGGGCGAGGCGGTCAACTACGACGGCCCCGACAGCGACGAGGTCCGCGCCTTCGTCGTCGACAACGCCTGCATGTGGATCCGCGACTACCACCTCGACGGCCTTCGCCTCGATGCCGTCCACGCCCTCGTCGACATCTCGGCCGTCCATGTGGTGGAGGAGATCGCCGACTCGGTGCACCGGTTGGCGGGCACGCTCGGGCGCCCGGCCTGGGTTGTGGCCGAGAGCGACCTCAACGACCCCCGGGTCGTGCGCACCGCCGCCATCGGCGGGTGGGGCTGTGACGCCCAGTGGAGCGACGACTTCCACCACGCCCTGCACGCCGTGCTGACCGGCGAGCGGACGGGCTACTACGCCGACTTCGGTTCACTGGCCCAGTTGGCCAAAGCCCTCAAGCAGGCCTACGTCTACGACGGGTGCCGATCGGCTCACCGCCGACGCCACCACGGGCGGCGGCCCACCGGACTTGACGGCAGCAGCTTCTTCGGTTTCCTCCAGAACCACGACCAGGTGGGCAACCGGGCCGCCGGTGAAAGGTCGAGCGCCCTGATAGGAACCGGGCGGGTCAAGATTGCCGCTGCCCTGGTGCTGTGCGCACCGTTCGTGCCGATGTTGTTCCAGGGTGAGGAGTGGGCGGCGTCGACGCCGTTCCAGTACTTCACCGACCACAGCGACGCCGGGCTGGGGCGGGCCGTGAGCGAGGGCCGCCGCCGGGAGTTCGCCGCCTTCGGGTGGGAGCCCGACGACGTCCCCGATCCCCAAGACCCCGAGACCTTCCGCCGCTCGCGTCTCGACTGGGACGAGCTGGGTTGCTCCCCCCACTCCGAGGTGCTGGCCTGGCACCGCGACCTCATCCGCCTCCGGCGAGAGGTGCCCGCCCTGGCCGGGAACGGCTTCGATGAAGTCGACGTCCGGTGGGACGAGGCCGCTGGGTGGCTGGTCGTCGAACGGGGCCCGCTCTCGGTGGTGTGCAACCTGAGTGGTTCGGAACAGGCCGTCCCACTCAGAGATGGCGGCGAGTCCGTCGTTCCCGCCGAAACCGTGCTGATCGTCGGCTGACCCTCGGTCTTCTTTGCTGAATATCGAACACCCAGTGTTGGAAATTCAGCAACGAACGGCTACTAATGCGACGCGGCCCAGCCCACCAGGTCGTCGGCGGAACGGGTGTTGACCACCGACTCGAGGGGGACGTCGGCCTCGGCGGCCCGCACGCAGCCGTTGGTGAGCCATTCGAGTTGGCCGGGGGCGTGGGCGTCGGTATCGATCGACACGGTGCACCCGGCGGCCAGGGCCTGGCGCAGCAGGCGCATTGGGGGGTCGAGGCGTTCGGGGCGCGAGTTGATCTCCACGGCCGTGCCGGTGGCCGTGCACGCAGCGAACACCGCCCCGGCGTCGAAGCTGGACTCGGGCCGCCCGGCACCCCGGCCGCGGCCCCGGCCCGCGGTGGTGTCGGGCGAGGAGGCGAGGAGGCGCCCGGTGCAGTGACCGAGGATGTCGACGTGGGGGCTCTGCACCGCGGCCACCATCCGTTTGGTCATCTCCGGCGCCTCCATCCTCAGCTTCGAGTGCACGCTGGCCACCACGACGTCGAGGGAGGCCAGCAGCTCCTCCTCCTGGTCGAGACCGCCGTCGAGGAGGATGTCGACTTCGATACCAGTGAGGATCCGGAACGGCGCCAGCTCCTCGTTCAGAGCGGCGACCACTTCGAGTTGTTGACGCAGGCGGTCGGGGGAGAGGCCGTGGGCAATGGTGAGACGGGGGGAGTGGTCGGTGAGGACCATGTACTCGTGACCCAGGTCGCGAGCCGCCCTGGCCATCTCGTCGATGGGGCTGCCCCCGTCGGACCAGTTGGAGTGGCTGTGGCAATCGCCGCGCAGTTCACCCCGGATCTCGGCCGCCCGTCCGGTGAGCGGCGCGGCGGCGTCGGGAGAAGCGTCTTCCTCCAACCTGGCCAGGTAGTCGGGGACTTCGCCGGCCAACGCCTGGGTGACCACCTGTGCCGTCTTCTCACCCACTCCTTTGAGGTCGCGGAGCCGGCCCTGCTCGGCCCGGCGGCGGACGTCGTCGGGGTCGAGGGCGGAAAGCGTGGCCACCGCCGTGCGGAATGCCCCCACCCGGTAGCTGGGGGCGCCCGACCGCTCCAGCAGGTAGGCGATGCGCTCGAGGGCCTGGACGGGGTCCACGGACCCGGCAGCGTAGCTTCGCGATCCATGACGTGGACGCCACCGTGACCCATGTCGTGGTTCTCGCCGACACCCACATCCGCCGGGGCACGACCCGTCGGCTGTCCGACGCCGTCTACGCCCACCTCGACAGGGCGGACCTGATCCTGCACGCCGGCGACGTCGTGGTCGACGACGTCCTCGCCGAGCTGGGCGGCTTCGCCACCGTCCACGCCGTGCTCGGCAACAACGACGTCGAGCTGGTGGGCCTGCTCCCGGAGAGGCGGGTGTTCGACGTCGACGGTGTCCGCATCGGGATGATCCACGACAGCGGCCCGTTGACCGGCCGTGCCGGCCGGCTGCGCCGTCGCTTCCCGGATGCCGACGTGGTCGTGTTCGGTCACAGCCACATCCCCTCCGACACCGAGGGTCTCGACGGCCAGGTGCTGTTCAATCCGGGCTCGCCCACCGAGCGACGGGCCCAGCCCCACCGCACGCTCGGTACCCTCGACCTCGACGGCGGGCGGGTGGTGGCCCGCCGGATCCATCAGGTGTAGTCCTACCCCACCAGCTCGGCGACGAGCTGCTCGCTCTCCTCGGTCGGCTCCAGCCCGAGCTCGCCCAGGCGGGCCTTGAGGCGCTCGAAGGTGGCTTCGACCTCGTCGGGGTGCGATTGCTTGGCGTGCAGGCGCATGATGCGCCGGTAGAGCTGCTCACCCACGGGGTCGACCTCGATGGCATGGGAGAGGACGTCGAGGGCCCCCCGCACGTCGCCGGCCACCAAGCGGGTGGCGCCGAGAGAGACGAGGACGTCGACAGCGCGCCGGCGAAGGTCTTCGCGGGGCACGTCGGCCCAGGCCCAGTCGACGCCGGCCAGGAGCTCGCCGTCGTACATGTCGGCGGCCCCCTGAAGGGCGGCGGCCCACTCGGGATCGCCGGTGCTGGCGCCGGGCGGGGGCAGGGCGGCCTGGAAGCGCCAGAGGTCGACGTCGAAGACGGGCTCGATGCGGTAGCGGTCGCCGTCGCGCTCGATGATCTTCAAGGACTTGGTGCCGGTGACGCTGCGGAGGCGGCTGCGCAGGTTGCCGAGCGCGGTCCAGAACCACTCCGAACCGCGACCCGGGTCGGCCTCGGGCCACAGGGCCTCGGTGGCCACGTCGAGCGTGGTGCCCTCGGGGTGCAGAAGGTAGAAGGCCAGCAGCTCCCGGGCCTTGGCCCGCAGACCGCTACGGATCTCCTCGCCGCCCACGTCGATGCGGTAGGGGCCGAGCACGCGGACCTGGATGGGAGCCGGGCCGGTGGCGGTCAGGACGGGGAAGGGCTCTCCGCGCACCTCGATCATGGGTGCCGGGTCGTCATCGGTACGGGCGGCGGCCAGGACGTCGAGCACTTCGGACATGGCACTCGGGGCCAGGCAGAACATCCGGGCCCGGGCGAGGTCGGCGCCTTCGGGAGCGACGACGTCGCGTACCCGCGCCGCCGAGTCGAGATGGATGGTTCGGGCCCCGACTGCGGTCGGGCCGGCGGCGACGAACGTGACCCCGAGCGAAGGTCCTCGTTCGGCCAGCCGCTTCAGCCGCTCGTCCAGCCCGGGGGGCGGGGTCGAGATGGCCAGCACGACCAGAGGCCGCCCGGCTCCGTGCCCGAACGGAGTGCCGGCTCCGTGCCCGAACGGAGTGCCGGCTCCGTGCCCGAACGGAGGACCGGCGCGAAGGGCGATCTCGGCCTCGGCGGCGTCGAGTGCGGCGGACGGGTTGTCGAACCGGTCGAGGCCGGGGAAGGCCGGTCCTGCGGGGAGCAGGTCGTCGGCCGCCACCACGCGGCGGGCGGAGGGCTCGCCGGCGGCGAGGAAGGTGGCCACCAGGGCTCGGCCGGCATCTTCGGCATCGGAACCGGAGAGGGACAAGGACCCGGTTGCCAGGTCGACGACCACTTCCCGGCCGTCGCGCTCGCCGACCACCACGAAGGCGCTCGGTGGCCGTCCGGCCGACTGCTGCGCACGCGAGTCGCCCGGGCCTGGTGATCCGGGGTCGGGGGTCCACGCCAGTTCCCGGCGGGCCAGGGCGAAGCGTTCCAGGCGCCGGCTGAGCTCACCGGCAAAGGGGTCGTGACGGAACAGGCCGGCGGCGGGTGCCCCTGCCAGTCGCCGCCGCCGACGGCGGAGGCGGGCGCGGGCCAGGGCGGTGCTGATGCCCATGGCGAGGGTGGGACCCACGGCGACGCCGGGCAGGACGCAGGTGACCCCCGACTCCTTCGCCGTGTCCGTGCTCCCGTTGGCCGCCGGGCGTGGTGAGGGGGCTGCGTCACTCGTCTCGGCTCCGGCCTGGGGACCCGGCCCGTCGACGCCACTCGCCACGGAGGGGTTCGGCGGCGGTTCGGCTGGGGGGGCGGCGTCGGCCCCGGGTGTCGAGGCGGGGACGTCGGGACGACGGGTTTCGATGGGGGGGGCGGCCGCGGCGATCTCCGGACCAGATGGAGAAGCCGCGACAGCTCGCTCGACGGGGGTGTCGGCCACCGTCGCCGAGCTGACCGGTCCGGAGTCGACGTGTCCCGTATCGGTATCGGTGTCAGCGACGGCGACGGCCGTCGCCTCCGGAACAGGCGGGGCGGGAGCGGGTGCGGCGAGCACCAGCCACCGCTCGACGGCGCGGCGCACCGCCTCGTCGACCACGATGGTGAACCACTCGGCGGCCTCGTCCTGGGCTTCGTGGAGCTGGGACACGAGGTCGGGCGCGCCATCTGCCTCGCCGTCGTCGGGTGGCGCTCCGTCGGGCTGCGACTGGGTGACGATCTGGGCGTCCACCGCTTCGGTCAGCGCGGGGGAGACGGCGTCGGCCAGCGCGGCGGGAAGCGCCTCGGACAGGGCTGCGCCGAGCTGGGCGACGGTGCCCCGCATCTCGACCACCGCGTCGGCAATGGTGCCGGCGATGGCCGATTCCACGGCCTCGGCGACGAGTTTCGGCAGCGACTGGGCCAACTGCGTCCGGGTGTCGCGGAGGATGGTGGCCTCGTTGCGGAGTTGGGCCGAACAGCCCTCCAGCTCGGCCAGCGTCGAGTTCAGCTCCGCCTCCTGCGAGCCCGTGATGCGCAGGACCGCCTCTTCCTGGCGCCCGAGGCGGTTGGAGAGGCTCTGCAGGTTGGCGTTGACCTCGTCGAACTCCCCGCGCAGCCAGGCCAGGACCTCGGCGGCAGGGTCGGCGACCGGAGGTGGCGGATCGGGCCAGCCTTCGGCCGAGCCGTCGGGATAGGGCGGCCCCGGCGTGGGCCGGCCTTGCTCGGCCTCGAGCTCGGCGGCGATCTCGGCCTTGATCTCGGCCTCGATCTCGGCGACCGGAGCGGGCGTGGGCTCGAGTTGCGGGTCAGCCTGGTAGCCGTCACCCGGCCCGGGAGTCCACTCGGGCCCGGCACCCCGCCCAGGGGGCCACTCGGGCCCGGCATTCTGATCGCGCTCGGACATCTGGAGGAACCTTAGAATCAAAAGGCAACTACCTGCGACTGGTGGGCCGACCCACCGGTGGGTGATTCAGGAAAAGCGCAGGTAGTTGCCTCTTGATTCTTACGGGAGCCGTGTCGCGCGCCCCAGTCCGGCGCCTGGGCGCGCAGGAGGTCGGCGGGCGGGCGGGTACCGTCACCCGGGAGTGTCCCCGAGCCCGGCGTTCGACCGCCGTATCGAACTGGCCCATCAGCCCACCCCCCTCGAGGCCATGGACCGCCTCGGGGCCCATCTGGGCATGGCCCCGGGCCGGCTCTGGGTGAAACGGGACGACATGACCGGCCTCGCCGGCGGGGGCAACAAGGCGCGCAAGCTGGAGTACCTCTGCGCCGACGCCCTTGCCCGCGGGTGCGACACGCTCGTGACCGGGGGCGGGGCCCAGAGCAACCACGTGCGCATGACCGCGGCTGCCGCCAACCACCTGGGCCTGGCCTGCACCATCGTGCTCAACGGCGAGCGTCCCGACCCGCCCTCGGGCAATGTGGTTCTCGACCAGTTGCTGGGCCCCGAGATCGTGTGGGCGGGCCGTGAGGGCGAGCTCGACTACTTCGGGATCGAGGCCGCCATCGACGACGCCTGCGAGCGCCTGTCCGCCGCCGGGCGCCGCCCCTACGCCATGCCCATCGGGGGGGCGAGCACCGTGGGGGCCCTCGGCTATGCCCGCGCCGCGGTGGAACTGGTGGCCCAGGACCCGCATTTCGACCTGGTGGTGGTGGCCGACGGGTCGGGGGGCACCCACGCCGGGCTGGTCGCCGGCCTGGGCGACCACCGAGCGGTCTACGGCGTCGACGTGGGGGCCCGACCCAACCTCGACGAGAGCGTGCCGCCCAAGGCCGCCGAGGTGGCTGACCTCGGGGGGTTCCCAGAGCCCGTCGGTGATCCCGGCCCCGGCGGCTACCCGACCGCGGTGATCGATCACGACCGGTTCGGGGGCGCCTACGGAGCCCAGACCGAGGAGACGCGCCAGGCCATGCGCCTGGCCGCCCGCACCGAGGGACTGATCCTGGACCCCGTCTACACGGGCAAGGCCATGGCCGGCCTGATCGCCGGGGTGGCCGGCGGCAGCATCTCTGTCGACACCCGGGTGGTGTTCATCCATACCGGCGGGTTGCCCGCCCTGTTCGCAGCCGGATTCCCCGAGTGGCTCGCGGATGGTTGACCACATCTTGAGGAAATCCGGGCGGGGCCGTATGGTTCGCGGCAGCATGGCCGACGCGACCGCAGTGAGACCTCGCCATAGGGCTGCGGCATACGTGGCTCTGACCAAGCCGCGGATCATCGAGTTGTTGCTGGTCACGACCGTGCCCACCATGGTCGTCGCCGAGCGGGGCCTGCCGTCGGGCTGGCTCATCCTGGCCACGCTCATCGGGGGGGCACTGGCCGCCGCCGGTGCCAACTCCATCAACATGTACGTCGACCGCGACATCGACAAGCTCATGAAGCGGACCAGTGGCCGTCCCCTCGTCACCGGCGAGATCACCCCCCGCAACGCCCTGGTGTTCGCCGTCAGCCTCGAAGCGGCAGCGTTTCTCGAGCTGTGGGTCTTGGTGAATCCCCTGAGCGCGGTGTTGGCCGTCAGCGCCACGTTGTTCTACGTGTTCATCTACACCCTCTGGCTCAAGCGCACGTCGTCGAACAACATCGTCATCGGGGGCGCCGCCGGGGCCGTTCCGGTCCTCGTCGGATGGGCTGCGGTGACGAACTCGCTCGGCCTGGCCCCGCTCGTGCTGTTCGCCATCATCTTCTACTGGACGCCGCCCCACTTCTGGGCCCTGGCCATCCGCTATCGGGAGGACTACGCCGCCGCCGACGTCCCCATGCTCCCGGTCGTGGCTTCGTTCGCCGAGACCGCCCGCAAGATCATCGTCTACACGGTCATCCTGTGGGCCATCACCCTCGTCTTCTGGCCCATCGGGCAGATGGGCGACCTCTACCTGGCCTCGGCCATCGTCCTCGGTGGTGTGTTCCTCTGGAAGGCGGTCCAGCTCGCCCGCCGCGGCACCCCCGAGGGCTCCATGCGCCTCTTCGGGTGGTCGATCACCTACATCACCCTGCTCTTCGGGGCGATGGCCGTCGATCAACTGATCCGCTAGTGCCAGCCGCGAATCGATTCGCCGGAGGGCTGCTGTATAGAGTCCGCCGAGATGTCTGTGACTGACACGACCGAGACAGACGAGGTCGAGGCTCCGGCTCCCGTGGAGGCGACGGTTTCGGCCCCGTGGTCGCCCGGTACTGACCACAAGGTGGTCGGCACCCTCTTCGTGGTCGTCGGCCTGGCCTTTCTCGTGGCCGCGGGTGTGCTGGCTATGGTCCTGCGGACCCAGCTCGCCGGTCCCGACATCGGCCTGGTCGGAGAGACCACCTACCGCCAGCTGTTCACCCTTCACGGCGTGCTCGGGGTCTTCGGTTTCCTCGCCCCGGTGTGGGTGGGTCTGGCC
Organism: Acidimicrobiales bacterium; assembly: GCA_038238185.1. Lineage (GTDB taxonomy): Bacteria > Actinomycetota > Acidimicrobiia > Acidimicrobiales > AC-14 > DATAQC01. The sequence goes on from JBBRXY010000006.1 coordinate 47,641, forward strand.
ACGGCCGTCGTCCCTCTCCAGATCGGTGCCACCCGGCTGGCGTTTCCGCGCCTCCAGTCCCTGGCCCTGTGGATGGTCGTGGTGGGTGGGGCCATGATCGTCGCGTCGCCGTTCATGAAGGGCGGCAAGGTGATCAGCGGCTGGGCCCTGTCCACGCCGATCCCCTCCGGAGCGACGCTGCGGGGCGACGGCCCGGACCTGCTGATCCTCGGGCTCGGGGTGGTCATCATCGCCCTGGTGTTCGCAGCTGTGAACCTGATCGTCACCGTCCTCAAGATGCGGGCGCCCGGGCTCACGCTGCGACGTACGCCCCTGTTCTCCTGGTCGGTCGTTGTCTCCAGCTCGGTGCTCCTCCTCGCCCTCCCCGTGCTCGTGGGCGCTCTGCTCATGCTCTTCGTCGACCGCCACTACGACGGCCATATCTTCAACGGCTTCACCGGCTCGGGGGGCGGCGACCCGCTTCTGTGGCCCCGCCTGTTCTGGTTCGCGGCCTACCCCACGCTGTGGGCCCTCCTCCTACCCGGTCTCGGCGTCGTGTCCGAGATCGTGCCCGTGTTCGCCCGGCGCCGGATGTTCTCCCACCAACGGGCCACCGTCGCCCTCGGGGCGGTCGGCGTCCTGGCGTTTGCCGGGTGGGGGACCCAGGTGCCCTCGCTGACCCAGGCCCGGTTCATCTTCTCCGTCGGCGCCCTCGTCGTGTTGCTGCCTGTGGCCTCGGTGGTTCTCAACTGGCTGGTCACCCTCGCCCTAGCCGTCCGTCAGCGCGACGTGGCCCGGTCCGACCTGGGGGATGCACCGATGGTCTATGCCGGTGGCTTCATCGCCGTGTTGGCCCTCGGCATGGCCGGGTGGGCGGTCGCCGTCGTCGCCGACACCACCGCCGACCGCACCTACTGGCAGGTGGCCACCCAGCACACCCTGTTCTTCGGCGCAGCGACGTTGGGCGTGGTTGCCGCCCTGGCCTACTGGGCGCCCAAGCTCTGGGGCCACCAGCTGTCGACGACGGCCAGCCGGCCCACCGCCCTCCTGCTGACCGGCGGCATGGTCGTCACCTTTGGCGCCATGTTCGTCCTCGGCTTCCAGGGCATGCACGTCCATCTGGCGACCTTCGACTCCGGCGACTCCGTGGGACCGGCCAACGTGGTGGCCACCATCGGCGCGTTCGCCACGGGCCTCGGGGTACTGCTGTTCGTGGCCGACCTCATCCTCAGCGTGATCCGCGGGCTGGGACCTCGAGCCGGAGACGACCCGTGGGGGGGCCACACCCTGGAATGGGCGACCTCGTCGCCCCCGCCGTCGTACAACTTCGACCGTCTTCCCGAGATCCGCTCCGAGGCGCCCATGCTCGACCTTGCCACCGAACCCGCTCCCACCAGCGGCCTCGCAGACGACCGGATGGTCACCGCCGCGGCACGCGGAGGGTCGGCCTGATGAGCGTGACCGCTCCCGTCCGCGCCACTGCGCCACCGCCCGCTGCCATCCCCGGGTTCTCGACCCCGGCCCTGCCGTCGGGTGCCGACGCGGCCATGCCGGCCGGGCGGCCCCATGGCACCACCATGCTGGGGATGAAGCTGGCCCTGGCCGCAGAGGCCATGGTGCTCGTGACCCTGCTGGTCACCTACTTCACCATCAAGTCGGGCGCGCCGACGTGGCCGCCGAAGGGCGTCTCGGTCGGCACCTACCTGCCCACCGTCATCACGATCACCGCCGCCATGTCGGCGGCGTCGGTGTCTTGGATGCTCTACGCCGTTCGCCGCAACGACCAGCGCAACGCCTTCTCGGCCGCCGTGCTCACCATGATCCTCGGCGCCGCCGTGGCCAACGCTCAGTGGTACTCGATCACCAAGGTGAGCTTCGGGGCCAACGCCCACGCCTACGGCAGCCTCTACAAGGTGTTGCTCGGCTTCCACCTGGCCCAGGTGATCGCCGGGATCGTGATGCTCGTCGTGGTGGCGGCCCAGGCCCTCGCCGGTCACTACGGCAGCGACGACCACGAGCCGGCCTCGGCCGTGGTGTGGTTCTGGCAGTTCGCCAATGTCACCTGGTTCACCCTGGTCATGGTCCTTTTCGTCCTCAGCCCGCATGCGACCAAGTAGGGCCACGCCGTGCTGAGTCAGTCCTCCAAGGTGTTCCTGCCTCTCGCCGTCGTGTCGTTCGTGATGGGCATCGCCTACGGCATCGCCACCGGCAACCCCGACGGGGTGCTCCTGTTCCTCGGGCTGGTGGTCGTGTGCATCTTCGCCGGCGCCGCCGTGAGCGGGGCTCGCGAGAACGAGTTCGCCTCCCACGTGGCGGCCGACGCCGCCCCGCCCACGTCGCACCCGGTGACCTGGGCCCGTCCCGTGGCCGGAGGGCTTTGGTCGGCCATGGGCGCCGCCGGCATCGGTCTGATCCTGTGTGGTTTCATCGTCGGCCCCGTGCTCACGATTGCCGGACTGATCGTGGGCGCCGGTGCCGTCGTCGGGTGGATGACCAGCGTCTCCGCCGACCACACCGGTCGCCATCTCGACCTGACGCCGCTGGCCATCCCCGTCGTCGGCCTGTTCACCATCTTCAGCCTGATGTTCTCGATATCGCGGGTGCTGCTAGCCGTTCCCGAGCAGGCGTCCACCGTGATCGCCATCGTCATCGCCGTCGTCATCCTGTCCTCGGCCACCCTCGTCACGCTCAAGCCCAACCTGTCGAAGCAGTCGCTGCTCGCCATCCTCGCCACCGCAGGTGTGGTGCTCGCCGGTGGGGGGATCGCCGCCGCCGCCTACGGCCAGCGCACCGTCGAGAAGCCCGAGGGGGTGGCGGGTCCCCCCGTGAAGGTCGCAGCCGAGGGCATCCAGTTCGTCAACAAGGAGCTCACGGTGAAGGCCGAGGTTCCCGCCGACATAATTTTCGACAACAAGGACAAGGGCATCGTCCACAACGTGGCCGTGGCCAGCGACGCCGACTTCACCCAGCGGGTCTTCACGGGCGACGTGATCCCCGGGGTGAAGACCATCGACTACAAGTTCAAGGCTCCGGCGGCCGGCGAGTACTACTTCCGGTGCGACATCCATCCCAACATGCAGGGCAAGTTGATCGTGACCCCGTGATTGGACGAGGGCTCGGAAGCCGGGAGACAGTAAGAGTCCAGATGACCACCAGTGCCACCACAGGACCGCGGAGATGAGGCTGGCTCGCCGGCTCCGTGCCCCGACGGCTCGACGGGTACGGCTCGGTGCCCTCGCGGGCCTCGCTGCTCTCGCCGTTGCCGCCTGCGCGCCCAACGCCCCCCAGACCACCCTCGACCCCAAGGGCCCGAACGCCCAGACGATCAGCAACCTGATCGACCCGGTGTTCTGGGTGGCCGGCATCGTCTTCGTCCTCGTCGAGGGCATGGCCGTGATCTTCGTCATCAAGTACCGCGATCGAGGTGACAACAGCCCTGAGCCGGTGCAGATCCACGGCAACAGCCGCCTGGAGGTGGGCTGGACGCTCATCCCCGCCGCCATCCTGGTGGCCGTCGCCATCCCCACCATCGCCACCATCTTCAAGCTGTCGCACAAACCGGCCAACGCCATCAACGTCACGGTGACGGCCCACCAGTGGTGGTGGGAGTACAGCTACCCCGATCTCGGCCTGGTGACGGCCAACGAGCTGCACATGCCGGTCAACCAGCCCCTCGAGATCAAGCTCGTCGGTGCCGACGTCATCCACAGCTTCTGGGTCCCGGCCCTGGCGGGCAAAACCGACGTGATCCCGGGGCAGAACAACCACATGAGCATGACGGGCTCGACGGTGGGCAGCTACCTCGGCCAGTGCACCGAGTTCTGCGGCCTCAGCCACGCCAACATGCGCCTCAAGGCGTTCGTGCAGACGCCGGAGGAGTTCAAGTCGTGGGTCGACGGCCAGCGTCTGGCTGCGACCGCTCCGCCGGGCGGTTCGCCCGCCGAAGCCGGATTGGCCCTGTTCGCGGTCAAGGGTTGTGCCGGGTGCCACACCGTCGAAGGCGTGGCGGCCGGCAAGGTGGGGCCCAACCTCACCCACCTACAGAGCCGCACCTCCTTCGCCGGCGCCATGTTCAACATGAGCCCCGAGAACCTGGCCATTTGGCTGAAGAACCCGCCCGGCGTGAAGCCCGGTTCCAAGATGCCCAACCTCAACCTGAGCGGCGACGAGATCACCAAGCTCGTCGCCTATTTGGAGACCCTCAAGTGATCTGCGACGTCGCTCCGCGATCCGAAGGCAGCCACCGATGACCATCGTCACCGATCCCCCCGCTCGACCGGCGCTGGCTCCGCCGCCGGAGCAGCCGATCCGGCTCCTCCGCCGGCCCACTGGCTACACCAAGGGCATCTGGGGCTGGGTCACCACCGTCGATCACAAGAAGATCGGCATCATGTATGGCGTCGTCGCCTTCATATTCTTCCTGCTCGGCGGCCTCGAGGCCTTGTTGTTGCGGGTCCAGCTGGGGTCACCGAACAACACGTTCCTCAGTGCCGATGCCTACAACCAGGTCTTCACCATGCACGGCACGACCATGATCTTCCTGTTCGTGATGCCGCTTTCGGCGGCGTTCGCCAACTACATGATCCCGATCCAGATCGGGGCCCGCGACGTCGCCTTCCCCCGCCTCAACGCCTTCGGGTTCTGGGTCTTCCTCGTCGGTGGCCTGTTCATGTACTCGAGCTTCATCCTCGGCGGGGCACCCAACGGCGGATGGTTCGGGTACGCCCCGAACACCCTCAAGCTCTACAGCCCCGGCCACAACATCGACTTCTGGGTGTTCGGCCTGCAGATCCTCGGGATCGCCTCCTTGACCGGCGCCGTCAACCTGATCGTCACCGCCATCAACATGCGGGCGCCGGGCATGAGCCTGTTCCGCATGCCCATCTTCACGTGGATGTCGCTGGTCGCCCAGTTCCTGCTGCTATTCGCCATCCCTGTGATCACCGTGGCCCTGTTCCTGCTCATGTTCGACCGCACCTTCGGGGCGAACTTCTTCAACGCCCAGGCGGGTTCGGACCCACTCCTGTGGCAACACCTCTTCTGGTTATTCGGCCATCCGGAGGTCTATATCCTCATCCTTCCGGCGATGGGGATCGTGTCCGAGGTCTTACCGGTGTTCTCCCGAAAGCCCCTGTTCGGCTACCAGGTGATGGTGTTCTCGGGCATCGCCATCGGCTTCATGGGATGGGGCGTGTGGGCTCACCACATGTTCGCCACCGGCCTGGGCCCGGTGGCCACGTCGGCGTTCAGCGCCTCCACCATGTTCATCGCCGTGCCCACGGGCGTGAAGATCTTCAACTGGCTGGGCACCATGTGGCGGGGCAAGATCACCATCAACGCGCCCATGCTCTTCGCCGTCGGCTTCGTGGCCATGTTCACCATCGGCGGGCTCTCGGGCGTCACCCACGGTGTGGTGCCGGCCGACACCCAGCAGACGGACACCTACTACGTGGTGGCCCACTTCCACTACGTGCTGTTCGGCGGCAGCGTGTTCGGCCTGTTCTCCGGCATCTACTACTGGTATCCCAAAGTGGTGGGGCACATGCTGTCCGACAAGCTGGGCAAGTTGCAGTTCTGGCTGTTCATCGTCGGGTTCAACATGACCTTCGGGCCGTTCCACATCCTTGGCCTCCAGGGCATGCCCCGGCGGATCTACACCTACCCGTCCCACCGGGGCTGGGACTTCTGGAACTTCTTCGCCACCGTCGGTTCGTTCATCATCGCCGTGGGCGTCCTGGTGTTCATCTACAACGTCTGGACCTCGAGGAAGAACCCCAAGGTGGGCAACGACCCATGGGACGCCCGGACCCTGGAGTGGAGCATCCCGTCGCCCCCGCCCGAGTACAACTTCGCCGAGATCCCGATCGTCACCGCCCGTGACGACCTGTGGCACCGCAAGTACACCGAGGACGAGAAGGGCCGGTCGGTGCCGCGCCACCCCGTGGAAGTCGCGGCCGAGGCCGAGCCCGAAGCGGTGGTGCGAGCGGCCGTCGACGATGCCCCTCCGGGTGACGGCGACGGCGCTGCCGCCAACGGGGCGACAGCCAACGGGGCGGGTACGGGCGCCGACGCCGACAGCAACGATGCCGACAGCAACGACGCCGACAGCAACGACGCCGACAGCAACGACGCCGACGGTCACGATGGCGACGGTCACGATGGCGACGGTCACGACGGCGACGGTCACGACGGCGACGGTCACGACGGCGACGGTCACGACGGCGACGGTCACGACGGCGACGGTCACGACCGCGACGAGGAGCACCATGAGCCCCACATCCACATGCCCTCACCGTCGTACTGGCCCGCCTTCACCTCCATCGGCTTGGCCGTCATCTGCTACGGCATGATCTACAGGGTCTGGGTCGTGGCCATCCTCGGCGGGCTGTGGGTCCTGGGCGGGCTATACGCCTGGAGCCTCGAGCCGGCCACCGCGCCCGACGAGCCCGACATCGAGTCCGAGATGTCCACCGACCTGGAGCCGGTCGGTTCTGGACCGGTGAGCGCCGACACCGGCGCTGGGGGGGCCGACTGATGGTCGTCACCGCCAGCGAGGGCAGCCACACCGAGGTAGGCGACACCCCCGAAGGCCACCCGCCCACGTCGACCGGGCTCACTAACGAGAAGGTGGCGATGTGGGCCTTCCTGGGCTCCGAGTGCCTGCTTTTCGGTGCTCTCATCTCCGTCTACCTGCTGTTCAAGGGCCAGAGCCAGCCGAACACCATCACCCCCAAAGACGTCTACGACATCCCCTTCACCTCGGTCAGCTCGTTCGTGCTCCTCATGAGCTCGCTCACGATGGTCCTGGCCCTGGCTGCCATCCAGCGGGGCGACCACCGTCGCCTGCGGGTGTGGGTGCTCACCACCGCCCTGTTGGGCGCCACCTTCGTGGCCGGCCAGATGTACGAGTTCACGACCTTCTACAGCAAGGGTCTGAAAATTTCCACCAACCTGTTCGGGAGCAGCTTCTTCGTGCTCACCGGCTTCCACGGGGCCCATGTCAGCCTCGGCATCCTCATGCTGCTGTCGTTGTGGAACCTGTCGGTGCGAGGTCGGCTGCCGACGCACCGCTCGGAGACGGTCGAGCTGGTGGGCCTCTACTGGCACTTCGTCGATATCGTGTGGATCATCATCTTCACGCTCGTCTACCTCATCCCCTGATGGCCACCGAAGCCGAGATCGAAGCCACTCCGTTCCCCGACGGCGGCGCCGTCGTCGGATCGGCCACCGACGAGGCCGGGGCGCCCCATCACCACAAGCACCCCACCGAGGGTCAGTACGTCCTCATCGCCCTGTTCCTCGCTGTGCTCACTGCGATCGAGGTCGCGGTGTACTACATCGAATCGCTCAAGGCCGTCCTGGTACCGATCCTGTTGACGTTCGCCGTCGTCAAGTTCACCACCGTGGTCGCCTTCTTCATGCACTTGCGCTTCGACAGCCGGCTGTTCCGCCGGTTGTTCGTCCTCGGCCTGGCCCTGGCCATCTTCGTGTTCTCGATCGTGCTGACTACCTTCCACTACTGGTCCCGCTGACCATGACCGGCGCCCTGGCCGCCGTGAGCTTTCCGCAATGGCATTTCCATCCCGACGTCTGGGCCCTGTTGGGCGCCGTCCTGGGCGCCTACCTCATGGCCGTCCGGGTCGGACGGGCCCGCGGGGAGGTCACCGCCCGCAAGCAGGTGTTCCTCTTCTGCTCGGGCGTCGCCGTCCTGTGGCTCGCCTCGGACTGGCCGGTGCACGATCTGGCCGAGGGCTACCTCTACAGCTTCCACATGGTGCAGCACCTCCTGTTCACCCTGGTGGCCGCGCCGCTGCTGCTCCTGGGCACGCCGACGTGGCTCGGTCGCCGGCTGCTGGGCATTCGTGCCGGACGTGGGGCGGGGACCCGCCCCGCAGTCGACGCCGCCACATCCGGTCGGCGACCGGTCGTGTCGGCACCGACGCGGCGTCTCCAGGTGGTGCGGTGGGTGGCCCGGCCGGTCCCCAGTCTCATCCAGTTCAACCTGGTGCTGGTGCTGAGCCACTGGCCGGCAGTGGTCGAAGCCACCCTGCTCCATCACTCCCTGCACTTCGTGGCTCACGCCGTGTTGCTGGTGTCGGCCCTGCTCATGTGGATGCCGGTCGTCAGCACCATCCCCGAGGTCCCCCGGGCCAGGCCGCCTACCCAGATGCTCTACCTCTTCCTCCAGACCATCATCCCCACCGTGCCCGCGTCCTTCCTCACCTTCGGGCACAAGCCCCTCTACCGCATCTACGAGACCTTCCCCCGGCTGTGGGGTGTCCCCGCCCTCACCGACCAGCAGGTGGCCGGGCTGATCATGAAGATCGGCGCCGGCTTCTATCTGTGGACGGTCATCGCCGTGGTCTTCTTCCGCTGGTACGAGGGAGAGGAGGGCGGCAGGAAGCCGGGGTCCGAACCGCCGTCCGAGCCGGCAGAGCGTGCCGAGCCGGCCGACGAGGTCCTGCTGTGGGCAGACGTGGAACGCGAGCTGCGGCAGCTCAGCTGACGTTCAGGGGCCGCACTCCCCGAGTGTGCGGGTAGCGTGCCCGAATGCTCGACCCCAGGAGACTCCGGACTGAGCTCGACACCGTCAAGGCGGGGTTGGCCCGACGCGGCCTCGACCTCGGCGAGATTGAGCGAGCTGCCGACCTGGAGGCTCGCCACCGCGCGGTGATGACCCGGGTCAATGAGCTGCGGGCGACGGTGCGGACCCTTTCCGGCGAAGTGGGCCGGGCGAGAAAGGAGGGCGATGTCGCCGGGGCCGAGGCCAAGGCGGCCGAGAGCCGGGCCCGGGGTCACGAGGAGAAGGAATTGTCGGCTGAGGCCGATCTCCTGGCCGGCGAGCTCCGCCAGGTGCTGCTGCTGACCCCCAACCTGCCGGCCGACGACTGTCCCGACGGCGCCGGCGCCGACGACAACGTGGTGTTGCGGGTGGAGGGCTACGACGCGCGGGCCTATGGTGACCACCAGCGGGTACCCCACTGGGAGGTGGGTGCGGCGCTGGGCATCCTCGACCTTGAACGGGGGGCGAAGATGTCGGGCTCGATGTTCCCCATGTACCGGGGCGCCGGCGCCGCCCTCGTGCGTGCTCTGTGCCAACTGGGCCTCGACCTCAATGCCGACGCCTTCGAGGAGGTGCGCCCACCGACGCTGGTGCGTACCGAGACCATGATCTCGACCGGCCACCTCCCCAAGTTCGCCGACGACGCCTACCACCTCGAGCGTGACGACCTGTGGGCCATCCCGACGGCGGAAGTGCCACTCACCTCCATCGGACGCGACGAGTTGCTCGACGAGGCCGACCTGCCCGTTCGGCTCATGGCGCACACGTCGTGCTTCCGTCGGGAGGCGGGCTCGGCCGGGCGCGACACGAGGGGACTGCTGCGGGTCCACGAGTTCGACAAGGTCGAGATCCTGGCCTACGCCACCCCCGAGCAGGCGGCCGAGATCCATGCCGACCTCCTCCGGCGGGCCGAGGCACCCCTGCGGGCCCTCGGCCTGGCGTACCGCGTGCTCGATCTGTGCGCCGGAGACCTGGGGGCCTCGGCGGCGCGCACGTTCGACCTGGAGGTCTACGCGCCCGGCTGTGATCTGTGGTTGGAGGCGTCCTCGGTGTCGTGGTTCACCGACTACCAGGCCCGCCGGGCCAACATCCGCTATCGGCGCGGCGCTGGTGGCACTGCCCACGTCCACACGCTCAACGGTTCGGCACTCGCCGTTCCCCGGGTGTGGGCCGCAGTGGTCGAGACCTATCGCCGCCCGGACGGTTCCGTCGAGGTCCCCGAGGTGTTGCGACCCTACCTGCGGGGCGCCACCGTCATCGGGGACCGGTAGGTTCAGGCGGGTGACCGAGGCCCAGACGGTGTTCGTGATCGCCCTCAGCGCGATCGCCGTGGCGATCGGGGCCTTTGCCGTCTACGTGGCCGGTTCCACCATGTGGGCCGACCGCTGGTACGGCCGGCGGAAGCGCCACCAATGACCGCCCCGGCCCGATCGGAGGGCCCAGGCCCACGGCCCGGAGTCGCCCGGCCATATCGGGGGCGATCAGGGCAGTGGGCCTTCGTGGGACACCGGGTCAGCGGCTTCCTGGTCTTCTTCTTCCTCCTCCTGCACATCGTGGACGTGTCTCTCGTGCGATGGCCCTCGGCCTACGACGACGTCCACGCCGTCTACGGCAACGTCGTCCTCCGCGTATTCGAGGTCGGCCTGCTCTTCGCCCTGGTGTTCCATTCCCTCAACGGGCTGCGCATCGTCACCGTCGACTTCTTCCCCGGTGCGGTCCGCCACGAGCGACGGCTTCTGGGCGCGGTGGTGGTCATGACCCTCGTCCTGGGCCTTCCCGGGGCCTACGTGATCATGCTCCCCTTCTTACGGGGCCACCTGTGAGTGCCGTGCGCGCCGACGACCGGGCGCCTGGGGCACCGGCGGGAGGATCGCCACGTCGCAGACGGAGCTTCGAGACCTGGTCGTGGTTCTTCATGCGCCTCTCGGGCCTGGCCCTGGTGTTCCTGGCCCTGATCCACTTCGCCATCACCCATATCGCCAACGACGTGGTGACCACGAACCACGCCTTCGTGGCCGAGCGGTGGGACAACCCCCTCTGGCGGCTGTTCGACTGGTCGCTGCTGGCGTTGGCCTTGGCCCATGGGCTCACCGGCCTGCGCCGGATCATCGACGATTACGTGCACCGCCCCACGACGCGGTGCTTCGCGCTGGCCTCGCTCTTCGGCGTGAGCGGGGCCCTGTTCGCGTTGGGCACCTTCACCATCTTCAGCTTCTGACGGCTCGTCCGGAGCGGTCAGGGGTGGTCGGGACGGCCCAGGGCGAGGAGGACCTCGGCATCGTCCTCAGCCGCCTCGGGCCCATACCCGAGGACGACGGTCGCCCGGGCACCACACTGCGGACAGGTGAGCGCGACGACGGCCAGCATGTCGTCGGGATCGGAGGCCCCCTCGGTGCGGCGGAGGACCTCCACGTCGACATCGGCCGCCTGGCTCTCGGTGTGGCAGGTGAAGCAGATCAGCCACCCACCGGGTCGGGCGGCCATCTGGCTTGTGTAGCCGTCACGTTCCAGCAGGCTGACGACTTCGGCCAGGTTGGGGGCGTTCTCGCTGGCCGCTGCGCTGTCGATAGGCGCGGAGCCTAATGGGCCCGGCGCTGTCGTCGGGCCTACTTCTTGGCCGACGACAGGACGTAGTTGTAGATCGTGTCGGTCATCACCTTCACGTTGTGCTTCTTGCGTGCGTGCTCGGTGACCTTCTGACGAAGCTCGTCCTCGGAGCTCGCAGTGGTCGTGAATCCGCAACCCTCGGCTCCGGCGCGCTTGCAACTGTGCTCGTACATGCTGACCTTCCCGCCGTGGCCTGGGTGTCATGGCGTGAGATCAACGGCACCGAAGCCATGGGCGAATGACCGGCGCCCAACCTCGGCGTACCGCTTCGGACTACCGTCGCCCCGTGGCCGACGAGATCCTGCGGGGATTGGCCGAGGAGTACTGGGACGCCCTGCTCGAGACCAGCCCGACGATGGCCGCGGTCATGGGCGATCACCGCTTCGACGACCGCATCGAAGAGTTCTCGGCGGGGGCCGAGGCCGCGCGCCGTGCCCGGTGGGCGTCGATCCTCGAACGGGCATCCCTCGTGGATCAGCGAGGTTTCGATACCGACGATGCCGTCACCCACGGTCAGCTCACCGCCGAGATCGGCGACGCGATCACCCTGATCGACGCCCGCCTGGTGGAGCTGGCATCCGATCAGATGACTGGCTTCCACGTGGAATTTCTGCAATCGCTCCCGGTCATGTCGGCTTCCGACCCGATCTCGGCGGACATGCTGGTCGAACGTTTCCGCCACGTTCCCGACGCACTCGAACAAGCGACGGAGCGCTTTCTCGCCGGCGCACGGGCAGGCCGCACGCCTGCGGCCATCTGCGTGTCCCGCTCGATCAACGTGATCGAGGGTTACCTCGCCTCGCCGTTCGACGGCGATGTGATGTGCACTCTCGCGGGCCCGACCGACTGGGACGGCGAAGTCCAATGGCGCCTGGCCCTGCGCCAGGTTGTCGAGCAGGCGGTTCGTCCGGCCTACCAGCGGTTGGCCGGACGGCTGACCGAGGAGCTGCTGCCCCTGTCCCGCGACGACGACCACTGTGGCCTGTCGTGGCTGGCCGACGGGCCCGAGCTCTACGCCGCCCTGGTCGCCCACCACACCAGCGTCGACCTTTCGGCCGAGGAGATCCACCGCATCGGAATGGAAGAGGTGACCGAGAGGCTCCCGTCCGAGTATGCCGAGGCCGGGGGTCGCCAGTTCGGCATCACCGGCGCTCCGGGTGTCCTCGAACGACTCCGCGACGACCGGTCACTCCGCTACGCGACGGGTGCCGAGATCATGGCCGACGCTCGCCGAGCCTTCGAGGCCGCGTCGGAGGCCATGGCGGACTGGTTCGGCCGGCTTCCCGAGGCGCCCTGCACGATCGAGCCGGTGCCAGAGTTCCTGGCCGCCGACGCTCCCAGCGCCTACTACTTCCCGCCGCCGACGGACGGGTCCCGTGGGGGCACCTACTACGTGAACACCCACCGCCCGGAAGACAAGGCGCGCTACGAGACCGCGTCTATCGCGTTCCACGAGGCCATCCCCGGGCATCATCTCCAGCTCGCCATCGCTTCCGAGCTGACCGGCCTACCCCGATTCCGGCGCTTCTCGCTGTCGAACACCGCCTACGTGGAGGGGTGGGGCCTGTACGCCGAACGCCTGGCCGAGGAGATGGGGCTGTACGGCAGCGACCTCGATCGCCTGGGGATGTTGGCGGCCGATTCGATCCGGGCGTGCCGGTTGGTCGTCGATACAGGCCTGCACGCCATGGGCTGGAGTCGTGCTCGGGCCATCGAGTTCATGGCCGCCCACACTCCGGTGTCGGTGGAGGAGGTCACCGTGGAGATCGACCGCTACATCGGCATGCCCGGCCAGGCCCTCGCCTACAAGTTGGGTCAGCGGGAGATCATCCGTCTGCGGGAGTCGGCGCGCTCCCGCCTCGGGGCCGGCTTCGACGTCAAGGGCTTCCACGACGCCGTCCTCGGATCGGGCGCCGTCGGCCTTCCCATGCTCGCCTCGCTGGTGGAGGGATGGGTCACCTCGAGATCGGTGTGAGTGACGCCTGCTCGATCGTCAGAGACCGGGCGGCGTCCCGCTCAGGATTTGCTCCACGGTGGGGGCCAGCACGTCGGCGTGCTGTGGTCTGCCTCCTGAGCCGGCAGGCTCGGCATTGCCTCCTGAGCCGGCAGGCTCGAGCGTCGGCGTCGATCCGGGTTCGACCATGGCGGCTTCGGCGCCGGCGGCCAGCTCGTGTTGCACGGCGGTGATCTGAGGTCCGAGGCGGACGGCGTCTTCGGGGCGGTACTGGGTCTCGGCAAGGTGCTGCTGCTCAACGAGCTCGACGAGCTGAAGCTCGAGACCCACCAGGTGGTCTTCGAGGCGGGGGTCGGTCATGGGAGCAGTATCCCCTTTCCAGGCGACGGCTAAGCCTTTTCGTCTGCCGGCGACGTAACCTGTTCCGGGGGCAACCGATGCCACCGGGCGAGGAGGCACCGATGAAGTTCCTGGTCGTGTGGAAGATGGAGATCTCCAGGCTCTCGGCGGAGATGATGAAGACCGTCCTGCGGATGCCCGACTACGCCAAGCCGCTGGAGCAAAGCGGCAAGGTCGTGGGCCGCTACCACATCGTGGGCTACCACGGCGGGGCCTGGATCTTCGATGTCGATTCGAACGACCAGCTGGAGATGTTGCTGGCCCAGATGCCCGTGTACAACTTCTCGCACTTCGACGTGTACCCCCTGGCCGACATGTCGTCGCTTCCCGTGGTTCCCCCGGGTGAGGGGAACGTCTAGGCCACGCCCTTCGTGGTCACGGCCGATGGCGCGACCCCGGTGGCGGGTGGCGGGGTCCAGGTGCGGCGACGCGCCTGACCCGGCCCTTTGCCGACCGGGCCGAGGCAGGCCGGGCTCTGGCCGCGGCGCTCGACGGGTACGCCGGACGCTCCGATGTCGTCGTCCTCGGCCTCCCGAGGGGAGGTGTTCCCGTGGCCTACGAAGTGGCGGCGGCCCTCGCCGCACCCCTCGATGTCTTCGTCGTGCGCAAGCTCGGCGTGCCCGGCCATGCCGAGCTGGCCATGGGCGCCATCGCCACGGGCGGCGTCGTCGTCATGAACCCGGGCGTGGTCTCGTCCTTGGCCATTTCCGCCACGACCATCGCCGAGTTGGTGGCCCGGGAGACGGTCGAGCTCGACCGCGGCGAGAAGCGGTATCGCGACGATCGTCGGTTTCCCGACCTCGACGCCAAGACGGTGATCGTCGTCGACGACGGGCTGGCGACGGGGGCAACCATGCGAGCCGCAGTCGAGGCCCTCCGTGCCCGGCGACCCCGCCGCGTGGTGGTGGCCGTCCCCGTCGGGGCGGCATCGACGTGTCGCGACCTGCGCCGAGTGGCCGACGAGGTGGTCTGTGTCCTGTCGCCGACGGGGTTCGACGCGGTTGGTCGCTGGTACGTGGACTTCGCCCCGCCCGCCGACGACGAGGTTCGTCGCCTGGCGGCCGGGCCTGCCCGCCCGGGCGACGTCGTCGGCTGACAGGCGACAGCGGCCCTCGGCCCGGGGATGCCACGATGGGCTGAGGCCGGAACCAGAGGAGGAAGTCGATGGCGCACGAGGTGCAAGGCGTGGTGGCGACCTCGGCGGGCGCCCCGGTGAGTCTGGAGACGGTGCTCGTGCCCGACCCTGGTCCGGGCGAGGCTCTCGTGCGCGTGCAGGCGTGCGGCGTGTGCCACACCGATCTTCACTACCGGGACGGGGCGATCAGCGACGACTTCCCGTTCCTGCTCGGCCACGAGGCTGCGGGTGTGGTTGACGCCGTCGGTGACGGCGTGACGGGCGTCGCCCCCGGAGACTTCGTGATCATCGCCTGGCGGGCGCCGTGCGGCGCATGCCGGTCGTGCCGACGGGGGCGGCCCTGGTACTGCTTCGACAGCTTGAACGCCACCCAGAAGATGACCCTTGCCGACGGCACCCCGCTGAGCCCGGCGCTGGGCATCGGTGCCTTCGCCGAGCTCACCCTGGTGGCGGCCGGCCAGGCGGTCAAGGTGCCGGAGGCCCGCCCCGAGGCGGCCGGGCTGGTCGGCTGCGGGATCATGGCCGGTATCGGGGCGGCCCTGCACACCGGGGCTGTTCAACGGGGCGACACGGTGGCCGTGTTCGGCTGCGGGGGAGTGGGCAACGCCGCCATCGCCGCGGCCGGGTTGGCCGGGGCCCGCCAGGTGATCGCCGTCGACATCGACAACCGCAAGCTCGCCGCCGCCAGGGAGTTCGGGGCCACCGACACCGTGAGCTCACGGGAGGGCGACGTGGTCGAGGCGGTCAGGGGGCTCACCGGCGGTTTCGGAGTCGATGTGGCCGTCGAAGCCGTCGGGCTTCCCGAGACCATGCTCCAGGCGTTCTACGCCCGCGACCTGGCCGGCACGCTCGTGCAGGTCGGTGTCCCTTCACCCACGATGACCGTTGAGCTCCCGATGCTCGACTTCTTCGGGCGAGGAGGGTCGTTGAAGCCCTCGTGGTACGGCGACTGCCTCCCCAGCCGAGACTTCCCGATGCTGATCGACGCCTATCTGGCCGGCCGGCTTGACCTCGACCGTTTCGTGTCCGAGACCATCGCCGTCGACCAGGTGGAGGAGGCATTCGGACGCATGCAGCGCGGCGAGGTGCTTCGCTCCGTCGTCGTGTTCGGTACCTAGTCCTAGTGATGGAGGACGAGCATCACGATGTCGTGGTGGTCGGTGCGCGGTGCGCCGGTTCGCCTCTGGCCGCCCATCTGGCCCGGGCCGGCCTGTCCGTCGCCGTCGTCGACCGCGCCCGGTTCCCGAGCGACACGGCGTCGACGCATCTCTTCCAGGCGAGCGGTCTGGCCGTTCTCGGCCGCCTCGGGTTGACCGACCGACTGGTGGCCACCGGTGCGCCATGGCTGGAGATGGCCGACTTCAAGCTGGGAGGGTTCACCGCGCGCGTGCCCTGGACCAGGGAACCAAGCGACCCGGGACCGGCCATCTGCATCCGGCGGCCGGTGCTCGACGCGATCCTCCTGGCGGCCGCCCAGGAAGCGGGGGCCACCGTGCACACGGCGACGCGCGTCACCGCGTTGGTGAGGGACCGCCAGCGGGTCACCGGGGTCGTGGCCGAGGGCGACGGTGGCGAGCGCCGCATCCTGGCTCCCCTCGTAGTTGGGGCCGATGGGCGGTCGTCGAAGGTGGCCCGCCTGGTGGGTGCTCGCACCTACAACGTGTCGCCCAACGAGCGTTTCGGCTTCTGGGCCTACTACGAGGGGGCGAAGTGGTCGCCGCCGGCGACGATCATGTTCGTCCGCGACGAGCGGTTCGTCATCGCCTGCCCCACCGACGCCGGCCTCTACCTGGTCGCCATCCTCGCGCCGCTCGCCGACCTGTCTTCTTTCACCGTCGACGTCGAGTCCTCCTACGACGACTATGTGGCCCGCTGCTCCCCGCTGAGCGACATCCTCGCCGAGGCCCGACGAACAGCCCGACCCCGGGGCATCTCGTCGTTCAGCGGGTTCTTCCGGGACTCGTCCGGGCCCGGTTGGGTGCTCGTCGGCGACGCCGGGCATTTCAAGGACCCGGCGCCCGGCCAGGGCATCTCCGACGCCTTCCGTCAGGGTGAGGTGTTGGCTGCCGCCATCGTCGAGGCGGGCGGGGCGGCCACGGCCACCGACGAGGCGATGACCCGGTGGTGGCGCTGGCGTGACCGCGACGCCGCGGGAATGCACTGGTTCGCCCACGATTTTGGCGCGGCCGGGCCCGTCCCCATCGTGTTCGAGGGCGTCGTCGACGGCCTGGCCCGCGAGCCCGACGGCCTGCGCCGGGCCGTCGACGTCCTCAACCACCGGGTCGAGCCGAAGGAGCTGCTCACGCCCCGGCGGGCGGCCGTCGCCGCGGCCCGGGCCATCGTCTCCCGCAGGTATCCAGCCCGTGTCGTGCTCGCCGAGGTGCGGGAATTGGCGGGCCGGGAGGTGCAACGGAGGTGGCGCAACCACTACCCGCTCTACGCGTCGGGGTCGCCGGTGCCCAGGGCCGACCCCGCCACCGCGGCCGGAGGCTGAGCCGACGCTTCCGAGGTTGCCGGTGTGACTCGTCGATGTGCGTGCTGACCGTCGATCCTGACCGGCTCCTCGATCAGGCGAATCTGTGGCTCGGCACCGTCCGGGGCGAACCAGGGTTCGGGGGCCGGCGCGTCGGGACGCAGCTTCCAGTTGCGACTCACCCGGTCGATGGCCACCGGGTACAGCGTGAGAGCGCCTTCGGCATCGAAGTGGAGGCGGAGGAAGTGCTTGAGGTCCATGTGGTGGAGCGGGGCGTAGGCCTCGTTGCCGTGGAAGCCGAAGCAGTTGGTGGCCCAGAAGTACCCCGACATGCCGAACGTCCCCCCGATGCCACCCAGCAGGCCGACCAGGGCGAGGAACGTGACCAACGACACTGCTCCTTGGGAGCCGACGAGGGCCGTCGACAGCCAGGAGGCGGCGATCATCACCGCGCCCACGCTGGCCAGTTGCAGCCCGGCGTGCACCAGGCCCAGCACCACACGTGGCAGCCCACTGGCGTCGTGGGCGAAGCGCACCATTCCCGCCAGGAGCACGACCATGAGCAGGATCAGCACGAACGCCGTCGGGCTTTCCCAGACCGCTCGGGTCAACTCGGCGGGGTCGAGCCCGACATGGCGGTTGTGGAGCTGCAGACCCATCATGAACGCCAGCGCGACCTGGACCGCCCCGAAGGTGGCGGCCAGGGGGAGGTTGTAGAAGGGCAGCAGCCAGACTCTCTTCCTCAGGCTCTTGGACACCTTGGGTGACGGGTACACGCTCGCCTGCCGGTAGGTGCCTTCACCTCTGGTGCCGGCGATTCGCAGTTGCTCGGGGAGGCGGTGCGTGGGGTGGAGGAACGCCCCGCCGCCGCCCGAGGTGATGTGCTGGCGGGGGCCGTCCTCCTCCACATTGCGGCAGTAGTGGTGCTTCCCGCTCTTGAGATAGAGGAGCACCTGGGCGCCGGTCGGCTCGATCACCTCACGCTCGAGGTATTCCACGTCGCGTTCGGAGTGGACGTCGTCGGCGCTCCTGCCGCTCTGGACCTCTTTGGCCGTGCACAGGATGATGCGGTCGCCGCGCTGGACCTGGTCGGTGGCCACCTTGGTGAAGTACTCGAGTTGGGCCTCGTCGAGGTGGGCCCCGAACTGCACGTCGATGCCCCACAACCACCAGCCATTCGGGAGCTTCAGGGCGAAGTAGCTCCGATGCTGGCGGGTTCGCCATCCGCCGATCCAGCGGCCGCGACAGAAGATGCTCGTGAAGTTGACGAGACCGTCGTACCAGTCGTGGCTCCCGGGGATGGCGAAGAGGTCGGGCCCGTCCTCGGTGGCACACGGCATCGCCGAGCGGTAGGGGCCGAGCATGCGGTTCTCGTACTCGGCCCGCTTCGGCACCGGGTATACCTGGTCGCCGCCCATCACGAGGATCCGGCCCCGTTGGGTGGCGTGGGTCTTCCCATCCCAGTCGAGGTCGATCCCATCGGCGGCGAGGAGCCGGGCCACCGTGTAGGTCGAGTTCCAGCCGTCGCCGAGGTCGGCGACGAAGTCGAGCCACAGTTCTCCCGATTCCGAATGGTCGGGTACGTCGGCCGGGGCAAGTGCCTGCAGTTCCCGGTTGTCGGCGTAGGAGCTGAAGATGCCGGAGAGCAGGACCCGCACCGCAGTATCGACGAGTTGGTGGGGGTCGAGCCAGCGGACCATCGGCCGGCGTTCGAAGCCGAGCGCCGACGGTTCGGTCGACGACGGGCGGCGAGGAGGCGGCGGGGGCGCGGACGAGCGACCCCCAGGTGGTTCGGACATGAACGGCATTCTTACATTGGCCCGTCGGGCACTCACCCTCGCGGCCGCCCCTCATCGTTTGACACTACGCACCCAACGGGCAGATTCTTGAAGTCATGGAGACGACGAACACGGGCAGACATGCGGGCCCACCAGAGAACCCTGCCGCGGTACCCGGGACCCTGGCCGTCGGCGAGGCCGTCGAGGACTGGACCGGCGACGCCCGCTTCTACGAGTACAGCCAGGCCGCCGATCCGCTCGGCACGGGTGCCATCTCGCCGGTACCGGCGGTGACCTTCTCGCCCGATCTCTACGCGACCGGCCCCAGCCGGGTCGTGCCCCTTGATCTCTCGGCCCAGCTGGGCACGGCCTACCCGGCCACGTCGCCCGCGCTGTTGGCCAGTTTCGTGCGCATCCTCGCCGGCGACGAGATCCGCATGCGTCCCAACGCCACCAGCCAGCTCCTGTATTGCATCCGGGGCCGGGGGGTCTCCCGTTTCGACCACGGGGCGATGCTGTGGCAGGAGGGCGATTTTCTCACCCTGCCGGCTGGAGGCGAGGTGGTGCACGTGGCCGAGCTCGACTCGGCCTTCTACCACGTCGTCGACTCGCCGCTGCTCGACTACCTCGGCGCGGTCGCGTTCACCCCACGCTTCGAACCCACCCGCTTCACCGCCTCGGCGGCCCGGGCCAAGCTGGCCGACGTGGCCGCCGCGCCCGATGCCCACGAGAAGAGCCGGGTGTCGGTGTTGCTCAACAACGCCCGCTTCGACCAGACGCTCACGGTGACGCACACCCTGTGGGCGATGTTCGGGGTGTTGCCCACGGACAGGGCCCAGCTTCCACATCGCCACCAGTCGGTGGCCGTCGATCTCATCATCGACTGTGCTCCTGGTTGCTACACGCTGCTCGGCGACCAGGTCGACCCCGGGACCCGCCAGATCGTCGACCCCATCCGCATCGACTGGCAGCCGGGGGGCGCGTTCGTCACCCCGCCGGGCAAGTGGCACTCCCACCACAACGAGAGCGGCCGCGACGCCCACCTGGTCCCCATCCAGGACGCCGGGCTGCAGACCTACCTGCGGGCCCTCGACATCCGCTTCACCACCGACGCTCCGCTCGGGCCCGGAGGCTGAGACCTGATCGTGCCCGCCACCGAGGCCGCCCGCCGCGTCCTGGTCGAGCGGGATCTGGTGCGGGCTGCCTTCGACCACCTCACGGTCGACGCGTTCATGACCCTGCCCTTCGAGGCGTTGGGTCCGACCAAGGCGCTGCTCAAGCGGTTCCTGTCCACCGAGGCCTGGGCTCCCGCGGACGACGAGGCACTGGCTGACGCCGTCGGCCCGGGGGAGGGTTGGTGGCAACGCCACCTCGACGCCGACGTGACCCTCGAGTACGGGTGGAAGGGCGGCCGCTTCGAAGTGCAGGTCGGGTCCGGCCACCTCGACACCTCGGGTGGCCCTCCCTCAGCCGCACCCCAGCCCCCCCACACCGATCCACTGGCGGACAGCTTCGACGGGCCGGTGGTGCCCGAGGCCACCCCGAACCCGCGCACCATCAGGTTCCAGGTCGGAGCGATTCACGACGGGGCCAGCCGGTGGTTCGAGTCGGCCGGGGCCGCCGCCCACGAACCGGGCGCACATCGGCTCTTTGCCGAGTTCCCGGAGGTGGTCAACGTCCTGGTGGGCCCCGAGTTCGTGGCCGTGGGCCTTCGTCGGGCCGACGACTGGGAGCGGCTGCTCTCCCCCGTGCTGGCCGTGGTCACCGACGAGTTCGCCGACCCGGACATCGACAGCGGCGGCGGCAGCGATCCCGCCCCCCGGGTGATGGGTGGTCCGGCCGGGGTGGGCGCTCCGCTGGCGGCGGTGACCGGGAACCGGACGGGCCACCGGGTCAGCCGGCTGGAGCAGGCGTGGCTCGATCTCGGGTCGTTACGGCCTGGTGAGCCTGGCGACCTGGCCGCGGTCAGGGCCGCGGCCCACGGCGAAGATGCGTCGCGGCGTCAGGTGGCCACCAGCCTCCTGCGTGAAGCCGACACCGGGGCGGCCGTCACCGAATGGGCGCATTTGATCGTCGATCCGTCGCGTGCGGTTCGCCGGGCCACCGCCGATGCCATGGTCGACGTGAATCGCGAGAGGCTGCGCCCCCTGCTCGAGAGCGCCCTGGCCGACAACGACGCCTGGGTCCGGTGGAAGTCCTTGCGGGGCCTGGCCGAGCTCGGCGCCGCGTCCAGCCGGGAGGTGATCACCGACCTCTCCGACGATCCCGACTTCCGCGTGCGTCTGGAGGTGGCCGCCGCGCTGCGGTCCATCGCCTGACTGCTGGTTACTCGCTGCCTAACGGCGTGATCGGGCCCTTTTGGCAGCCTCGGCGATCTTCGCCTTGGCGCTGGCCTTCTTGGCCGCGGCCGCCGCCGCGGCGTTTGCCTTGGCGGGGACGGCTTTCGCCCTTGCCGGCGCGGCCTTGGCCTTTGCAGGCGTGGCCTTTGCCTTGGCCGGCGCCGCCTTGGCTCTGGCCGGCGCGGCCTTTGGTTTGACCGGCGCCGCCTTGGCTCTGGCCGGCGCGGCCTTTGCCTTGACCGGCGCCGCCTTGGCTCTGGCTGGCGCGGCCTTTGCCTTGACCCGGGTCCTGGCCCTCGCTGCGGGCGGCGCCGTTCCCGGCGTGGACTGCGTCCGGGTGGCAGGGGTCTTCTTGACGGTGGGGGTGGCCTTGGCCCGACTGGGAGCGGGCTTGGCCGTGGCCGCTCGGGGAGCGCTCGAGCCCGTGGGTCGCGACTTCGTAGCCGGCGACCTGGTCGAGCGGCCCTTGGTCGCAGTCTTGGACGCGGGAGCCGGCGCCCTGGTCGTGCGGGCATTGGACGCGGCGGTCGATCGTGCGCCCGCCTTGGTGGCGGGCGCCTTGGCCTTCCGCTTCGGCGCTGCCGGGGAGGTTCGCCTCGCGGCATCGCTCGTCGACGACGCGCCTCGGCCCGGCCGCTTCTTCGGTCGTGGCGTCCCCATGGTGCGACCCCCCGAGAGTCGGGCGACCTCGGCTGCGAAGTCGGGGGTGGGGGGAGCGTCCAGGTCGCGCTCGTAGAGGTCCTCGCCTTCGTCTTCGTCTTCGACTTCGTCCTCGTCCTCGTCGAACTCGTCGGCCATCTCGAGGGCCTCGTCCTCGTCGGCGAACTCGTCGTCGTCTCCCTGGAGCGCCTGGTCGAGCTCGTCGGCGAACTCGTCGGGTTCGTCGGCCTCGGGCACGGCGTAAACGCGCGACTGGGCCGGTGGACGCGGACGTCGGGCTTCTGCCCGGGCTCGCATGATGGCCAGAGCGGAATCCTCGCCGCCGTCTTCGTCGTCGTCGTCATCGACCATGGTCATCCGGGGCCGGGGCCGACGACCACGGTGGGCGGGTTCCTCGTGCAGTTGGCGCGGAGGCGGCGGGTCGTCTTCGGCCAGGATGGCGTCCCGGCGGGCCCGGATGCGGTCGAGCACGGTCTCGCCCGAACCGTCGTCGCCGCGGGCCAGCGCCTCCTCCTCGGCCTTCTTACGAGCAGCCAGCCGGTTCAAGACACTCGTGACGGGGTCGCCCGCCGGGCCCCGGTGCGGCCGTTCCTCCTTCGCCTGCTGCTGGTCGAGAAACTGGCGCATCGCCTGGTCGCGCATCATCTCGGCTGCGAAGGGGTCCTGGCGGATCACCAGGTCCTCGGGATCGGACCCGAACCGGGCGGCATGGTCGCGGAGGGCTATCTCGGTGACGTTCGCACTCTCGTCGGCCGCTTCCTCGTCGTCGTCGTAGAAGGGCTGGTTCGGACCGAGGCTCGGCGGCGGCGCGCCGCGGCCGCCCGGAATCCCACCGAACTGGGGAGCGCCGGTCGGCCCCGCGCTCAGGTCGGGTACCGGGCTACCCATCGGCTGGGGGGGCCGTGCCGACCGGCCACGGACGGAATCAGCCACGTCGTCGAGCGCCGTCGGCGGTCCACCCGGAGGAGTGAAGGCGGGCCGGCCACCGGAGCCGCGGGAGAGGCGTTCGAGCTCACGCTGCGCCTCGCGCTCGATCTCCACCTTCGAGAGGGGTCCTTTGGACTTGCCGAAGCGGTCCTTCTTCACAGCCACCTCTAGCGTTGCAGTCGGAGGACGAGTCGACCGATCCTAAGCGAGGCCCCCGGAACCGTCCACAGCTCCTGTGCTTGCCGTCGACGGGTGGGGGCGGGGAGGATCGAACTCCCGACGCGCAGGTTAAAAGCCTGCCGGTCTACCACTGACCTACGCCCCCTGGGCACTGGTGCGGCTACTGGCGCAATTGCCCCATCCCTTGATCGTAGGGCCCTCGGCCCTCGGCCCTCATCCGTTCTGGTCGGGTTTGGGTGGCCAGGGCCACCCTGAATCCGACCAGTTCGCCGCCGGGTGGCCGGCTCGTCCGCCCGGGCCTCGTAAGTTGACGCCAGGCGAGGCCCGGGGAGGCGACCATGTTGACGGCGGAGCAGGTGCACGAGCTGTTGAACCGGTTGCACGAGGCGGTGTGGGAGTTGACCGCGCTGGCGGTCGTTCTCGGTGACGATCAGGGCGCCGATCCCCAACTGCTCGCTGATGCCCGGCTGATCCTCACCCGGCTCGACCTGATGGCTCCGGGGCCGGACGGGCCGATCCCGAACCCCGGCCTGGCCGAGATCCTGGCGGGGGGCTCGGCCAATCTGGCCTCGGAGGCCGCTGCTCCGGTGCTGCAGTGTGCGGCGTTGCTGTCCGGCGCCACGGCATGGACCACCCAGGACGACTCCGCCCTCCTCGCCCAGGCCCGGGCCAGCGCCCGGGCGCCGGGTCCCTTCAAGCAGTTCGTCGTGCCCCTGCTCGATGGCCTGGCCGAGATGCTCGACGGTGAGTCGCCGATGATGCTCGACGTCGGGGTCGGTGTGGGCGCCATGGCCGTCGAGTACTGCCGCATCTTTCCCGCCCTCCGGGTCGTCGGCCTCGACGTCTTCGCACGCGCGCTCGATCTGGCGAGGGCCCTGATCGACAAGGAGGGGATGGCCGGACGCATCGAGCTGCGGCATCAGGACGTGACCGACCTCGACGACCAGGGCGTGTTCGCGCTGGCCTGGCTGCCGGCGCCGTTCGTCCCCAGGGGTGCGATCGAGGCCGGCCTGCCGAGGATGGCCTCGGCCCTGCTGCCCGGCGGATGGCTGGTGATCGGCCACGGGAAGTTTCACGGCAGCGCGATGTCCGCCGCGGTCACCCGCCTAAAGACGACGGCGTTCGGTGGCACGGCCCTCGATGACGACGGGGCCCAGGAGCTTCTTCGAACGGCCGGGCTCGACCAGGTCTGGTCCCTGGACACACCCGAGGGCGCCCTTGGTCTCACCGTGGGACGTCGAAGCCTGGACTGAGCGGACAGCGTCTGAAAGGGCGGGTCCCAGGAGCCCGTACCCTGGGGTCATGCTTTCGGTGCAGGGCCTCAGCGTGGAAGTGGGCGGGCGCTTCACCCTGGCCGACGCCACGTTCACGTTGCGAGCCGGCGACAAGGTCGGCCTCGTCGGGCGCAACGGGGCAGGCAAGACGAGCCTGCTCAAGGTTCTCGGTGGCGAGGACGAGGCTGCGGCGGGGACCATCCGCCACACCGGTGGCCTCGGCTACTTGGCCCAGGACCCGAGGCCCCAAGGTGCCGGGCGCCAGGCCACGGGCTACTCGCACATCCTGTCCGGCCGCGGCCTGGACACGGCCGCCGAGCACCTCGACGAGCTGCGCGCCGCCTTGGAGCACGACAAGTCCGACCGGGCCCTGGCTCGCTTCAGCGACGCCGAGGAGGCGTTTTTCGAGGCCGACGGGTACGCAGCCGAGGCTCATGTCCGCAAGCTGGCTGCCGGTCTGGGCCTCACCGTCGATCGGGTCGACCTGGCCATCACCGCCCTGTCGGGAGGCGAACGGCGGCGCGTCGAGCTGGCCCGCATTCTCTACGGCGGCAGCGACGTGCTGATGCTCGACGAGCCCACCAACCACCTTGACACCGACGCCAAGGCGTGGCTGATGGGATTCCTCGGGTCCTACCGGGGGGCTCTACTGGTGGTGAGCCACGACCTGCACCTGCTCGACAAGGCCATCACCCGGATCCTCCATCTCGACGAGGGCCGGTTGATCGAGTACCGCGGCACCTACTCCCAGTACCGGGCGGCACGCGCCGTCGACGAGGAGCGGGCCACCAAAACTGCCGGTCGCCAGCAGGCCGAGATCCGCCGCCTCAGCGACCAGGCCGACAGCATGCGCGGCCAGACGGCGAAGCGGGCCCGCGTGGCCAAGTCGATCGACCGCCGCGTCGAGAAGATCCGGACCTCGGCCGTGCAGGGACCCACGAGGGAGAAGAAGTACAACGTGCGGCTACCGGAGCCACCCCGGTCGGGCCGGATCGTGTTGGAGGCCGAGGGGCTGGCCAAGTCCTACGGCCTGTTACCTGTGTTCGACGACATCGATCTCACCGTCGAGAGGGGGCGTCGCCTGCTGGTGATGGGCCTCAACGGGGCGGGCAAGACCAGCCTCCTCCGGGTCCTGGCCGGCACCAGCGAGCCGACCTGCGGATCGGTGCGGGCCGGCCTGGGTGTTTCGGTCGGCTACTACGCCCAGGAGCACGAGGGGATCCGCGCGGGTGTCTCGGTCCTCGACCACATGCG
>JBBRXY010000007.1:0-70169 GCA_038238185.1 Acidimicrobiales bacterium
GAACGAATACCGGCCCCGGCATACGCCTCGGTGGCCAACACCCGCCCGATCAGAGCAACCAGCCGACCCGTGGCTACGTTGAGAATGCCACACACCTCGGCGATCTCATCTTCGAGAACCGACGCTTCGGCCTCGTTGGTCCTACCGCGATGGTAGCCGAACATACGTTCGATTCGCAAGACCAATTGAGGCTAAATCCGTCGGTCCCCGGTCGAGGTGACATCGGTGGCTGCGAGCTCACCGATCGGAGACCGGGGAAGATCACGACGACATCTATAGCGTGGGGTCATGCCTCTTTCCGAGAAGGACCTCGAGTACCTGAAGACGAACCAGTCGGCAGCCATGATCACGCTCGGCGCCGACGGGCGACCGAAGGTAGCGCGGGTGGCGGTCACGCTCGTGGACGGCAAGCTGTGGAGCAGTGGCACCGCCGATCGGGCCCGAACCAAGCGTCTCCGCCGAGACCCACACTGCACGGTGTTCGTCTTCGACTCGGGTTGGAGCTGGCTCACGCTGGAGACCACGGTCCGGCTGCTGGAGGGCACCGACGCGGTCGACCTGAGCCTGCGGCTGTTCCGTACCATGCAGGAGCGTCCCTCGGGCGACCTCACCTGGTTCGGCCAGGACTACGACGAGCAGAGCTTCCGCAAGCTCATGGTCGACGAGGGCCGCCTCGTCTACGAGTTCGACGTCGAGCGCACCTACGGAATGCACTGACACCAGACGCCCGCCGTCAGCCACCCGCCTTGGGCCCGCAAACGATGCCCAACGTGGCCGCCCGTAACGTCGACGACTGGGCCTGGATCGACCAGAAGGCGGCCTCGCGCACCAGCCGCTGGGCGGGATGGTCGAGGCCCATGGCCCGACCCCCTGTTGCCGCCACCAGGGCCTGGGCCGAGCGCATGGCCACGTCGAGCCCCCAGGCCCGGGCCTCGACCAGTTCGGACAGGTGGGCGTCGTCGTGGCGTACGAGGTCGGACAGGGCATAGGAGCGAGCCCGGCACGAGTCGAGCTCGGCGGCCAACGCAGAAGCGGCCCCGGCCAGGGCAGCCTGACCCGGGGTCGCTTCCGCCCGGGCGGCGAGGAGGCGGATGGACGTGGTCGCCAGGCCCAGGGGAGCGGGATGGGGCTTCGAGGTCCCGGCCCGGTCCCGAGCCCGCCACCGAGCCAGGTCGATGGTGCGCACGACGTCGGCAGCGGGGACGAACAGGCCGTCGAAACCGAGGCGAACCGTGGCCGACGCGCCCATGGCGGCCAGCCCGAGGGGGGGAGATGCCTGGACCGACGGCCCCGCCCCGTCGGCGTCGAGGAGGAAGAACATCGCCTCGCCGGTGCCGCCCCCCTCGCCCCTACCGCCGCCGTCGCCGGCATCGCCGGCCCCCTCGACGCAGGCGACCACGGCGAAGAGCCGGGCCAGGCCCCACGACGTCACGTACGGAGCCTCGCCGTCGACCACCCAACCGCCGGGGACCGGTCGCGCCACGACCGCCGGGGGACCGGGGCGGCGCAGGTAAGCGAAGGCCACCCCACCCAGGACCGAGCCTCGGCACAGCTCCGGCAGCCAGCGCTCGCGAAGCTCGATGTTGGGCGACGCCGCCAGCAGTCGCACCGGTGCATGGTGCTGCACCCAAACGAAGAAGGTGACTCCGCACGCGCCGGCCAGGGCTTCGTATACCTGGCGGGTGACCGAGGCGGGCGCCGCGTGGCCGCCATGGGAGGACGGTCCGAGGAGCCCGCACAGGCCGGCGTCGGCCAGGGCGTCGAGGTGGCCGCGAGGGACGACGGCAGCCTGATCGGTGGCCTCTGCTGCGGGCGTCAGCAGGACGCGAGCCAGGTGCTGGGCCACTGCGACCAACCCGTCGGCACTGGACGGGCCGGAGGAGCTCGACGAGTCGGACCCATCCGAGGACCCAGGCGCCAGAACGTCGTGGAGACCACCGTCGCCCGGCGCACCCGCCGGAGAAGCCCCCTCAGTCTTCGTGGCGGGGACGGATGCAGTAGGAGCAGACGGCGTCGCCCGCCATGGTGTGGGCCACCCTGGTGACCTCCACCTCGGGGCCCAGCACCCGCCGGATGAGCGCCAGCTCCATGGCGCACACGGCCGGGTGGCGCTCGGCCACGCGGTGCACGGCACAGTTGTTCTCAGTGAGGATCAGGTCGCCCTCGGGGGTTGCCGAGGATTCCGCCATGTAGCCGGCATCGTCGCGGATCTCCGTGAGCCCGGCGACGCGATCTTCGAGCGTGTCCCGACCGGCCAGGACGGTTTCGTACTCGGTGACCAGCTTGTCGGTGCGCCGGGCGAAGACGGCGGCGACGGCGTCGGGGCCGGCATGCTCGGCCACGTCTTCGAGGACATCGAGGGCGAGGGCGTCGTAGCGGCGGGGGAACAACTCGAGGCCGGCATCGGACAAGCGCCATCCGGTGGCCGGACGGCCGCGAGCTCGACGGGTGCACTCGGTGGTTTCGACCAGTCCGTCGGCTTCGAGAACGTCGAGGTGGCGGCGGACGCCCATCCCTGTGAGGTCGAGCTCGGCGGCCAGCTCAGTGACCGTCACCCCGGGATGCTTTCGCAGCAGTTGAAGAAGCTTGCGGCGCGTCGTCACCAAAGACCGAGGTTACCGGAACATTTCGGCTGTACCGACCACAACGCGACGACCGCCGGTACGGTGGCCCTTTCGCATTGTGGAGAGGGCATGAACAGACTTGAGCGTCTCATCAATCTCGTTGCCGCTCTCCTCGACGCGACCCGGCCTCTCAGCGCCGAGGATCTTCATCAGCGCGTGCCCGGTTACCCCGATGACAAGGCCACGTTCCGCCGGGCGTTCGAGCGCGACAAGGAGACCCTCCGGGACATGGGCGTCCCCGTGGCGACCGAGGTGATCGATCCCGCCGAGCCGGGGGGCCTGGGCTACCGAATCCCCAAGGAGGACTACTACCTGGCCGACCCCGGTCTGGCTGCCGACGAGCTGGCGGCGCTGCACCTGGCCGCGTCGGCCGTGCACCTGGAAGGGGCCGACGGCGTGGGCGCGCTCTGGAAGCTCGGCGGCGAGGTCGCCGAGGACGGGCCGACCGCGCCGGTGGCGGCGTTGCCGGCCGAGGCTCACCTGGCCCGGCTGTTCGCGGCCATCTCCGAACGCCGTCGCGTCGGGTTCACCTATCGGGGAAAGGTCCGGCGGATCGAACCCCAACGGCTGTCGTTCCGGAACGGCCACTGGTACCTCGCCGGTCGCGACACCGACGCCGCCGACGACCGCTCGTTCCGCCTCGACCGCATCGAGTCCGACGTGGAGCTGGGGACCACTCCAGGCGACTTCGAGCGCGCCTCGGCGCGCGCCGGCGCCCCCCCGTCACCGTGGGAAACCGGCGGGACTGCGCCGGTGACCGCCCGCCTGCTGGTCGACGCCGACCAGGCGGCGTGGGCCATCGGCCACCTCGGCACCGATGCCATCGAAGAACGGCGGCCCGACGGAGCCGTCGTCGTCGCCGTGCGCGTCACCAACCGCGACGCCTTCAGGTCGTTCGTGCTCGGCTTCCTCGACCATGCCGAGATCCTCGGACCCGACGATCTGCGCGCCGAGATGGTGGCCTGGTTGGAGGCGCTCTGTCCCGCGTGAGGGCCGACGAGCGACTCCAGCGCCTGTTGGCCCTCGTGCCGTGGGTGGCCGCCCACGACGGCCCCGAGGTGGCCGACGTCTGTGCTCGGTTCGGCTGCACCGAGGCCGAGTTGGTCAGCGACCTCGAGCTGCTGTTCCTGTGCGGGCTGCACCCCTACACGCCGGACATGCTCATCGACGTCGACGTGGCCGACGGACGGGTCTGGATCCGCTACGCCGACTACTTCTCCCGGCCCCTCCGCCTCACCCCGGCCGAGGGCCTGGCCCTCCTCGCCGCCGGCACGAGCCTGCTGGCCGCCCCCGGGGCGGACCAAGAGGGCCCGAGCGGCTCCCTGAGCGGGGACTCCGACAACCCGCTCGCCCGGGGACTGAACAAGCTGGCGTCGGCCCTCGGGGTCGACGCCGAGGAGTCGGTGGACGTCTCCCTGGGTCCGGCGCCTCCCGAGACCCTGCGCGCCCTGTCCGACGCCGTCGCCGGTCACCGGCAGGTGGAGTTGGAGTACTACGCCTTCGGCCGTGACGAATGGACCCGGCGGGTCGTGGACCCCTACGCCGTGTTCTCGGCCGGAGGGCAGTGGTACGTGTCGGCCTTTTGTCATGCCGTCGACGACGAGCGCCTGTTCCGGGTCGACCGCATCCGCACCGCCGTCACCCTCGAGAGTGGATTCGACCCTCCCACCGACAAGCCCGAGCTCACCGTCTACCGGGCCCGTGCCGACGACCCGCGGGTCTCCCTCGAGCTGGCGCCGTCGGCCCGCTGGGTCGTGGAGCAGTACCCCACCGAGGCGGTCGAGGAGGCCGACGAGGGGCGTCTGCGGGTGACGCTGGCGGTGAGCGAGCGGGCCTGGCTCGAACGGCTCCTCCTACGGCTGGGCCCGGCGGCGGAGGTCGTAACCGGCGATGCCGACGTCGCGGCCAGTGCTGCCTGCCGATTGTTGGGGCGCTACCGGCGGGTAGCCTCGCCTCCATGGTCGACGAGCGGGTAAGCCTTCCCGAGACACCTGCCGCGCCCACAGGAAAGTCCAAGCCCTCCGCCATGCGTGGAGCGGTCGAGTGGGTTGTCATCCTGGTCGGCGCCCTCATCGTCGCCCTCGTCGTCAAGACGTTCCTGCTCCAGGCCTTCTACATCCCGTCGGCGTCGATGGAGCCGACGCTCAAGGTCGGCGACCGGGTCCTGGTGAACAAGCTCAGCTACGACTTCCACGACGTCCGGCGCGGCGACATCGTGGTTTTCGGCAGCCCGCCGGGCGAGGACAACCCCGACATCAAAGACCTCATCAAGCGGGTGATCGGGCTTCCCAACGACACCGTCGAGGGTCGCGACGGCCGGGTGTACATCAACGGCGACCCGCTCAAGGAGCCATACCTTCCCGCCGGAACCTCGACCTCGTCGTTCGGGCCCGAGAAGGTGCCCCCCGGACACCTGTGGGTGATGGGCGACAACCGATCGAACTCCAAGGACAGCCGGTTCTTCCACACCATCCCCGAGAGCCTGGTGGTGGGTCGCGCCTTCATCCGGGTATGGCCCATATCGTCGATCGGCCTGTTGTAGCCGACTACCCCGCCGGTCCCACAGCCTCCACCAGGCGGTCGACGTGGTCGCTGTAGATGCCGTCGACGCCCATCCGCAGCAGGTCTTTCAGCACCCGCTCGTGCTGGGCGTCCCACGCGAAGGCCAATCGCCTGAAACGGTGGAACAGGGTGGTCAGCCCGGCCGACCAATCGGAGTGGTGGAGGTTCACCGCGTCGATGCCCGCCTCGGCCAGCTGGGCGGCCCGGCGCTCGGGTCCGTGACCCATGTGTTTCAAGCGGGTGCTGTCGACCAGATGCACAGTGGGCCACAGCGCCCGCCACCCCACGAGCACGTCGACCTCGGTGTGGCACATCCAGAGCCTGCCGACGGCTCCGTCCCCCGCCGCCGCGGCTACCGCCATGGTCGCCTCGGCGGCGTCACGGTCCTTGATGTCGAGGGACAGCTCGAAGTCGGTGCCGCAGTCGGCGTAGAGCTCGGCCAGGCTGGGGATGTGTGGGGGCAGCTCCGACCGCTGGAGGTCGGCGACCCTACGGTGGCGCGGCCAACTCCCGACCCGCCCGTCGTGGTCGAGGACAGCGACGCCGTCGGCGGTGAGCCAGACGTCGCTCTCCAGGCCACTGGCACCGAGGCGCAGACCGAGATGAAATGCCTCAAGAGTGTTCTCCGGGGCGTCGGCACGGCCCCCTCGATGGGCGAATGCGATCGGCGGTCGACGCAGCGGCTGCACTATCGGACTCTAGGCGCATAGCATCGGAGGATGACCGCCGTCTGGATCATGTTGGGGTTGATGGCTCTGATCGGCGTGGCCGCGGTCGTCCGGGTCCTGGCCCGGGTCCTGGCTGCGGCCCGCCAGCTCCAGCGCAACGTCGACGAACTGGGGGCATCGGTGAACGCCGAGTTGAAGCGCCTGGGACAGGACGTCGGGGACTTGGGCGAATCCGTCGACAAGACCCGTCGCCGGTAGGATCCTCCCGTGCCCTCATCGCTGGGTGCCCCCGAGATCCTCGTGATCCTGGTGGTGGCCCTGATCGTCCTCGGCCCCTCGAAACTGCCCGAGGCCGGCCGCCAGATCGGCAAGGCCATGGCCGAGGTCAGGCGCTGGTCCCAGAACGTCCAGAGCGAGATCCGCGACGTCATCGACGTCGACCCCAGCCCGCCGCCACCGCCGCCACCGCCGCCACCGCCGACGCCGCCCAGCCCGCCACCGCCGCCGCCCAGCGAGTACCCGCCACCACCGCCCGTGGTCCCGCCGCCCCCGACGCCGTCGTCGGCCAACGGTTCGTCCGACACCGCTGTGCCCGAGGTGGCCGCCGACCCGACCGACGCCTCTTCGGGCGGGCAGCCCACGGCGTAGGCGGTTCCCATCGCCATCGTCCCCGACGACCGGGAGGTCAACGAGCCCGAGAGCGCCCGCATGTCGCTCATCGAGCACCTCACGGAGCTCCGGCGACGCCTCATCATCTGTGCCGCCGCCCTGCTCGTGGGCGGGATCATCGCCTTCATCCTCTACAACCGGATCCTCAGGGTGCTGATCGGTCCCTACACCGACATCACCCACAAGAAGCGCCTGCTCATCACCGATCCCCTCGAGGGGTTCGCCACGCGGCTCAAGATCGCCGGCTGGGGCGGGCTGACCCTTGCCTCGCCCGTGGTGTTGTGGCAGCTCTGGCGGTTCATCACGCCCGGGCTTCACAAGAAGGAGAAGCGCTACGCCGTCCCCTTCATCGTCGCCTCGATCGTGCTGTTCCTCATGGGGGCGGCGGTGGCCATGCTCACCTTCAAGCCCGCCCTCAAGTTCCTGATCGGCGTCGGGGGCACCGACCTCGACCCAATGTTCACCCCGTCGAAGTACCTGAGCCTCATCACTTTGATGATCCTCGCCTTCGGCATCGCCTTCGAGTTCCCCATCCTGCTCGTATTCCTCGAGTTGGCGGGGGTGGTCACCAGCAAGAAACTGCGCAAGTGGCGACGCCCGGCCATCGTCATCATCGTCACCGTGGCCGCCGTCATCACCCCCAGCCAGGACCCCTATTCGCTGTTCGCCATGGCCATTCCCATGTACATCTTCTACGAGGGGGCCATCGTGGTGGGGCGGGTCCTGAAGAAGTAGTGGGATAACGTTGAGGCGCGCCGACTTCGCCGACACCTACGGCTTCCCGCTCGACCCTTTCCAGGTGCAGGCCCTCGACGCTCTCGATGCGGGGACGTCGGTCCTGGTGGCCGCGCCAACCGGATCGGGCAAGACGGTTGTGGCCGAGTATGCCGTGGCCAAGGCCCTGGCCGAGGGTGGCAAGGCCTTCTACACGACGCCCCTGAAGGCGCTGTCCAACCAGAAGTACGGCGACCTCCTCCGCCGCCACGGGGCCGCCCAGGTCGGCCTGCTCACGGGCGACAACGCCGTGAACGGTGATGCGCCCGTCGTGGTCATGACCACCGAGGTCCTGCGCAACATGATCTATGCCGGGTCGTCGGCCCTCGACCGACTGCGCTACGTCGTGCTCGACGAGGTCCATTACCTGCAGAACGCCTACCGGGGCCCGGTCTGGGAAGAGGTGATCATCCACCTGCCGCCCGATGTGACCCTGGTGTGCCTGTCGGCCACCGTGTCCAACGCCGAGGAGTTTGCCGACTGGGTGGCCACCGTGCGGGGCGAGACGGCGGCGGTCATCGAGGAGCGGCGGCCGGTCGAGCTGATCCACCTCTACCTGGTCGGCGACCGTCAAGCCGAAGGGCTCCACCTCCTGCCCACCTTCGTGGAGGGCAAGCCCAATCCTGAGGCCGTCCGGCTCGATTCCCGCTCCGTCTCGGGTGGGCGCGACCACCAAGACCGGGGACCGCGCGATCGAGGTCGGCCCCGGGGCCGCTTGTACACGCCCCGCCGGGCCGAGGCCGTCGAGCGCCTCCACACCGAGTCCATGTTGCCGGCCATCTTCTTCATCTTCAGCCGGGCGGCGTGCGACGACGCCGTCCGCCAGTGCCTCGACTACGGCCTGCGCCTCACCACTCCCGACGAGCGCATCGCCATCCGGGCCATCGCCGAGACCAAGTCCGAGAGCCTCTCGGCCACCGACCTCGACGTGCTCGGCTACCGCAAATGGCTGGCTTGCCTCGAGTCGGGCCTGGCCGCCCATCACGCGGGTATGGTGCCTCCGTTCAAGGAGGCGGTGGAGGCCTGCTTCACGGCCGGGCTGGTCAAGGTGGTGTTCGCAACCGAGACCCTGGCCCTGGGCATCAACATGCCGGCGCGCTCGGTGGTGATCGAGAAGCTGTCCAAGTTCACCGGTGAGCGCCACGAGTTCCTCACTCCCGGTGAGTACACCCAGATCACCGGCCGGGCCGGACGGCGGGGGATCGACCCCGTCGGCTACGCCACCGTGCTGTGGTCGCCGTTCGTGCCCTTCGAACAGGTGGCAGGCCTGGCCTCCACCCGCAGCTATGCCCTGTCGTCGTCGTTCCGCCCCACGTACAACATGGCCGCCAACCTCGTCCGCCGCTATCCGCCGGCCACGGCCCGACACCTGCTCAACCTCTCCTTCGCCCAGTACGGCGCCGACCGCGACGTCGTGCGCCTCGAGGCTCAGGTAGCCAAGACGGTGACCCAGCTCGAGGTCGCGCGGGGGGCGGCGGCCTGTGAGCTGGGCGACGTCGACGACTATCGCCGGCTCCTGCGTCGCCTCGACGACATGGGACCGGCCCCCGCGGTGGCCCGAGCCGAAGTCAGCGCCGCCCTGGGCCGCCTCCGACCGGGCGACGTCGTCCACCTCACGGGCGGCAAGTCGGCCGGCCGGGTCGTAATCCTGTCGACGGGCCAGCGCCGCAGCGGCGACGTACGGGTAAGTGCGCTCACGGCCGACCGCCGCCACCTGGCCCTGTCGCCCCGTGACTTTCCTGCGCCGCCACGCCCCGTCGGCCGGGTCGACCTGCCGTCGCCGTTCACGCCCCGCAACCCCGGCTTCCAGCGGGCGGTGGCCGAGTCGCTGGCCAAGGCGGTGCCCGCCTCGGATCCGCCGACCAGGCCGGCCTACCGCCTGGCCCGAAGCGGCAAGGCCGGCGCCCTGGCCCACGCCGCTGCGGCCGCCGAAGCTCATCCGGTGGCCGGCTGCCCCGACGCCCGGGCTCACCTGCGCGACGCCGACCGAGCCGACCGCCTCGAAAAGGACCGGCGCCGGCTCGAACGTCGTATCCAGGGCCGCACCGAGTCGTTGGCCCGCCAGTTCGACCGCGTCCTGCGGGTTCTGGGGGAGTGGGGGTATGTCGACGGGTGGTCGCTCACCGAGCCCGGTTCCCAGCTCTCCCGCATCTGGCACGAATGCGATCTCCTGGTGGCGGAGGCCCTTCGCACCGGCGTGTTCGACGGTCTCGACGCCACGTCGGTGCCGCCCTGGCATCGGCGTTCACCTTCGAGGCGCGGTCGTCGGGACCTCGGCCCGAGCCGTGGTTCCCCTCGGCCCGGGTACGCCACCGCTGGTCCGATCTGTCCCGGCTGGCCAACGAGCTGAACCAGGCCGAGGACGAGGCCGGGCTCCCGCTGACCCGACAGCCCGATCCCGGGTTCTTCGCCGCCGCCTACGGCTGGGCGGCGGGCGAGGACCTGGGTGAGGTGATCGCCGACGAGGAGATCTCAGGTGGCGACTTCGTCCGCAACGTGAAGCAGCTCATCGACCTGCTCCGCCAGCTGGGCGACGTGGCCAACGAGGCGGCCACGGCCAAGGCGGCCCGCGACGCCGCCGACCGCCTGTTCCGGGGCGTGGTGGCGATCTCGTCGGTCGTCGGCACGTAGTGCCCATCGCCAAGGGCGGGCCCTACGGCGCTCCGGGGCCGTTCCCGGGCGACGGGGTGGTAGTGGGCTCCGACGCCGAAGCCCGCAAGGTGGTGGAGGCGGCCCGGCGAGAGCGTCGTCCACCGCCGGCCCTGGGCCTGGTCGGGGGCGACCTCTTCCGGACGCTCGGGGGGAGCGATTCGGCGAAACGCACCTCGGGCGGCGAGGCCCGGCTGCGGGCGGACGGCGGCGTCG
The DNA here is from genome assembly GCA_038238185.1 of Acidimicrobiales bacterium. Taxonomy (GTDB): domain Bacteria; phylum Actinomycetota; class Acidimicrobiia; order Acidimicrobiales; family AC-14; genus DATAQC01. Next base: position 10,163 of record JBBRXY010000007.1, read on the forward strand.
TGTTCTCCGTCGACCTGGGAGAGGTCCTCATCGACGGTCGCCTGCACTTCTTCGTCGCCCATCTCGTGGCCCGCTCACGCCTATGGACCCGTGCGTTCGTGGCCATGAACGCCCAGTGGCTCGGGAATTGGAACCTGGGCCCGCGGGCGCACCCCGGCGACGGGCTCCTGGACACCTACGACGTCCACCTGAAGGCGTCGCAGCTCCTCCCGGTTCGGTCCCGGCTCCACCACGGGGCGCACCTGCCTCACCCCGGGATCAAGGAGCAGCGGACAAGCGCCGTCCAGGTCGAACTCGAGGACGACCTCGCTGTCGAGGCCGACGGACAGTCGATCGGCCGGGGCCGACGCCTGGCCGTCCGGGTCGAACCGGACGCCCTGACCGTGGTGGTGTGACGGCCTGGAGCGACATCGTTTGTACCACGGGTGTGCGGAGCGTCCTGCACCGAGGCTGGGTCAACGGTCCCAGCTCACCGCCTCAGGAGGTGTCGACATCGGGGAGTGCAGCTCGGTGATCGCCGCATCGAGCTCGGCCTTGACGCCGTCGAGCGCCATGATGCTGAACACGCCCTGGCCCTGGCGGACGAGGTCGACGAGCTCCCCGGAGTCGCGGGCCAGGAGCACCGAATCGGCACCGTTGAGCACGAGACTGGCCGAGGCGATATCGGCACCCAGGTGATCACGGAGGTACTCGATGGCCCGGCGGGCCTTCGTCAGGGCCATGCCGGCATCGAGCAGGCTCTTGATGACCCTCAGCTCCACGAGGTCCTGGTAGGAGTACTGGCGCTGGGTGCCACTCCCCCGGGCGTCGGCGATGGAGGGGCGGATGAGATCGGTACGGGCCCAGTAGTCGAGTTGGCGATAGGTGATCCCGACAATGGAACACGCCTGGGCAAGGCGATAGCCCGTCAGGCCCGGACGAGCGATCCCCGGGGTCGTTGCTTGCTCTCGGCGCCGACCCCGCCACCTCGCCGGAATGCCCTCGGAGATCGCCACCTCGAGCTGCTGGACAACGTAGATCGGTTGCTTCCCGTTTTCGATCACGTACAGCTCGGCAACGAGCTCCCGACGGCGGGGATGGTCCCTTGGATAGAGCCGCACAATCATGCGCAGCAGAAAACCCGGCGCGAGGCCGAAGACGGCAAGCCCAAGAAGCCAGGCCGCCAGGAGTGTCGTCTTCATCTCAACCCCTTCGCCCACGAGACCAGTGGGGTGAAACGGACATCAGTTTGGGCGTCAGCGATAATTGCGCCAAGCTCCTGGCGCCCCTTGTCGGTAAGTTCGTAGTAGCGGCGCGGTGGCCGCCGCCCCTCCATCTCGGCTGGATCCTCCCAGCCGTCTTCCACCCAGCCTTCAGCGAGCATCCGCTGCAGAAGCGGATACAGAACGCCGCTCCGGATTCCGGCGCTCTTCATCAGGCCGTATCCCCAGTGGCGGCCGAGGGGATCATTCATCAGAACCAGCGCCAACTGCACGAGGCTGTGGGTCTTGCGCACAGTCGTAGTCTACATACATCGCAACCGAAAGAAGTCGGTTCTCTCCTGGTGGATCAGTCCTTGCGGTAGCGAATACATGTTCGTATATTAGGGGGCATCAGGAGATCAGATCTCCCCCCGGTCATGCCCACGTCGTTGGGTGCAGCACATGTCAGTCGGAACCGCAGTGGTGGACGATTTCGTCGCCGCCGTCGACAGGTTGATCCAAGCCGATCCCATCGCCTTCGCCGATGGCGAGGCCATGGTCGGCCTTGAGCGTCAACTGGAACGGGTGACTGCCGCCACGACGCGGGCCACCGCGGCCTTCGACGCGTCGAGGGCGTGGGAGCCCGACGGGGCCCGCTCGGCGGCGTCGTGGCTGGCCACGAGCTGTCGCATGCCCCTGCCCACGGCCCGGCGCCGGGTGCGCCTGGGCCGGGCTCTCCGCCACCTGCCCATCACCGAGTCGGCGTGGCTGGCCGGCGACATCGGCGAGGCGCAGGTGGGCTGGGTGGAACGGGTGCGCACCCCGGGCACCCAAGAGGCCTTGGCCCGCGACGAGGCGATGCTCGTCGACGAGGCCATGCGGCTGCGCTTCCACGTCTTCGCCCAGGTGGTTCGCTACTGGGCCCTGCGGGCCGATCCCGACGGCGGCGAGGACCACGCCCGGCGCCAGCGCGACGGACGGCGCCTGCACCTGTCCAAGGGCTTCGAGGGCATGTGGTTCGCCGACGGGGTGGGCGATCCCGTCAGTGGCTCGATGGTGGCCAACGAGCTCAAGCGCCTGGAGACCCATTTCTTCGAGGCGGACTGGGCCGAGGCCAAAGCACGCGTGGGTGACGGTGTGCGGGCGAGCGACCTGGCCCGGACCCCCGCCCAGCGGCGATGGGATGCGCTGGTGGAGATGGCGACGCGCTCGGCGAGTACCGCACCGGGCTCCCGGCGACCGGAGCCGCTGCTGAGCGTGTTCGTCGGCTACGAGACCTTCGCCGGCCTGCTGTGCGAGCTGGCCGACGGCACCGTGGTCAGCCCCGGCAGCCTCAAGCCCTGGCTCGACGACGCCTGGATCGAACGGGTGGTGTTCGACGGGCCCCGCCGGGTCATCGACGTGGGCGTGGAGCAACGATTGTTCAGAGGTGGGACTCGCAGGGCGGTGCTGCTACGGGATCGTGAGTGTTGCCACCCGTATTGCGACCTGCCGGCTGCCGATTGCCAGATCGATCACGTGCAGCCCTGGACCGACGGTGGTCCCACCGTCCAGGCCAATGGCCAACTCGCCTGTGGGTTCCACAATAGGGCCCGGCAACGAGGTCCATGAAATGACGGGAGGCTGACAATTCTTCTTTGGCCGCACGCGCGATCCCGATGGCTGGATAGCTACCTGTCTGAGCGCGGGCGACCAGCCGTGCGACTCGAGTCGAGCACGCTCCCGTTAGCTGACGGCGGCGTAGGGGTCGCCGCTCACCGGGCGCTCGAGGTCTTCTTCGGGGGTGCCGAAGACGACCCGATAGATGAGGGCGCCGAGCACGGCGCCGGCGATGGGCGCCACCCAGAACAGCCAGAGCTGGGGCACGTAGTCGCCTCGGGCGAAGATCGCCTGCGAGGTGGACCGGGCCGGGTTGACCGAGGTGTTGGTGACCGGGATCGAGATGAGGTGGATCAGGGTGAGGGCCAGGCCGATGGCCACCGGAGCGGTGCCGTTCGGGGCGCCCTTGCGGGTGGCGCCCATGATCACGACCAGGAAGATGGCCGTCATCACGATCTCGCACACGGCACAGGCCAGGAGGCTGTAGCCGCCTGGGGACTGGGCGCCGTACCCGTTGGCGGCAAATCCGGAGCCGGTGATGGAGAAGCCCTTCACCCCGGAGGCGATCACCGCCAGCACGCCGGCGGCCCCCAGGGCGCCGAGGAGCTGGGCGACGATGTAGCCGGCGGCGTCGCGCACCTCGAAACGCCGGCCGACGACGAGGCCCAGCGTGATGGCGGGGTTGAAATGGCCGCCGGAGATGTGGCCAAAGGCGTAGGCCCCGGTGAGCACGGTGAGGCCGAAGGCGAAGCTCACCCCGACCAGGCCGATCCCCTGGTTCGTGCCCGGCATGAACTTGGCCGCCAGCACCGCTGCCCCGCAGCCCCCGAGTACCAACCAGAACGTGCCGAGGAACTCGGCACCGAGCTTGCGACTGTTCATGTCCTCCTGTTCACCAACGTCCGCAACTGTGTCGAGCAGTCGGGTGACTGTAGCAACGGGGCGTCACGCGAGGTTGGATAAGGCGGGTGTGGGGAAGGATCACCGGAGACAATCACCGACGAAGGAGCTTTCATGGGTGGAGAGATCGACGAGACCAAGGGTCGCGTCAAAGAAGCGGCCGGGGACCTCACCGACAACGACGACCTGAAGCGCGAGGGCAAGGTCGACAAGGCCACCGGCTCGGTGAAGGACGCCGTGGACAAGATCGCCGACAAGTTCAAGGGCTCCTGAGCCCGATACCCCGCGGCAAATGAGCGAGCCGAGCTACCCCGGTAGGCTCGGCTCGTGGCCGACCTCGACGTGGAGTCCGCCAAGGCCCGGGTGATCGACGAGGTCGACCGGCGGGCTGACCTGCTGCTCGAGGTCTCCCACCAGGTGCACGCGCGGCCCGAGTTGCTCTTCGAGGAGCACCAGGCTGCCGAGTTGGTGGCGACGACGCTCGACGACGCCGGCCTGACGGTCGAGCGGGGTGCGTTCGGCTTACCGACCGCCGTGGCCGCCGAGGCTGGTCGGGCCCACGGCGAGGTCCCGGCGGTGGCCGTCCTGTGCGAGTACGACGCCCTTCCTCGCATCGGCCACGCCTGCGGCCACAACATCATCGCCGCGGCCGGGCTCGGGGCCGGGATCGCCGCTTCTACGGTGGCGGCCCAGGCTGGTGGCCGCCTGGTCGTGCTGGGCACCCCGGCCGAGGAGGGCGGCGGCGGCAAGGTCCTCATGGGCGATCGAGGGGCCTTCGAAGGCGTGGGGGCGGCGATGATGGTGCATCCCGCCGGCCTCGACCTCACCGAGCCCGAAGCCATCGCCATCGCCAGCTTCAAGGTCACGTACGGGGGCCGGGGGGCACATGCCGCCGCCTTCCCCGAGCGGGGCCGCAACGCCCTGGATGCCGCCGTCCTGGGCTACAACGCCGTCGCCGCCCTGCGCCAGCACATGGGCGCCTCGGAGCGGGTGCACGGGGTGTTCCTCGAGGCGGGGGAGAAGCCCAACATCGTCCCCGACCGCGCCGTGGCCGAGTGGTACGTCCGGTCGGCCACCCTGGCCAGCCTCCAGCCCCTCAAGGAGCGGGTTCTGGCCTGCCTGGAGGCGGGCGCCTCCGCGGCCGGTTGCTCGATGGAATGGGAGCTGACGGCGCCCGAGTACAGCGACCTGCGCTCGAACGGGCCCCTCGTCGACCTGTACCGGCGCAACAGTGCCGTTCTGGGCCGCCCGGTCGCCGATCCCGGCCCCGGGCGCCGGGTGACGGCCAGCACCGACATGGGAAACGTCAGCTACCTGGTCCCGTCGATCCACCCCATGGTGGCCGTGTCGCCTCCCGAGGTCTCGCTGCATTCGGCCGATTTCGCCCGGTGGGCGGGCGGACCGGAGGGGGACCGGGCCGTGCTCGACGGGGCCAAGGCCATGGCTATGACCGTCGTCGATCTCTGGCTCAGGCCCGGCGCCCTGGGTGAGGTCCGCGCCGCGTTCGACCCGGCCCCCTAGTCTCCCGGCCGTGCATCCATACGTCGCTGAGCAGTGGTCGGACGCGGAGGCCGACCTACTGCGCCGGTACTTCACCAACCTCGACGGGCCTGTCTTCGCCCTCGTCAACCTGCCCGAAGTGGTGAAAGGGGCCCTGTTCGCCCGCTACTCCCGGTCGCCCAAGAGCCTTCGGCGCCTCTTTCTCGACGAGTTCGTGGGCGACCTCGACACCACTGGCGACGTCTCGATCGACGCCACCATCGGGCTGCGCCGGGCCGAGGCGCTCTACGACAAGGTGTTCTTCGATTACGGCGACGACTCGGTGGCCCAGCTGGGCGGGGTCCACCTGGCCTGCGAGCAGGCGTCGAACCTGCTCACCAAGGTGCTCGAGTGGGGCCGCCTCATGGCCTATCTCGAGCAGTCGACCCGCTACGTGGCCTACGACAGCCGCCTGGGAGGCCGGTACCGCTACCACCGGGACCCGGCCGTGTTGGCGTCGCCCCTGGGCATCCGCTACGTAGCCGACCTCGACCGCCTCTTCGAGACCTACGCCGAGCTCGTGCCCACCATGTCGGAGCACTTCCGACGCCTGCACCCCAAGGACCCGGCCGACTCCGACTTCGTGTACCGCCAGTCGATCCGGGCCAAGGCCTTCGACAGCCTCCGGGGCCTGCTGCCGGCGGCGTCGCTGTCCAACGTCGGAGTTTACGGCACCGGCCAGGGCTACGAGGCGCTACTGCTGCGCATGCGAGCCCATCCCCTTCCCGAGGCCCGCAACTACGCGGCGCTGATCCTGGGCGAGCTGCGTAAGGTGATCCCGTCGTTCCTCACGAGGGTCGACCGTCCCGAGCGGGGCGGAGAGTGGTCGGCCCACCTGGCCGCCACCAGCGATGCCACGGCCCGGGCCGCGGAGGCGTTGTTCGCGGGCATCGAGGCCGAGCCCCGGCCCACGGTCACCCTGGTCGATTTCGACCCCGGGGCCGAGGACAAGCTGCTGGCCGCCATGGTCTACCCCCACCTCCAGCTGCCCGAGGACCAGATCCTGGCTCGGGTGAGGACGCTGTCGGCCGGGGAGCGCAGGCGAATCGTCGACGCCTACGTCGGGGAGCGCCGCAACCGCCGCCACAAGCCGGGACGGGGCCTCGAGCGGGTGTCGTACCGCTTCGACGTGATATCCGACTACGGGGCGTTCCGAGACCTTCAGCGTCACCGGATGCTCACTATCCAGTGGCAGGCCCTGTCCCCCCGGCACGGCTTCGTCCTGCCGCCCGACGTGATCGACGCCGGCGCCGGCCCCGCCTTCAGCGATGCCATGGAGCGTTCTGCCGCCCTCCATGACGCCCTCCTCCCACGGTTCCCGGCTCAGGCGCCCTATGCCGTGTCCCTGGCCTTCAACGTGCGCTACTCGATGGACATGAACGCCCGCGAGGCCCTGCACCTCATCGAGCTGCGCAGCGGGTCGGCCGGGCATCCTTCGTACCGCCAGGTGGCCCAGCAGATGCACCGGCTCATCGCCGAGGAGGCCGGACACCCCCTGGTCGCAGCCATGATGAGCTTCGTCGACCACGGCTCCACCGGGCTCGAGCGCCTGGACGGCGAACGTCGCTCGGAGGCGCGCCGCCGAGCGCGCTCCGGGCCTGCCGGCCCGGGCGTAGCCCCGGAGGTGGTGACGACTTCGGAGAGTGAACCCTCAACCGATGAAATAGGGTTGCATTCCCAATGTCCCTGACCAGCGGCAACGCGTAAAGTGGCTGGTCAGACGGGGTACGCGGAGGCCTGGTTCCGCTTGACAGCCCGGCTCTGAGTGGACATGGTTAGCGGCGTCCCCGACGCCCCAACCGCCGGTCGTGGGCCTCAGCGTCGGATCCAAGCGAACCCGCCGCTGAGGGGGTGGTCGAAGGGCAGTATGGGATTCGGGGGACCAAGTAGAGAACGTTCTAATAACCCGGCTTGGCGGTCACGGAGTGTGGTCGCCGAGGGTGGGCCAACGAGCGGCACCAACGGTCCCCTGAGTCCTGTCACACACGGCGACGCCGCTCCGGACGAGTGGCGAACGTCGAGCGCGTACAAGTCGTCTATGCTCCCGCCCCCGAACGCCACGGCAAGGACGCGGCAACATGGCTGACCAAGAAGATCCAGATTTGGGGGGCCTCGAGGCACCCGTCGACCTCGACGACGACGACCTCGAAGACCTTGATGAAGACGACGATGTCCTCGTCGACGATGACGACCCGCTCGTCGCCGATGTCCTCGTCGACGACGGCCTGACCGACCCGTTGGCCGACGATGTCCTCGTCGCACCGGTCGTCGACGACGCCCTGAACGCGGCCGTCCCCCTGGCCGACCAGACCGTCGACGGCACGGGTGAGCCCGCCGCCGTCGTGGTGTCCAGCGACGACGACGACGACGACGAGGAGGACGACCTCGACCCTGACGATGTGGAGGCGGGCCTCGACGTGATCCTGAAGGATCGTCTGGTGGTAGCCGAGCCCGAACCGGATGAGGACGAGGAGACCCCCGATCCCGAGGAACGGGCCGAGGGGTCGACCCGGGTTCCCATCAAGCGCCCGGAGGAGTTCGTCTGCGCATCGTGCTTTCTCGTGAAGCACCCCAGCCAGCTCGCCGACCCCGACCGCATGTTCTGCCGGGACTGCGTGTGAGCGAGCCTGGATCCGGCGATCGCCTCGTCGACCTGGCGGTCTACGCACCGATCGGGCTCGCCCTCACCGTTCTGGAAAGCCTCCCGAATTGGGTGGAGCGCGGTCGCCGCCAGATGGGGGCCCGGCTCGACGCCGCCCGCGTCGTGGGTCGGCTGGCGGTCGACCAGGGGTCGCGCCAGAGCGGCGACATCATGCGCCGGGTGGCCGAACAGGCCGACAACGTGATGGCCGGTCTCGGACTTGTGCCCGACCCGCCCGCCGCGCCCGACACGGCCAGTGTGGCCACCACGGACGCTCCCGTTGCCTCGCCGTCGGCCGGCTCGGCTCCTGTGGGGCTCGATCCGGCCCAGCTGGCCATCCCCGGCTACGACACCCTGTCGGCCTCCCAGGTGGTTCAGCGCCTGCCCGGCCTCTCGCCCGAGGAGCTCGAGGCGGTGCGGCTCTACGAGGTGGCCGGCCGCAACCGCAAGACCGTTCTCCTCAAGGCCGCCCAGCTCAGCGGCCCATGAGATCCCCGGTTTGATGGAGGCGGCCCGGCCGGCGGTCAGCGACGACGTTCCCCGGCTGGCCGAACTGACCCGGGCAGCCATCGCCGAGCTCACGCCGACCCGGGGGGGTGAGGTGTGGCGGGCGGCCGAAGCGAGGACCGAGCCCATCGAAGCAGGCCTCGATGCCCTGCTCGACGACCCCGATGCCCTCGTGGTTGCCGGTACCCTCGACGGCGTCGTCGTCGGCTACGCGGTCGTGCGGGTCGAACACCTGGCCGACGGCTCACGTCTCGGCGTGATCGACGACATCTTCGTCGAGTCCGAGGGCCGGGGGATCGGCCTGGGGGAGACGATGATGACCGACCTGGTGTCGTGGTCGGTGGACCACGGCTGCTTCGGCATGGACGCCATGGCGCTGCCCGGTCACCGCCAGACGAAGAACTTCTTTGAGGAGTCGGGGTTCACGGCCCGCAAGCTGATCATGCACCACTCCCTGGCCGAGGAGGCAACGGGCGCGACGGAGACGACGCAGGCGGGGCCACCGGCGGCATGAGGCCCGAGGTCTGCGTCGGAGCCATCGCCGTGACCGAGGAGCGGCTGCTCCTGGTCCGCCGGGGCCACGGCCCTGCCGCAGGCGCCTGGTCGGTGCCGGGAGGCCGGGTCGAGGCGGGCGAGACCCTGGCCGAGGCCGTCCTGCGGGAGCTCACCGAGGAGACGGCCCTCGAAGGGGTCTGCGACGGGCTGATCGGGTGGGTCGAGCGGATGGGGCCCGAGCACCACTACGTGATCCTGGACTTCGGGGTGACGATCCTCGAACCGGCCAACCCGCAAGCCGGCGACGACGCCGTCGAGGCCGAGTGGGTGCCCCTCGACGAGGTGGCTCACCGGCGACTGGCCGACGGCCTAGCTGAGTTCCTCCACCAGCACGGCATCGTCCCCGTCATCGCCTGAGGGCGTCGCCTCGCCAGGTTGAGGCTCCTCGACGGGCACCGATGCGACGGGGGTGTCCGGATCGGACGGCTCGGCCACCGGCGCTGCCGCGATCTCCGGCTCGAGTCCAGCCGTCGGAGCATTGACGGTCTCGGGGACGGGAACAGGCGCCGGGGTTTCGGCGCCAGGAGCCTCAACGGGGTTGGCGACGGCGGCGTCGGCAACGGCGGCCTCGGGCACCGGCGTCTCCGCGGTCTCGGGGGCGGGAACGGCCACCGGCGATTCGGCAGGACGCGGTCGGCGTCCGCCGCCGCCTGCTGTGCCCCGGCGTGGGGGCCGGGACCCGGCAGGCCGCCCCGGGGCCGTGCCCGGAGCGATCGGTCGTGGTGGCCTGGGGGGCCCGAGCATGGCGGCCAGGGCCGGCACCCGGGGTGCGGCCAGGCGGAGGGCTCGCTCCAGATCCTCGGCGCGTTCCGCCGGGACCCCCTGGGGCTGGACGGTACGGCGTACCGGCGACGCGACGACGGCGTCGAGCAGGGCCGCCCATCGGTCGGCGATGGTGTCGGCCGTCATCGCCGCCCCCGCCGCGGCGCTGAGCTGTTCGGCGAGGTCGGTGGGGAAGCGGGCCCCCGGGTCGGGCGGTCGACCGCTCACCCGGAGGGCCCGCACCACCCGGCCGTCGACGAGCGAGCTACGGATCTCGGCCACCCAGGTGTCGCGCTCCTGGGCGCTGCGCCGTTCGAGGGCTTCGCGCAGGCTCACGACCAAGGCCCGGCTCTCGTCGTCGCGTCCGGCGGCGTCGGACCCGGCCACGACGGCTCGCAGGTCGCGCAGGCCGATCTCGTTCACGCCGGCCGACGCTGCCTCGGCCCGATCCCGCCACTCGGCCGCCCGTAGACGGGGCAACAGGCTCTCGGCCATGGCCACCAGGGCGTCGGCCCGCACCTCGGGAGCCCCGGTGCTGCGGGCTGCGGCATTCTGATCTTCCACGGCTTGGCGGACCGATGGGATACCCCCCCGGAGGACCTTCTCGGCCACGGGGCGTTGCTCGGGCGGAAGCTCGGCCAAGACGGCTTCGCGGTGGACCCGACCGGGCTGGAGCCGCTTGGGTCGAGGTCGTGCGGCCGCCACCGGTTCGGACGGTTCCGGCCGACCGCGCCTGGGGCGGTCGGGCTGTTCACGGGCCGGCCTCTCTCCGCGCCGGCCGTCGTCCTCGCGCCGACCGTCGTTGCCGCGGGGGCCGGGCCGCGATCCGCGTTCGCCCGCTCCCGGGCCGCCCGACCGGGGTCCTCGATCGCCCTGCGACCGCCCGCCCGGACTGCGCGTTCCACCCGCCGGCTTGCTGGGGGGACCCCCGGGGCGGCCCCCGGCAGGAAATGCGGCTCCGGGTCCTCGTCCACCCTGTCCGCCTCCAGGTCGGCCGCCTGGCCCACCACCCGAGCGGGACCCGCTATCGCGATCGCGACCGGAGCGCCCTTCGCGACCGGGGCGCTCGCCCCTGAGATCGGGGGCGCCGCCGTCCTGGGTGATGAGAGGCGTGTCTGAACCGGAGCCCTTGATGTCGAGGCGGTCGGGTTCGCTCCGCTTGTTCCGCGCTGCGAGTACCGACATCACCCGGGTGCCGTCGAGGTCGATATCGCATTCGGCGCGCACGATGTCGCCCACCTGGGCACCGCTGTCGAGCAGCGCACCGTCGAGCACGCCCTTGGGCTGGCGGGCGCCGGCGGCGCGCCACGTCCAGGTACCTTCGGGCTGGGTGCTGGTGAGCTCGATGTCGATGCGGGGCACGGCGTAAACCTAATGGCTCCCGCACCCAGGTACCGCGTGGGGCCAACTCACTTCACGTAGACGGCGCCCTGCATCCCCTGGCTCTGGTGGAATCGGCAATGGAACTCGACCGAGCCCGTGGCCGGGGCGGTGAGCGTCACCGTGCGGGAGGCACCGGGTGGCAGTTCGAGGTCGACACCGGCGGTAGGGCTGGTGAAGGTGTGGCGGGCCGTGCCCTCGTTCTTGAGCTCGACGGTGAACTTCTGACCGGCGGTGGCGGTGATGAAGGTCGGGTTGAAGTAGTAGTCGTCGGCCTCGACCCCGAGGCCGTCCTTGGCTGTCTTGGTCCCGTGGTTGTTGGTCTCGCCGGCCAGTGCCACGGGCGGCTTGGTGCTCCCGCCGCCGCCGCAGCCAACGGCGATCAGGGCCACCACCGACAGTGTCGCGAGGAGTCGTCTCATGTGAGCAGGGGGGCTTCGTGAACGGGCGGGCGCCCATCGCGAAACCTGGCGCGACCGTAGCATCGGGGGACGGCGGCGAACCGGACCAGGGGCACGGGCACCACCACCCGCGAGGGTATGGTCCGGCTGACAGGACCCCCGGAGGATCACGATGGCCCGACTCACGCAGGGCCTCCCTGCGCCCGCTTTCACCCTGCCCGACCAGGATGCCAACCAGGTCTCCCTCGCCGACTTCGCCGGGCGTCGGGTCGTCGTGTACTTCTACCCGGCCGACGACACGCCCGGTTGTACCAAGGAGGCCTGCCAGTTCGGCGACAACATGGCGGCTTTCGACCGGGCCGACGTCCCCGTCCTCGGTATCTCGCCCGACGATGCCGCCAGCCACGTCCGCTTCCGGGAGAAGTTCGGTCTCCACTTTCCCCTCCTGTCCGATCCCGGCCACTCGGTGATGACGGCGTACGGGGCCTGGGGCGAGAAATCGCTTTACGGGCGGATCGTGATCGGGGTGATCCGGTCCACCTTCCTGATCGACGGTCAGGGTGCGGTACAGCGGGCCTGGTACAACGTGCGCGCCGACGGCCACGCCACGAAGGTACTGGCCGAGATCGGCGCCTGACCCTTTGTCGGAGCTTGGCGGTCGGGCGGAGATGCGGTTGTCCCCGACCCCGCCCTCGACCACCTCGACCCTGCCCCCGACGGGCCGTTTCTAATGGGCCTCTGTGCCCGTAAGGGCCGAGCCCCGGTAGCAACACCTCAGTCAGCTGGCGACGTCGAGGCCGATCTCGCGGAGTGCACGCGTGAGTGCGACCCGCACCGCCGCCGGGAGCCGGTGGCCGGGTTCGAAGCTCGTCGGTACGCCGAACTCGATACACGCGACGACGAGAGCCTCGTCGTAGGCAGCCAGGTCGGCGATCCACTGCCGTTGCTCGTCCGGGGTGGGGGCGTCACGCCTGGGACGGCCGTGCAACCGGTGGTACAGGATACGTAGCCTGTCTGCGGTCGCGTCGAGGTCAGGTTCCTCCGCAGGAGGCAGGCCGACGGGCTCGATGTTGTGTTCCTCGATGCGGCGAACGGCTGGCGTGACAGGCGATGCCATGGCGGCCTGCTCCGAGCCGCTCGGGTGACCTGAGAGCGCCGACGACATGGCAAGCTCCTGCTCGGCGTCGTAGGGACCGTCGAGGGGCTGCCGAGGAGCCGGCACACTGACCTCGGAGGCCCGATCGAGGAGGCTCGACTCCAGTTCCCGGATACGCCGCCGCTGGCCGTCGAGCTCACTCCTCGCCCTGGCCAGGCGAGTGTCGGACATCGCCACCTCCTCCCGGAGGCCGGCGCCTTCTTCCCGGAGGCCGGCGCCTTCTTCCCGGAGGCCGGCGCCTTCTTCCCGGAGGCCGGCGTTCTCTTCCCGGAGCCCTGCATTCTCGGCCTCCACGGTCGACTCACTCTCCGATGGGCCGGTCGGGATCGACTCCAACTCGAGGAGGCGACGGCGGAGGGCCACGACCTCATTCCCGGAGTCGGCCAGGCGCGCCTCGAGCCGCGCCATCTGCTTGTAGAGGCGCTCGTTCTCGGCGTCGGTGGCAATCTCACTGTCGGAGGGGGCCGCCAGACGTGCCTCGAGGTCCCGGATTCGCCGACGGTGACCTTCGAGCTCCTCGTGCGCCGACGTCAGGCGATGTTCGAGCGCCCTGTGTTGCTCCCGCCGACGATCGTGCTCGGTCTTGGCCGCGGTCGCCTGGGAGGGCGAAGCCTTGCGGGCCTCCAGCTCGCGAATGCGTCGCCGCTGGCCGTCGACCTCGCTCCGCGCCTCAGCCATGCGCGCCTCGAGTTTCGTGACCTGCTCGCGAAGCCGCTCGTTCTCCAGGCCGGCACCCGCTCGATGGGATCCACTGGCCGCGGCCACTTCGAGCTCCCGGACCCGGCGTCGGAGCCGTTCGACCTCGGACGTGGCGGCGAGGAGGTCAGCCTCGGTGTTGGCGAGTGAGGTTGCCAGCTGCTGTGTGCCGGTGTCGATCTCGGTCATCTGGCTCGACGCTTCACGTGTCCGTCGCTCTGCCTCGGCGAGACTGAGGATCATGGCCTGCAAGTCGGAGAGGGGGATCACCACTGTTCCCGGGTGAGCCGCGACCACCTGGCGAATCTCCTCGGTGGCGACGGGGCGGCTCGGCTCCCGACCGGCCCGATCCATGACGTCTGCGAGCCGGACCTCGACCCGTTCCAGACCGCCGGTGGTCGTGGTCCGCCGGTCCTCGATTACGCCCTCACGACGCCATTTGCGGATCGCGCTGGCCGAGCACCCGGCGATGCGGGCGGCGTCGGCTTGCAGCGCCCATTCGTGGTGGGCTGACGCTACGTCGCCGTCGGGGCCCGTAGCGATGCTTCGCTGTGGATTCGTAGGGTCCGGACTCACGCGTGAGGCACCTTGTCGCCGCTGGGTAACCGACTGCGAAGCTCGCAGAGGCTAGCCGAATGACGCTGTCATAGCCACCGTCACACCTGGTCGGCCGAACCGCCCGAGGTGGATTCGGTCCTGGTGAGGGCCTCTCTTGCCTGGATCAGGTGATACAACAGGAGCAGCTGGGTCAGGGCCAGTGGCTCGTCGCGAGCGTCCGAGTCGAGCTTGCCCAGCGACTCGGGGACCTGCGAGTCGACGCCCAGCTCCTCCCACACCGCCTGCTCGACCTTCTTCGTCACCTTCGGGTCGGCGTAGGAGTGGATGTGGACCGAGTCGACGGGCTTGCCGTCGACATCCCGGCTGAGTTTGAGGTGCATGGCCTCCTGGCAGTCTTCGCCCAGGATCTTGTGCAACTCGGGGTGGCTGATGGTCGGGCGAAGCAGGAGCGTGGCGCTGAGTGGGTCGTCGGGCGTCTCACCTCGTTCCTCGATCGGAGCGAAACGCACCACGATGTCGGCGTAGGCGCGCTGCGGGCGGATGAACTCGGCCGACTCGGGCTCACGCTTCTCCAGGTCGGCGCGCACCTGCTCCTCCGTGTAACCCCGCTTGGCGGTGTCGCGCGCCAGCTTCCAGGCGACGCGAATCTGCTCCGGTGGGTCGAGGAAGACGGTGACGTCGAAGCAGGCACGCGACAGGTCGGTGTGGAGGGGGAGTAGTCCCTCGACGATCACGAACTCGCTGGGCTCGACGTACTCGGGGCGCCCAAGCTCACCCGTGTTGTGGTCGTACACCGGCTTCAGGATCGGCTCGCCGAGGGCGAGATGTTGGAGGTGCTGTTCCATGATGTCGATGTAGTTGCAGTCGGGGTGAAGGGGCGTGAAAGGCAGCGACTTGCGCTCCTCACGGTCGTAGCGGTGGTAGTCGTCGGCACCCACCGAGGTGATGCGGTCGCGACCGAGCGCCTCCACCAGCCCGGCGGTGATGGTGGTCTTGCCGGTGCCGCTGTCGCCGGCAATGGCCAACATGATGGGCCGGACACCGCCCGCGCCCTTCCCATTGCGGCGGCCCGCTCGCAGAACGTTCATGTGCTTGCCGGACATGGCTGGCTCCCGTCGTCGGTGGGTGGACGCAGATCGGCCGATGGGTTCATGTCAGAGCCAGCCGATGCGAGCGGCGACGAGCTCCCGGTCGCCGTCGGGACGGCCGAGCTCCCCCGCCTTGACCCCGTCGAGCAGCCGCTGGGCGGCGCCGATGATCTCGGGGACGGCCGCTCGGACTGCGGCGGTGTCACCGGCGCCGATCTCCTGGGGAGCGACATCGGCCTCGACGAGAAGGCGGTCGAGGTCGGACAGGCGTTGTCCGACCCATTCGAGGGGACGGGCGGACAGGTCGGCGACGAATTTGCGCCGACCGGGCTCCCACCCCGTGAATCTGGGGTGGTGGTGGGCCCGATCGAGGCTCCCCGGCGCACTGGACAGTGATTCCAGGAGATCGGCCCTCCAGATCGGGCGGTCCACGGCGATGGGTTGAGCCGAGTAAATGGACCCCTTCAGCTCACCCCGCTGGAGGAAACGCACCTCGAGACGAACCCCGCGCTCAGGGCCCTCCTGGCCCTCCTCGGGGTCGGGGTTCACGAAGTACAGATCGCTCATCACCACGGCGACCCGTTCGAAGCCAAAGGCATAGAGCATGACGTCCCTCCGGGTCGGACAACGTCGCGCTCACCCTAACGGTGCGCTCAGGGCTCCGTCGCACGAATCACTCACTGTCCGCGGGTGCCCCCATCGAAGATCGACGACGTCAACCGTCGTACGATGGGGCTCTCCAAGAGCACCAGATGTGTCCTGCGATGATTCGATCGCGCCGGTCGGGTCAGGGTCGTCGAAAGGTCGAGTGAGCGTGGACCCGATAGCCGATCAACCGAACTCCATCAAGCTCCGCCACCTGGGCGATCTCGCGGCGCGGGCGCCGAGTGAGTAGGAGATCCCGACGCACCCGGCAGCCGGCGTCCGATTCGGGTCCGGAGTCGCGCGCCGGTGGGTCGTCTTCCGAGATATGGCAGGCGCCCCGCGACCCGGCCTCGATATTCCCCGCCGCCGAAAGCTGGTTCGACCTCGACAGCGACGGCTCATCGTCGGTGACCGCCGAAGGCGAGGACAGGCTTCCCTTGCTTCCGACTGTCGAGGGCTGGCTCGACCTGGACCTTCCCGCCGTTACCCGGGAGGGCGTGGCCGAGGCTCCCGAGAACGACGACGCTGATGGGCCCACTCCACCGGGGAGGCCAGAAGGCGCGGGATCCTCGTCGTTATTCCTCGACGACTTGGAACCGGGCGGCCGTCGAGCCCGGCGTCGTCAGGGTATGAGGCTCCCGACCCCGGAATACGGGCGGCGCGATCCGCTGCCGAACGTCCCGAATCGGGGCGACGAGGACGGGCCGGAAGAGGGCGGTGTCCATGTCGTGGCCTCAGCCGAGGCGATCGCGTCCCAGGCTGAGGCCGAGGCAATCGCGATTCGGACCACGGCCGAGGCCGAGGCAGCCGCGCTCCGGACGGCGGCCGAAGCCGAGGCAAGGGTGGTTCGTGAAGCGGCCCAACGAGAGCGGGAACACGCCGCCGCCCTGCACGCGGCCACCGAGACAGCGACCGATCGGCACCGTCGCCTGGCCGCGACCGCCGTCGCCGACGCCGAGAAGCGAGTGGAGGAACTGCGGGCGGCGGCCGAGGCCGAGACCGTCCAGATCCGGGAAGCGGCCGAACGCGACCGCCAGGCCGCTGCCGCCCTCCGAGCTGACGCCGAGGGGGAGATCGGGAACTGGCGGGCGGCGGCCGTGGCCGCGGCGGCCCGAATTCGGGAAACAGCCGAACGCGACCGCCAGGCCGCTGCCGCCCTCCGAGCTGACGCCGAGGGAGAGATCGGGAACTGGCGGGCGGCGGCCGAGGCCGAGGCGGCCCGAATTCGGGAAACAGCCGGAGCGGATGCAATCCAGGTACGGGAGGAGGCCGTCCGGGACCGGGAGCAGGCAGCCGAGCTTCTCGATGACGCCAATTCGGCTTCCGAGCGGCAGCGCCATCGCGGCAGGGAGTTCCTCCGTGATGCCGAGGCCAGGGCCGCCCAGCTGTGGGCCACGTCGGAAGCCGAGCTGGCGGCTCTACGAGAGGCCGCCGGCAACGATCGTCAGCAGGTCGCGGCGGCCGTGCTCGACGCGGAGGCCAGGGCGGCGGAGGTGCGGTCCGCGGCTGAAGCTGATGCCGCCCGCATCCGCCAGGCTGCCGAGGACGACCGCGAGCAGGCCGCGACGCTGATGGCCGAGGCGAGAGCGGAGTTGCTGGCGACTACCGATACCGGCATGAGTCGGCAGGCACCGGGTGGCCAGGAACCGGGAGGCGATCGCGTCGACGAGGCTGGACCCGAGGGGAGGCGGACGCTGCGACGCGCTACCAGCTTGCTGGCCGAGGCCGGCAGCCAGGTGACGCGACTGCGGGAAGCGGCCGCCGCTGAAGTTCAGCGGGCCCGGGAAGCGGCCGACCACGATCTGGAGCAGGCCGAAATCTTCCTCGTCGAGGCGGAGAAGCACGCCGACGAACTGCGCGCCGACGCGACATCCGAGGCTGCCCGGATACGTGCGTCCGCCGAACATGAGCGGGAGGAGACTGCCGTCCTGTTGGCGGAGGCGGCGACCCAGGCAGGTGCACTCCGGGCGGCCGCTGAAGCCGACGCCGCAGGCCTACGAGCCGCGGCGGCGAACGACCTCGACCAGGCGGAGCACTTCCTGGTGGTCGCCGAAGCCCAGGCCGGTGAGGTGCGCGCTGCCGCCGACGCGGAAGTGGCGCGACAAGGCGAGGCCGGCGAACACGATCGCGACCAGGCGGCCGCCCTGCTCGCAGAAGCAGTCACCCACGCCGCCGAGCTTCGGACCGCCGCTGACGCCGACGCCGTCCGGATTCGTGCCGCCGCCGAGGCCGACCGCCAGCTCGCCACCGCCCTGGTGGTCGAAGCCGGAGGCCATGCCGCCGATTTGCGCCAGGTGGCCGACACCGACGCGACCCGGATTCGGGATGCGGCCGACGTTGACCGGGAGCAAGCCAAAATCCTCCGGGCCGAGGCGGAGAGTCGAGCGGCGGCGGTGCTTGAATCGGCGGGAGCCGACGCCGTCCGAATACGCGACGCCGCCGAGGTCGACCGGGAGCAGGCCGGCATGTTCCTGGCCGAAGCGGAGGCCCGCGTGGAGGAGACGCTCGCCGAGGCAGGGGCCGATGCCGCCCGGATTCGTCAATCCGCCCAGTACGACCGCGAGCACGTTGCCACCATCCTGATCGACGCCGAGACGCGCGCCACCGATCTGCAGATCGCCGCCGAGGCCGATACCGCCCGACTGTGCGAATCCGCCGCAGCCGACTCCGCCCGAACACGCGAAGCGGCCGAAGCCGAGGCCGTCCGGATCCGCGAGACCGCTGACGCCGACGCCGTCCGGATTCGTGCCGCCGCCGAGGCCGACCGCCAGCTCGCCACCGCCCTGGTGGTCGAAGCCGGAGGCCATGCCGCCGATCTGCGCCAGGTGGCCGACACCGACGCGACCCGGATTCGGGGTGCGGCCGACGTGGAGCGGGAGCACACCAAAATCCTCCGGGCCGAGGCGGAGAGTCGAGCGGCGGCAGCGCTTGAATCGGCGGGAGCCGACGCCGCCCGAACACGCGACGCCGCCGAGGTCGACCGGGAGCAGGCCGGCATGTTCCTGGCCGAAGCGGAGGCCCGCGTGGAGGAGGCGCTCGCCGAGGCAGAGGCCGATGCCGCCCGGATTCGTCAGTCCGCCCAGTATGACCGCGAGCACGTTGCCACCGTCCTGATCGACGCCGGGGCGCGCGCCACCGATCTGCAGATCGCCGCCGAGGCCGATGCCACCCGACTGCGCGAATCCGCCACAGCCGACGCCGCCCGAACACGCGAAGCGGCCGAAGCCGAGGCCGTGCTGATCAGCGAGACCGCCGAAGCCGACTCCGCCCGACTCCGCGAGACCGCCGAAGCCGACTCCGCCCGACTGCGCCAGGCCTCCGCGGTCGACGTCGCCCGGCTATGCGAAGGGGGCAAGGTCGACGCAGCTCGACAACGCCAAGCGGCCCAGGCTGACCGCGAGCTGGCGGGCGCCATGCTGGCCGAGGCCGAGGGACGATTGGGCGAGATGATGGAAGCGGCCGAGGCCACCCTGACCCGGATGCGCGACGCAACCGAGCTTGATCGAGAGAAGGCCGCTTCGCTCCTAGCCGAAGCCGATCTCGACCGTGAACTGGCCGTCACCCTCGTGGCCGAGGCCGACCAACGGGCGGCGAGCGTTGTGCGGGCAGCCGAGGCCGACATCGCCCGGATCCGGGAGGTCGTCGATCTGGATCGCCAGCGGGCTGCCACCCTTCTCGCTGAAGCCCAGGTCCGAGCGGCCGAGCTGGGGTCGGCCGCCGCGGCCCATGCCTCACGGGTGCGCAGGGCTGCCGAAGCCGACCGCCGCGCCGCCTCGGCCATGGTCGCGGCGTCGAAGCGGGCGGCCGACGAGGGGCTCGAGCGGACGGGAGATTCCGAGCCTATGGCGCCGGCGACGGCGGGTGGCGCTGACGGCGAGAGCGCCGAGCGCGTCCCAGTGCGTGAGGCCGACCGATCGGCCCGCCGCAGTGCGGCGCGAAGCGCGCGCCGGGCCGCCGACCACCACCTCGAGCGGGCCGCCGCTCTGCTCGGTGCCACCCGTCGACAACTCGGCGAAGGTGACGGCAGCGCTCCTCGCGATTGAGGTGCGAGACGTCGAGCCCTTCTGATCACCGCCCGGTACGTCGCAGCACGACAGGACGGTGCGGAGCAGCACGCCCATATCGGTCCTGACGAGAGTCTTCGTAGATGCGGCTGATCCCTATTCCGTTGCCTCCGAGTCGGACGGGGTGGCCAGGCGGCGACGCAGCTCCACGTACACCGTGGTTCCCACCAGTTCCTCCAGTTCCTCGGCGAGCGACTCGATCACCGGCCGGTCGCCCACGTAGGCCCTGGCGCCCTCGGTGCAGCACCACGCCATGGTTTCGCCTTCGGCACCCCAGTCGCCGCGATTCCACCGGCGGACGGTTGCCACTTCGGTGCCGTCGCCGCTCGGCTCCACGTCGATCCGTATCGGGAGCTGCCAGCACACCGACGGCTTCCAGTGGATGGGCGACTCGCCGTCGGCGACGGCCGCCAGATGGAGTGCACATCCGGGTCCGCCGGCGAAGCCAGGACGGTTGAGGAAGATGCACGCACTATCGACGATTCTCGTGCTCAGTCGGTTGGTGTGGGCGAAGATCCCCCCTTCTGCGGCCTCGGCGTGGTGCTCGAAGCGGGCCGGCTCGAGCGTGGCGGCGAGGGCACTGATCCGGCGGGCTTCGTCTTCGTCGCTCAGTTCTGCTCCGACCGAACAACACCCCTGGCCGAGGTGCTCGGACGGCTCGGGAAGGATTCCCTGGCACCCTCGCCCCCATATGCACGTCCAGTTCGACCTGAGGAACGAGCTGTCGAAGTGCCAGACCGTGTCGCCGTCATCAATCTCTTCCATCGACGGATCCATTCCTCCGATGGTAAACGGCCGGGCAGAGGAGTCACGGTGGGCACGCCGGGGCCGGGGCGACACTGGAGCTAAGTTCCTAACCGACGTCAAGCCTTTCCGGGGTTAGTTGGTCGTGGGGGCCGGGCAACGTCGTCGTGTTCGTCGACGGCGCCGAACACGGCCTGGAAACCCTGCCCCGGTACTGAGATAGCTCTAGCTAGTTGCGCTCGGCGGCGCAGGTCAGTCCGCGGTATAGGAGATCTTCAGCGTCAACTCCATTTGATGTGGGAGTCCGAAGTTGCACGATGTTTGCCTGTGCAGGGCCAGCGAATGGACGCCAGGTTTCAGGTCTGGGCCCTCGACCACTCCGCTGTCCTCGGGAGGGAACAAGCGTTCTGGAAACTTGACCTGGCAATCCACACCGGCCCCATCGAACTCGCGTAGCGATCCGGACACGACGAACTGCTCGTACTGATCCGGCGTGGTGGAGATGCCACCTGCATCGGCAGTCCTCTCCGGGTCGGCGAAAAGCGTGTGCCCGGTCTGGATCTGGAGGACCGAGTCGCCAGACCGGCACACGCTGTCGTCGTTGTTGGCGCACGGGCGGAAATTCGCGCTCTGGGGATCTGACGAGCGGCTCGTGAGACCCAGCACGAACGCGTTCGCCGGGTCCGGACGCAGCACGCCGAGGTCGAAATAGAAGTCGCCGGCGTCGTTGCCGGGCTCGCCGTCCTGGGTCATCTCGATGATGGCGAACCGGGCGACGACGCGCAGGTCGGGTACCAGGAGGCGACGGCCGGCCGTCATCTCGCTGTAGTCGGAGCGGTTGTCGCCATCGGTGTTGTACTTGGCCGGGTCCGAGCCCCAGGTCGCCTCGTCGCCATCGACGAACTGATCGAAGTCGGCGTCGGGGTCGGTGGGATCGCTGAACGCCTGATAGGGCGCCGCCCCCACGACACGGACGATCATCTTTCCTCCGCGGTCCGCCTCCTCCCCGTCGCTCCGCTTGTCGTTGTCCGTGTCCGCGTCGAGCGGGTTGGTCTTGACGATCCCGAGATTGCGCAACGTGAACCCGCGCACTTCTTCGAAGTCCGACAAGCCGTCGGCGTCGGTGTCCGACATGGTGGGATCAAGTCCCAGTGTCCTCTCCTCCGGATCGGAGAGACCGTCACCGTCCGTGTCGGCCTTCGTCTTGTCCGACCGCACCGGCCGTGGAGGCAGGGGTTGCTGTTCATCGCAGACCGAGTCGCACGCCTGGTTCACGGCCTTCACCCTCGGCTGCACCGGGACGACCGTGACCGAGTACACCGTGTCTTCCTGGGCGTTGACCAGACCGTCGCCGTCGGTGTCGCCAAAGTTCTGGTAGTCGGGAAGCCGAGGGTTCCCACCGACCGCTTCCTCGACACCATCCGATCCCGTGTCGCCGTCGCTGTCGAAGTGCTCGGGGCTGGTGACCAAGAGGTCGGTGGAGGTGCCGGTGGGGTTCGGGGGGCTCCGGAGCAGGACCTTGCGGGGGGTCAGCTCGTAGCTGTCGGTGAGGCCATCCAGGTCGGTGTCGGCACTCGTCGGGTTGGTGACGGGGTCGATGATGGCGCGGTCTACCTCGTCGCCCGAGCCCGGGTCCTGGCGCTTGGGCTTGTGGTTCGTGTCGAAGAGGATGAGCCCCTCCTCGTCGTACTGGAGCACCCCGGGCGCTTCGGCGCTGTCGGTCAGACCGTCGTTGTCGGTGTCGGCCGCCGAACACCGCGAGCGGACGTCGCGGCTGCCCCGCTCGGTCCTCACGGTCCAGCCCACGAGCGTCTCGAATCGGTCGTCGAGGCCGTCGCCGTCGGAATCCTTGGCGATGTCCGAGCAGTTGTTGAGCGACTCCATCAGCGCCGGCATGGCGTCCCTGTCCTTGTCCTGGAGGAAGCCGAGGGTGATGCTGCCGCCCGGTTGAAGGATCACGTCGTCCAAGGTGAGCGTGCGGTCGATCCCGGTGGGGGTGAGGATCAGCCACTCGTTGCGAACGCCGACCTCCACTTGGGTTCGCCGCACGCGGAGGACGATCTCACGCTTTTCGCCGTCGGGCTTCTGGTATTTCCTCACCGAGTAGCTACTGTCGATCTCGGCCTGGGTGAGGCTGGCCGTCGGCGTAACCGTCTCGTCGTACTCCCGAAGCCCCATCGCATGCAGCCCGTCCCGGAGGGTGATCCCGACCTGGTGACCGTTCTCGTCGAACACGACGCGACGGTCGGGTGGCACGGGCGGGTCGGCTGTCGGATCGCCTTCGTCGATCACGCCATTGCCATTGGTGTCGACGACCCGTCCGATCCCCGTCGCCACCCGTTTGATCTCCGAGGAATCGCCCAGGCCGTCGTTGTCACTGTCGAAGCCGCCGTAGTCGATGGCGACCCTCGCCGTTCGGTCGTTGATTTCCTGCGAGGTGAAGGCAAAGTTCCGGCCCAGCTCGTCCACGATGTCGTAGTTGGCGAAGCGGAACACGACGCCTCTGGGGTTGCGCATGAGGTCCTCGACCAGCTGGGGAAAGACCTGGTCGTTGGAGAACAGGATCGGCCCGCGCTGGGGCACGAGGGGGCCGAGGTTGAAGCCGCCCGCGGGTTCCGAGTCGGGCAGGAGGGTCGCGATCGGTGTGAGGCGGGCCGGGTTCTGGGGATCCTGGATCAGGGCGCTGATCTGGAGGTTCCGGATGTTGAAGGCAATGTCGCCATCACCCTTGAGGATCACGCCGACCTGCGCTCGCGCCCCTTTCACCTCGCGCGTCAGCGTGGACCCTGCGGCGATCTGGGCTTGCGTCCTGAGGGAGTCTTGGTGGGAGCGCTGCGTCTCTCTGCTCGATGTCTCGGTGAACGACGACGTGAACGAAGAGCTGAAGCTCTGCTCGTTCGTGGTGCTGGTGGTGAGCTTCTCCTCCACGCTGGCGCTGGGCGAGGAGGAAGCCTCCGCTCCGACGGTCAACTCGGTGCCGATGGTCGTCGCGATCTTGCTTCCCACCTCGATCGTTCGGGACTGCGTGTTGCTGAACTCCTTCTTGTCGGACTGAGCCAGCGTCGCGGTAGCGGTCTTCTCTTGGACCTGCTTGGTCTCCGTGCTCGTGTTCTCGAGGAACCGGACGTCGAGGTCGAGCCTCATGTCGCCGATCTCCAGCGCCGGTTTGGGCAAGTCGGCGACCTTGGGGTTGCGGTTGGCCAGGTTGACCTCCTTCCCGTCCGGGAGTTGGTCGCCGTCGGTATCGGGTTGGATGGCCGACGTGCGGAAGAAGGTGACCTCCAAGCCGTCGCTCAGACCGTCTAGATCCGAGTCCTGCAACGTCGGGTCGCTGAAGATGTCGTTGAACTCCACGGAGTCCGACAGCCCGTCGTCGTCGGTGTCGTCGTCGCGTGGGTCGGTCGTCAGCGACTTCTCCTGAAAGTCGTTCAGGCCGTCGCCGTCGGTGTCGGCCGTGGTGGGGCTGCTGGTCACCTGCCTCGATGTCGTCGTCCCGTTGGTCAGGCTGACCAACACCGTCCAACCCCGCGCCTCCTCGTTGTCGGACAGCCCGTCTCCGTCGGTGTCGACCCTCTCGTCGCCTGCCGGAGGGGTGCCGGCGAAGATGGCGCTGGTGGGGTCGACCAACACCCCTCCGATGATGACTCGGTCGGCGAGCGGCCTCCCGACCAGGCTGGTGACACCGGCTACCTTGGCCCGGTACGTGACCTCGTTCTGGGACAGCGTAGTCAGCTCCACGGTTAACCGGTCCGATTCCACGAACCTGACCGCCGTCACCGCGACCGCGCCCACTTCGGGATTGACGTTCTCCTGGAGCACCGAATAGCGGGTGGCAGTCAGGGCGTCGTCGGCCATGGGCTCGCTGAACTGCACGAGCACCGTCGTGTTGCCGGTCGACCCGGCGCTGGTGACGGTGGGGCGCTGGTCGTCGAGAACCACCGTCCCCGTGAACGACGCACTGGCCGCGCCCGGGTCGATGCCGTTGCCATCGACGTCGGTGAAGCCGCTGGCGGTGACGGTGTAGCCGACCTGATAGAGGCGGCCGGTGCTCAACAACACCTGTGTCGATCCGTTCATGAGCGTGGCCCCCCGGACGAAGAGGCCGGGACTGGACGAGTACCGCAGGGGGTCGGCGGCCGCCGAGCTGAGCGGCTTGCTGAACGTGAGGACGACTTCTGTCGGCCCCTGGGGCGTGGCACTCAGAAGCTTGGGCGCCTCCGCCGTCGACGTGGCCACGAAGTGGCGGACGGCTTCCGGGAGGACCACCGCGACGTCGCCCATGGTTCCCCACGCCACCGTCGGGCCGCCCTGCACGTACCAGACGCCGCTCGAGGGCCGAAGCACGGCCATGTCGGTCCCGCCGTTGCCGTCGTAGTCGCCAGGCACCGGGATGTCACCGACGGTGCCCCAGGCGAGGGTGGCGCCGCCGTGAACGAACCAGAGCCCGTTCGAGGGTCGGAACACAGCGACATCCGTGTGGCCGTTGCCGTCGTAGTCGCCGGGGACGGGGATGTCGCCCCCCGTTCCCCAGGCCAATGCTGCGGCCCCTTGGACGAACCAGTATCCGTTCGACGGCCGGTACACGGCGATGTCCGCGCGCCCGTTGCCGTCATAGTCGCCGGGAACAGGAACGTCGCCCGTGGCGCCGAACGCCACCGTCGGGCCGTTTTGCACGTACCAGACACCGGTGGACGGACGGAACACGGCGATGTCGGTACCGCCGCTGCCGTCGTAGTCGCCGGGGACGGCGATATCGCCCGCGGCGCCAAAGCTGGTCGCCGCGCCGTCGTGCATCAACCAGACGCCGGTCGAGGGACGGAACACCGCTACGTCGGTATGCCCGTCGTTGTCGAAGTCGGCGGGCCGAGCAGGGGCCGCTGCGGCCGCCGGCGACAACGTGGTCGCCAACGACGAGGTGAGAACGATGACGGACATGACCAGCAGCGCGGCCAATGGCGGAGAACCTCGGCGTGCGTGGCCCATAGGACCACGCGCAAGCGCGTGCAGTTGGCGGAACCAGCCGGCCATCTCGTCCTCCCCAAGTCCCGAGGTCGAGCCCCCCGGCTCGCCTCATCCCCAAGACGAGTATCCGGTGGACGGGTCTCGTCTTCACCACCGGAACCGGTGATAGTTAAGGGGGCGGTGCCGACCCGGCCGGCCTGTCGACCTGGCCTCTGGCGGCGTTGACCGCGGCCATGAGCTCGATCCAACCGACGAAGGCCGTCTCGCACTCGCCCCCTTCGACGATGATGGCTCCGGTGATCGGCTCCCTCTGCCCAACAACGACTCTCAGCACGACGTTGGCGCTGACGGTAGGTCGGGCGCCGTCAGTTGGCGACATCGTTCGACCCTGTTCCCCGCCATGCCCCGGGGCAACCCCGATACCGGTGATTTTCAAGCCGACGGGTCCGCGGCCCCGGCCACCGCCGCCGACACGTCATCGAGGTCGAGCGTCATCAGTTGGCGGCGCGACGTCAGCCCCAGCTTGGCGTAGACGTGCTTCAGGTGCGACTCGATGGTATTGCCGGAAAGGTGAAGGCGAGTGGCGATGACGGCGTTGCTGTGGCCGTCCGCCGCCTGCCTGGCCACCCGCAGCTCGGCGTCGGTGAGGCGGTGGCGGTCTTCCGGACCCCGCCGCCGCCTACCTCCCGCCAGCTTTAGCTCCGCATGCGCCGTTTCCGCCAGCGATCGCGCCCGGCATGCTTCCGCCAAGGTGAGTGCTTGGGCGAACATCGGCCGGGCCTCGACCGCTCGGCCCCGGCGACGGAGGAAGGAGCCGAGGGCGAGAAGCGCCTCGACGCGGAACAAGGGCAGTTCGCCGTCGTCGAGGAGCCCCAGGGCGGCGCGGAAACGGGCCTCGGCCGCCTCGTCGTCTCCGTCGTCCCATGACACCCGGGCACTACCGAGCGCAGCGGCGATAGCGGGCCACCGACAGGGGAGTCGGGTCGCTCGTTCCTCCAACCACCCGACGACCCGGACGGCGTCAGCCTTGCGCTCGGCGGCGAGATGAGCAGCGACGGCATGCGCGGCCCACTGGACGTGGCATGGCTCGTCGATGCCCACCGCACGAGTGATCGTCTCGGTCTTGAGAAACATGTCCGAGGCGGACGCATCGCCCTGCCACAGCATGTTGAGACCCAGGATGTGCGACATCCACAGTTCGGCAAACCAATGACCGGGGGCCGACTCTCGGCCTCTTGTGCAGTAGGTGGTGCTCTCCTCGAAGTGACCCATCCATGCCAGCGCCTCGGCTCGCACGAGGTAGGCGTACGGCAGCACCGCCGGCGTCAGGTCGGCGAACTCCTCTGCTCGGACAGCCTCGTCCAGCGCCTCTCCCAGCCGGCCACGACGAATCGCCAGGTTGGCGATGTGGATCGAGACCGTCGCCGCGGCGTTGGCCGCGCCGGCCCGTTCGAGGGCATCGCGGGCGCGCTCGAACGCGTCTTGGGACTGCTGATAGCGACCGGCGTAGTTTTCGTTCATGGCGAACTGGTAGACGCTCGCCCAGGGCCAGGTGAGGTCACCCGGATCGAGCGCCTCCGCCCCCGGGGTCTGCTCTAGCGAACTGCGCACGCAATCGGTGTATTCGAGCCCTGCAGGGTCACCCGACTCGAGGGCCAGGTGGCCCCAGGTCGCGTCGGCGCGCTGGCGAAGCACGCCATCGCCCTGGCGGGCAAGCTCGCGGGCACGGGCCGCCAGCGGCAGGGCCCGGGATGGGCCACCCGCCAACCACGCGCTCAGCGACTGGTCGAGGAGTGGCTGGACGGCGCATACCGGGTCGTTCTCGACGGCGATGGTGACGGCGCGGTCGAGCGCAGCCTCGCCGTGGTCGGCGGCTCCCGTGAAGTAGTAGGCGCGGCCGAGCGCACGCAGGCCGCTGACGCGATGCTGCCAGTCAAGGTCCGGGTCTTTGAGCAGACGTCCGCACGTGGTGGCCGCATCTTCCATGCGCCCACTGGCGCTCAGGGCTTCACAAAGCGAAAGAAGAAGCTCCGGAGCGGCCCGATCACCGGCGAATCGCACGGCGGTCTCGAGCGCCCGGGCCGCGACCGTCACTGCCCCGGCCCCGAACGCCGCGAGCCCGGATCGGGTGAGCACCGCGACGGCGCGTTCGTCCCCTATGAGATCGGCACGCGTGGCGTGGGGACATGCCTCTTGGTCGAGGCCGCGGTCGGCCAGGAGATGAAAGTAGCGGGCGTGGAGACGCCGGCGCACGGCGGGCGCCATGTCGTCGTAGACGGCCTGGGCAAAGAGAGGATGGGTGAAGCGCACGTTGCTCTCGCCTACGTCGATGGTCAGGCCGCTGCGGCTCAGAGCGTCCAGGGCACGGTCGACCTCGTCCTCCGTGAGCCTGGCCACCTCCCCCGCCAGCTCGGGCCGGAAAGTCATGCCCGAAACGCTGGCGGCACGGGCGACGACCATGCTCGTCCGGTCCAGCCCGGCGAAGCGGGACAGGAGGATGTGCTCGGCCAGCGCTCCCGAGTCGGCTCCGAGGTCGGGGATCTCCTCGTGGCGATCGAGCGCCATGGCCACCTGCTCGACGAGGAGCGGGTTGCCCCGGCACAGCGCCCAGGCCCGCCGCTGGGTAGAGGCGGTAACCGCTAGGCGCGCCCGGCGCGCCAGCAAGGCCGCCGCCGACGGACGGGTCAGTGGCTCCAGCCGTTGCCGGGCGGCGTAGCCGCGCTCGACGAGCTCCCCGCAGATGTCGTCGGCAGTCGAAGGCCACGGACGGAGAGTGCCGATGAGGGCGACGGCGAGGCCTCCCATGCGGCGAACGAGGAAGGCAAGAACACTGAGGGAGTCGACGTCGGCCCAGTGCAGGTCGTCGAGGGCAAGCACAAGGGGCGGTCCGGAACGGTTCTGCAACCACCGGAAGACCCGGAAGTGGGGCGACGACAATTCGGCGAACGGATCCAGGACCGCGCCCGGGAGATCGACACGGTAGCCCTCGAGCCCTTCGAGGGCCTGCGTCAGTATGCCGAACGGCAGGTTGGCCTCCATCTCGTTTCCACGGGCGACGCCCACGTGCATGTCGCCACCCGCCTGAACCCGGGCCTCGTCGAGCAGCGAGGTCTTGCCCAGACCTGGCTCGCCGACGATGAAGACGGCACCGCCGGCGCCCGCGCGGGCTGCGGCGAGGACCTCCCCGATCGCGGCGCGAACCTCGTCACGCTCCAACAGGACCCCCGCCGTCACCGCTCAATGCTCCCAGGGGGCATTGAAGCCGTCAATGGACCCTAAATGTCGTACCCCATCTCTACGCTTGTCGCCGTGAACCTTTTCATGGGACTCGGCCTCGTGTCGGCTGCGGTCGCGCTGGCGGTCTGCGTGCTCCGGTACGAGCGGGGCCTGGCCCGACGGGTGGTGGCCGAGATTGCCCTGCACCACCGGCGCGACCAGGCGGCCACCGTCGGCAGCGTCATCTCCGTAGCCAACGAGCGCCTCGGTGCCCACCGCGACATGGCGGCTCGGGAACTGCATGCCGACAAGACGCTCATCGACCGGCAACTCGGCGAGGTGAGGGGTGAACTGTCCCGGGTCACCGACCTGGTCCGCAGCCTGGAGCGCGACCGCGAGCAGAAGTTCGGCGACCTGGCCGGCCAGCTCCGTTCCACGGCCGAGCACACGGCGGCGCTGGCCGAGACGACCCGACAGCTCCGCCAGGCGTTGTCGAGCACGAAGGCCCGGGGCCAGTGGGGCGAACGGATGGCCGACGACGTCCTGCGCCTGGCCGGGATGATCGACGGGGTCAACTACCGCAAACAACGGGCCACCGAAGCAGGGGGAATCCCCGACTTCACGTTCCTCCTTCCCGGCGGTCAGGTCTGCTACATGGACGTGAAGTTCCCTCTCGACAACTACGTCCGCTTCGTCGAGGCCGATGCCGACTTCGACCGTCAACGCCACAAGAAGGCGTTTCTTGGCGATGTCCGAGATCGCGTGGTCGAACTGGCCGAGCGCGATTATTCGGCCACGGCGGATTCCGTCGACGTGGTGCTGCTCTTCATCCCCAACGAGCAGTTGTCCTGCTTCTCCAGGAACACGACGCCGGGGTGCTCGACGAGGCGATCCGCCGCAACATCGTCTTGTGCTCTCCACTGACCCTTTTCGCCGTGCTCGCGGTGATCCGCCAGGCGGCCGACAACTTCGTGATGCAGCGGAAGTCGACGGAGATCCTCGGGCTGCTGGATGGCTTTACCCGGCAGTGGGGGAGCTTCGTCGCCCAGATGGACAAGCTCGGCCGCCGGCTCGACGGGGCCCAGAGCGACTTCGAGTCGCTCGCCGGCATGCGCCGACGGCAGTTGGAGCGCCAGTTCGATCGGATCCACGACCTACGCGACCACCGAGGCACGACCCTCGAGACGGAGGTGGCTCGGCCGGAAACCGGAACCGACGCGGAAGCCTCGGCCTGACGGCGTAGGCCCCTTACGGGATGTCGCCGACCTGGCCGCACCGTCACATGGGCTGGCATCGACAATGGGCTGACCCACGTCGGTCAGGGACCAGGAGTAGGTGCTGCTTCGAAGGGCAGCACGGCGGCGGAAGGCGCCGACATCGCCGAACACCTCAGGGAACGAGCAGGATCTTTCCGCGGGTGTGGCCGGTTTCCAGGAGCTCGTGGACCCGTGCCGCGTCCTCCAGAGGGAAGCGGCCGGTGACGGTTACGCGTACCCGCCCCGAATCGATCGTCGCGGCGATCTCGGTCAGTCGGGCGGAGGTGACTGTGGCCGAGAAATTACTCAACTCCACGCCGTCGCGTGCAACCGTCGAGCCGAATGCGGCGATCGTGACGGCCCGCCCGCCGTCGCGCAGGGCGGCAACACAGCCCTCCCAGGTGGGACCTCCCACGCAGTCAAAGGCGGCGTCCACTTCACCGGCCTCAGTGACCCAGTCGCCGTGGTAGTCGAGAACGGCGTCGGCACCGATACTCCGCAGGAAGTCGTGGTTGGCGGGCTGGGCGGTGGCGATCACGTGAGCTCCTCGCACCTTGGCCAACTGCACGACGAAGGCGCCGACCCCACCCGCCGCACCGGCCACGAGCACCCGGTCACCGTCGGTCAGACGCAGATGGTCGTCGATGCCCTCCAGCGCGGTCACCGCCCCGATGGGGACAGCTGCGGCCTCCATCAGGTCGATGGTGACCGGCGCCAGAGCCAGCTTGGCCGCGTCGGCACAGACGAACTCGGCGTAGCCCCCGGCGGGGCCGCCGTAGACGGCGTCACCCAACGCCAGGCCGTCGACGCCGGCACCGAGGGCCTCGACCGTGCCCGAGGCCTCGGCGCCGGGGACATAGGGGAATTGTCGGGGCCCGAACAGGCCCTTCCGAGCCTTGGTGTCCCACGGACCGACACCTGCGGCGGCCACCCGTAGGAGGACCTGGCCGGGGCCGGCCTCGGGAAGCGGGAGATCGGTGACGCTCAGCACGGTCGGATCGCCGAAGGCGGTTACGGTCACTGCTCGCACGGACGCCAGTCGAGCACTCCGACGCGAGGAAGGCGAATCTTGCCGACGGGGCGAGTGGGGTAGAACCCCCGAATGGACCAGCGCACACTCCGCGACCTGACCGTCGCCGCTATCGGCCTCGGCTGCATGGGCATGTCCGAGTTCTACGGCGCAACTGACGACGCCGAATCGGTCTCGGTGATCCACCGGGCCCTCGATCTCGGATGCAACTTCTTGGATACCGCCGACATGTACGGGCCGTTCACCAACGAGCGCCTGGTGGGCCGGGCGATCGCCGATCGTCGTCACGAGGTGGTTCTGGCTACCAAGTTCGGCAACGAGCGCCGGGAGGACGGGTCGTGGGTGGGTGTCAACGGAAGTCCCGACTACGTACGGGCCGCGTGTGACGCATCGCTCCAACGCCTCGGGATCGATCACATCGACCTCTACTACCAGCACCGGGTCGACCCGTCGGTGCCGATCGAGGACACGGTGGGCGCCATGGGCGAGCTCGTGACGGCCGGCAAGGTCGGTCACCTCGGGCTGTCCGAGGCGGGGGCGGACACGATCCGTCGGGCCGAGGCAACGCACCCGATCACTGCACTCCAGACCGAGTACAGCCTCTGGACGCGAGACGTAGAGGCCGACATCCTGCCGACGGTGCGCGAGCTGGGGATCGGTTTCGTGGCCTACAGCCCCCTGGGCCGGGGCTTCTTGACCGGCGCCTACCGTTCGGCCGCCGATCTACCCGACGGCGACTCCCGCTCCCACCGCTTTCCCCGTTTCGAGCATGGGAACTTCGACCGCAACCTCACCCTCGTCGATCGGGTGTCCGAATTGGCCGGGCGCAAGGGGTGTGCTCCGGGACAGGTGGCCCTGGCCTGGGTCCTGGCCCAGGGTCCCGACGTTGTGCCCATACCCGGCACCAAGCGGCGCGGCTACCTGGAGGAGAACGTCGCCGCTGCCGGGTTGGTCCTCGACGCCGACGACCTGGCATGGATCGACGCCAACATCGGCCCGGCCAGTGGCGATCGCTACGCCGACATGAGTACCGTCAACCGCTGACGTTCTCGTAGGCCCTCGGTGATCGGTGGCAGTCCACATGAGGTTGCGACGGTCCCGTCAGGCACTGCGACGGCACTTGCTGGCATCGCCGGTGCGCCTTCCGGTCGTCCTGGTGGCCTTCGCCCTGGTCTACGGCACGACCGGCTACATGGTGCTGGAGGGCTTCGGGTTCGTCGACTCGCTGTACATGACCGTCACCACGCTTACCACCGTGGGCTTTGGGGAGGTGCATCCTCTCGGCACCGCCGGGCGGGTGTTCACGGTGTCGCTCATTGCGATCGGCCTCGGCGCGGTGTTCAGCCTGCTGGCCGTCTTGACGAGTCTGGTTGCGAGCGGTCAGCTTGGCCGTTCGCTCACGAGGAGGAGCATGCGCCAACGGATCGACGCCATGGAGGGCCATTTCGTCGTCTGCTCGTTCGGGCGCGTTGGGCGGGCCGCCGTGGAGGAGCTCACCGCCCAGGGGGCGGATGTGGTCGTCGTCGAGGCAATCGCCGCCCTCGAACCCGATCTGATCGAGGCCGGCGTCATCTACCTCCTCGAGGACCCCACGAGCGAGGACGTGCTGGAGCGGGCGGGGATCGCCCGGGCCAAGGCGCTCGTGTGTGCCGTCGACTCCGACTCGGTGAACGTCTACATCACCCTGCTGGCCCGAGCCCTGAACCCCGATCTGTTCATCATCGGTCGTGCCTCCAGCTCGGAGTCGGTCGACGCCCTGCGAAGGGCCGGAAGCGACCGGGTGGTCTCGCCCTACCGGCTGAGCGGGACCCGTATGGCCGCCCTCGCCCTGCGCCCGGCCATGCTCGAGTTCGTCGACATGGTGAGCGTTTCGCCCGATCTGCGAATCGAGGAACTGGTCGTTGGGGGCCGGTCGTCACTGGTCGGAGCGAGTGTGCGTGATGCCTGTGCCGACTACGACGGCGTGATGGTCCTAGCCGTCCGGAGCCCCGACGGCAGCCTGCTCGTGCCGCCGCGAGCCGACACCACCCTGGCCGCCGCCGACCTTCTGATCGTCGTCGGACCCATAGGGGCACTCGGGAAGCTGGCCGACCGGGCCCGCTGACGATCGCCGGACAGCGATATCCTGGGACCACCCGACCCAGGAGGTAACGGTGTTGCATGACCAGATGCTCCGGCCCGTGGAACGCCGGGTTCGCCACCTGGCCGCCGAGGGTGTCGACGATGCCGAGATCGGCCGCCGCTTCCATCGCAGCCCCGAGTGGGCCGGACGGGTGCGGGCCCTGACCGAAGTACCCCGGAACGGCGCCCGCCTCCAGGGCGATGTTCTCCGCCCGCTCGAGCGCCGGGTTCTGCGTTGGCGGGCCAGCGGTGCGGAGTACGACCAGATGTCAGCGCGCTTCCGTCGTTCCCCCGATTTCCTCCGCCAGGTGGAGTCGCTGGCCCACTACAAGCTGCGTCCGCCCGACTGATCGTCGCCAGCGGTGCCCTCCTCAGCAGGCGGCGAGGAGGTGGTGCCGCAGGGCCCACGCCAGCACGGCCCGGGCATCGACGGCGCCGAGCCCCTCCGCCTGGAGTCGGGCGAGCAGGACGATGCGCGGGATCGGGTCCGATGACAGGCGGGCGAGGTGCAGCAGGTCGAACGACCCGAGCCAGCGCGTCTGCGTTCCATCGGGAAGGCGCACGGCCTGGCCCGGCTGAATCACCCCGTCGATCACCAAGGGTGTCTCCACGATGGAAGCGGCGAACCGCACCACGTCGGGCGGCGGCCCGGCTTCCGGCGCTTCCTCGAGGAGCGTCGCGTCGCTGGCTCGGGCGTGGATAGCGCGGCGCGCTCCGAGGTGGCGGCGGTGCTCACCGGCGACCAGCTCGGTGTAGTAGTCGGCCGCCTGGTCGTGGCGAGCGGGGTCGTCGGCCCAGTTGGCGACGACCGCGGCTGCGGCAATGGCCGACGCGAGGGCGAACCGGATACCGGCACCGGCGACAGGGTCATGGGCGAGGGCCGCGTCGCCGACAGCGATGCGCCGCCCGTCCACCGGGTGCAGGGCCCGCTGGACCCGGGCGGCACGGCGCCCCCGGGGCATCATCTCGTCGGGGTCCAGCCCGAGTCGTCTGAGGGCGTGCGCGGCGAGAACTCGATCGACGGCATCGGCGCCGTCGACGACCACCGCGGCCCACGTCGTCGAGGGGGTACCGAGGCGGTAGGCCCACCACTGGTCGCCCTGCACCATCCGCAGGGCGAGGTCGGTACGGGGAGGCCCCTGGAACTGGCGAGCCACATCGTGGCTGTCGGTGACCAGTGGTCTGGACCACGCCGCCGCCCGCCCGGTGGCGTCGATTACCGCGTGAGCCGACGGGGCCAGCGCCGAGGCCGGGGGCAACCTGGGCACCTCGGCCACCATCGCCCCGCGCTCTCGCGCCCGGTCGAGGAAGGCTTCGGCCAGGGCGCGTCGCTCGACGTGCAACATGGGTGGCGACCGACCATCGCTCCCAACCGCCACACCACCGGCGTCGATGACCAGCTGCGGTTCGCCGAGGATGTCGAGGAGGTCGAGGGCCCGCTGGGGCAACGCCTCGATGCTGTCCCCGGCGGCGCCGGGTCGCACGAGAAGGCGGACCCCCAGGCCCAGCTCGCGCAGGCGAATGGCTGTGGCCGTGGCGGCGATCCCGCCTCCGGCGACGATGACCTCGGGGGCTGATGACATCGGAGGACCGATCTTCTACAGTACGGAAAATCCGGTTGGCCAGACCGAGGAGGCGGGCTGATGACACGACGAGCGGGTGTGCACGCTCTGTTCTTCACACCGCCGATGGCGGTTGCCCGCCTCGGCGGCAGCGACACGCCACTCGACGCCTACGTGTGGCGCGAGGACCCCACCACCGAGGGGGGTGGACTCACCTCGCTGGAGCCGGCCGTCTCGCTACGGGTGGAAGCCGACGGGTCCGTCACATCGTTCCGGCCCACCGAGATCGTGTTCCGTGACGGCGATCTGTTGCGACCGGTGGCCCCCTTCCTCGAGCTGTGGGTCGAGTACGACGACGGCACCACCGAAGCTCTCACCGCCACCCGCCTCGCCGAGCTGGGTGGCTCACTCGACGGCGTTCACCATCGCGTCGCCGCCGCCAATGCCAAGGCGGGCCGCCGCAGCGGCGATCCCGCCTGCGCCTTCGCCGCCGTCGTCGACATCGACCAGGCGACCAATGAGGCCGTCGAGTTGCTGGCCACGAGCGTCGGTGAGCGCCCCCTGGTGCCCGCCGGCCATCCGATCCCCCTCGGACGGATCCAGGCCATCCGCCCCATCGCCGCCGCTCCCGATCAGCGCGGGGTCGACACCGACGTGCTGCGGCTGCGATTCACCCCGGCCAAAGGCCTGGTGTACGGGCCGCCGACGGCGGTCGAGGGGGTCTATGACGCAGGCGGCGCGGGACGCCAGCTCCACCATCAGATCGTCCCGCCCGAGCGGCGGATCCTCAATCAGGACTCGGCCTGGGCGGAGTACACCCTGAACCGCCCCGAGCTGCGCCACCCGTCGCCGGCCGACACTTACGACGGGAGCGGCGACCCCACGTCGCCCGACGACCGTTCGTGGGGCGTGGTCGACGACACCTGCGACGTGATGGTCACCACTACCGTGGCCCTCGGTGGCGCCACCCATGTGGCCCAGACCCGTGTTTTCGTGGGGCCGCCCGACTACGGCCCCGACAAGCGTCCGTTCGTCTCCCTGGTCGACGACCTACTCGACCGCACCCAGCCCGACATCGGCTCCGATGGCCCTCTCGGCCCGGCCGGCGAGGGGGATCCTCTGGCCTCCCTCGAGGTGGCCGATCTCCTCCGCCGGGTCTTCGAGACGGTGAGCCTCGACAACATCGACCTCCAGCGTCGACGGGGCTTGCGGGAGAACGAGCTCAACCGCGACGCGCTGCTGGCCGCTGCCGACGACCAGGGCACGGGCGCATCCCTCCGTGCCCGCTACGCCGTCGACCCCGCCACCGTTGAGCCTCCTCGCGCCGACAAGGCCTCGATGACCAACGACGATGTCGGCTACCGGGCCGGCGACCGCCACCAGTTGCACACCGATACCCGACTGCCGTTCAGCGTCCTGGGCCGCGAGGCCCACGTCGAGCTGACTGCGATGCCGGTGCTCCTCGACTTCTTGGCCAACAACGCCGACCGGGTGCGACGGCTGATCCGGCCTCCGTACGCCCTGGTTCGCGAGTCGGAGCCTTCCGATGCCCGCCAGGCTGCCGGGCTTCGGCGGCCTTGGGACGCCGATGCCCGGGTCCACGACATGCGCATGCCCCCCTACATGCGCGACTCCGACGCGTCGCCCCTGTCGCTGACCCATCGCCAGTACACGCAGCTCATGAGCCTGGTGGACCAGCTGGCCGGTCCCGCTCGGCGCCCGGAGGCGCTCGAGGCCGAAGGGGTGACCAGCGCCGACGAGCTGTTCGTCGCCTTCCGCCGTAGCGACCTCACCGCCGACGTCCCCGTGCCCGCCGGCCCATGACCACCGTCGAGTCCGACCGCTGGACGCCCGTCACCCTGGGGGTCCGGCATGGGGAGGATCCCGGCGGCAGCGGCGAGCCGCCCTGGTTCCACCTGGTGCCGGGCACGCGACCGTTGGCGTGGCTGGTGGGCGGGTCCCAGCTCTTTGAGGTGACACAGTCGGACTTCGACCGCTTGGCCGCGGGTGACGCGGCCCTGGTCGCGGCGCTGAGCGACATGGCCGTCGCCGGTCCGACGGGGCCGGCTTCGCCGCCCGAACCGCCGACGGCGGTGTCTCTCGCCCTGGCCCAGTCGTGCAACCTGTCGTGCTCGTACTGCTACGCCGATTCCGGCCAGTTCGGCGGCCCGGCCCGGCGGATGCCGGTCGATGTCGCCCGTCGTGCCGTCGACAATCTGGTCGAAGGAGCCGACGGCCGACGGGTCACGCTCGGCTTCATCGGCGGCGAGGTGCTCCTGCATCGCGAGGCGTTGCACGACGTGGTCGCCTACGCCGAGGACCGGGCAGGTGCCGCGGGCATCCCCATCGGCTTCTCGATCACCACCAACGGCACCCTTGTCACACCGGCCGACGTGGCCTTGTTCCGTTCCCACTCCTTCGCCGTCACCGTCAGCCTCGACGGCGGTGCCGGCGTCAACGATGCCCACCGGCGATCCCGACGGGGCGGAGGGAGCTTCGAACGAGCCGTCGCCGGCGTGGCCGAGCTGTTGGCCGACCCGGGTCTGGCCAAGGTCGCCGCCCGGTCCACGGTCACGCGCCACGACCTTACGGTGCAGGAGCGGGTGGAGGCGCTGGGGGCGGTGGGCTTCGCCGAGGTCGGCGTGAGCCCTTTGCGCACCGGACCCGATCGCCAGGCGCGATTCGCAGCTACCGACTGGGCGCCGTTCCTCGCCGAAATGGTCCGGGCGGCCGACGCCGAGATGGAACGCATCGCCGCCGGGCACCCGCCACGGTTCACCAATCTCTCCAC
The DNA here is from genome assembly GCA_038238185.1 of Acidimicrobiales bacterium. Lineage (GTDB taxonomy): Bacteria > Actinomycetota > Acidimicrobiia > Acidimicrobiales > AC-14 > DATAQC01. The sequence goes on from JBBRXY010000007.1 coordinate 47,517, forward strand.
CGGCCTGAGGGAGATCCACCGGGGCTCGGCCCGACCACTGCCGTGCGGCTCGGCCCTCAGCTACGTGGCCGTCGGCGCCGACGGCGACTACTGGACCTGCCACCGTACCGTCGACAACCCCGCCTACCGGCTCGGCGACCTCGACGAAGGACTCTCGGCGACCGCTCGGCAGTCGTTCCTTGATCGTCGTCAGGTCGATGCCACCGAACCCTGCCGGTCGTGCTGGGCCCGTTACCTGTGCGGCGGCGGTTGCCACGCCGAGGTCGACGAGGTGGGCAGGGAGGGCTGCGACTACATCCGGGGGTGGCTGGAGCACTGCATCTCGCTCTACGCCGAGTGCCAGGCCCGCCGCCCCGAACTGCTGCGAGCGATGGGAGTCTCATGAGCGGTCGTTTCGTCCCCCTCAACCTCAGCGCCCGGCTGCAGCAGTCGGCCACCGGCAACCCAGCCGCGGCCCGGCTGGCGAGTGGGGTGGCCAACTGCTTCCCCGGCCTCGAGTTCGACCATCGCAACCTCGACCGCCGGTTCTTTCCCGGCTTGGTGGTGGAGTTCGCCGACCCCCTCGTGGCCCAACCGTCCATGGGTGGGGTGGTGACCCTCGTCGATCTCGACGATCCCGTGCTGGACGACGCTGCTGTCACCCATCCGGAGCTCCCCGACGATCTGGCTGCCCTGGCGGCCGACATGACAGCCGACCCCCGGGCCTGGTGGATCGTGCGGATCGTCCAGGGCGGTGTGGTCATCGATCCGCAAACCATCAAGGGCCTCGAGCTCGACTCGCTCGGCACCTGGCGCATCGTCCGGTCACTGGAACCCGGACCCGTGCAGCTGGTGCTCAACCGCTTCGGCGACGACGGCGTGGCCGCGGGCGAGGTCACCCTCGACGGCCCCCGTCGCGCCTATCTGGCGGCCGGCGACTCCATCGACGCCGGCTATGCCCCCGGCGAACTCACCCAGAGCCTGTGCTCGCCCTGGCAACACGACTTCCGGGACTGTGGCTGCTATTACTGGGCCTCCAACCACCCCGACATCGCCATCGAGGCGGTGCAGCCGGGCGAGGAGCCGGGGGTACCGCCGCCGCCCGGCACCGGCTGGGTCAACTGGCTTCGGGCCCGCCCCCCTCGCGACAATGTCCCCGAGCTGGGTTACTACGAGATCAGCGAGCGCTATCAGGACCTCGCCGTAGTGTTGCGGGATCGGGAGTCGGCCGACCCGTACCGGCCGGACACCGCCGAGGCGGCCGTGCCCTACGCCACGACCGACGAGCTGGTGGCCGAGCTTCGCGATGGCCTGGCCCCCCTCGAGCATGCCCTCACCCTCGAGTACCTGTACGCCTGGTCGTCGGTGCGTTCACCCCAGGAGGTGGCGGCACTCTCCGACGGCGATCTGGCCGACAGTCTCCCGCTCCGGTTCCGTGCCGACCCCGCCCATCCCCTCGACGGTGTGTCCGACCGCCCCGGCGACATCACCTACCTTCGCAGCCGGCTGCGCCGCGACGTCACCTTCCTCCGCGAACAGCTCCGGTCCACCGCTATCAGCGAGATGAGGCACCTGTCGTGGGTCAACCTCCTCCTGCGCAAGCTGGCGGCCATGGGCATCGGCACCCCCTACGCGCCCGCCCTGGGCATCGCCACCGACATCCCCGCCGGACTACCGGGCGCCACCCGGCCGGCGGCCCTGCGGCCGTTGGTCCACGCCACGGTGGCCGACTTCGAGGCGGTCGAGCGACCGACCGGCGGACTCGACGGCCTCTATGCCCGGGTTCGGGCCACGCTCGACACGCCCGAGCTCGGCGGCGAGCTCTACGACATCGCCAGCCGCATCGTCGACGACGGCGTCGACCACTACAGCTCGTTCCGGCGCATGGCGATGATCGTCGACGTCTACGACCAGCCGTCGCCGCCGCACCTGCGGCCCGGCTTCACCCTCGCACCCCGCACCGAGCCGAAGGTGGCCCGCGCCCTGCAGGCCCAGCGCGGGATCATGACGCTGCTGACGCTGGGGTACTCGGGCGACCCGTCCCAGATCGCCGAGGCCCGCGGCCTCATGCTGGCGGGGTTGGAGGGGGCGATCGACTCGTCGGCCCGCCAGGGCTTCGGGGTGCCGTTGTTCTGAGTTGCCGTTCCGGCTCTGCCGCCCGCTCGGAGTGCCGGCCGGATCGCCCCGGGGGTTACGAGCGGACGAAGCGCCTGCCGACGATCTTGGTGGATGCCAGCAGGGCGAGGGCCAGTCCGAGCAGGGCGACGGTGGTGCCTCCCGAGTCGTTGGCTCGCAGGCGCAGGGCCTGGCTGAACCCGATCGGTGACTCGTTGGCGTCGGGGGTTGCCGGTGTCTCGACGACCGACGAGGCGCTGGTGCCGGCCGGAGCCGAATCGGTACTCCCGCCGACGGCGATACCCGAGGTACTGGCCTCGCCGCCCACGGCGGCACCCGCCGAGGCGTGGGCGGCGTCGCCTGCGCCGGGGGAAGCCTGAGCGGCGTTGGTGGAGACCTGGGCCGATCGGGAGGCAACGGCCGTCCCGCCGCCGGAACCGGACCCGGATGCGGTGGGCGAGGCCACCGCATTGCTCGACGTCACCGAGGCGGTGCTGGGACTCCCGCCGGAATCACCTGAGATGGCCACGGGCTCGCTGGTGGAGATGGCCGTGGCATCGCCCGTGTTCCCGCTGTTTGAGGCGGACGAGCTGGCGGTGGAGGGCCCGGAGTTGCCGGAGGTGGCCGTGGGGTTGGCTGCGACGTTCGAGTCTCCCGCCGCGCCTCCGCCGGCGGTGCCGGTGGTGGCACTGCCACCCCCGGTGCTCGATTGGGTCGGCCCTGCGAACGCAGGGGAGGCGAAGAACAGAACCGTGGTCATCGCCGCCGCTGTCGCCAGCAACGAAACGATCGACCGCCGTTGTGTCGTCTCTGCCATAAACCCGACCCTCCGCGATTGAACAAGCTCCGAACGCACAACCCTATCTCCCTCGGCCCGGTCGGGGGCACCTCGGCGGCCTGCCAATCACCGGATGACCAGGAGCTATCGTTTTCGACGACGTGAACAGGGGAAGCCTCCAACGATGAGCAGCCTGTGGTTGGTCGACATCGAAAATCCCCTTCTCACCGAGGCGGCGCTGGCCCGTATCGACGACGAGGCCGGTCCTGACCGCCTGACCTGGAACACCTTCCAGACTCTGGCCCTCTGGGACCCCGACGTCTGGGTACCCCGGTTCGTCGAGGTGGCATGCGGCGAGGGCAGCCCCTTCGAGGCCCTGGAGTGGTCGGGGTCGTCCGTCCGGCCCTGGGGAGCGTCGCTCGCCCACCCGGGTGCCGCCGACGTGGTGATCGAGGGTCCCGAAGCCCTCATCCTGGCCGTCGCCACCATGGATCCCGACCCCCCGGTCGACGTGCTCCGGGCCGCCGCCCTGGAGTCCCTCGGTCATACCGTGGGTCCGAGCCACCAAGTGGGCCTCGTCATCGTCGTCCCCCCGGGCACCCCCGACCTCGGTCCGTGGCTCGAGGTGGCCGCAGAAGACCAGCCTGCCCACGACGGGCTTGTCGAGCTGATCCCCGGCTCCAGCGGGTGGATCACCTGGCGGGAGCTGGCCGAGTTGGCCCTCGACCTTGCCGAGGAGTCCGACGAGCTCCGGGGCGAAGCGGTACACCGTCTCGTGAGCCAGGTCCAGGCCCGATTCCCCGACGCCGAACTGTGAGAGCCACCCGCTAGAGCCGACTTCGCCGGCGGGGCCGCCGGCACTTTTTCGGCCCTGCGCCCCGGTTGTAGCGTTTGCTTCACCTCGGTCGCCGGGGCACGGCGGCCCTCTGGGCCTGGTCGTTCGTCGGAGGTCGAGTGGGGCGTAGGGAGGACGTTTGGACGGGAGTAGCCGTAGCCGTCATGGCGATCGTTGCCGTACTCGACAGCGTCCTGGGCGGCCCCGGCTTCGACGGGTTGTTGGTGGCGCCGTGGTCGTGGCCTCGGCCACGCTGAGCACGCGACGGACCGTCGTCCTTGCCGTCGCCGCGGTGGTCGCGGCGATCGTCATCGGGGGCGTGCACGGTCGTCTGGTCATGGTCAGCGGAGCGGTACGGGTGATCGGCGTGGCGGCCGTCGGCGCCTTCTGTGTCCTCGCCTCCCACTGGCGCGAGCGCCGGGAGGGCGTCCTCCAGCGGGTGACCCGTGTGGCCGAGGTGGCTCAGTTGGCCATTCTCCGTCCCATTCCGTCGCGGGTCGGGTCGATGACCTTCGCCACCCGCTACATCTCGGCCGCCGATCAGGCATTCATCGGCGGCGACCTCTATGAGGTGGTTCCGTCGGCGACCGGCGTGCGGGTGGTGGTGGGCGACGTGCGGGGGAAGGGCCTGGAGGCGGTACGCCTGGCCGGCGCTCGTGCTCGGCTCGTTCCGGGAGGCGGCGAATGTGGAGGACGCACTCGCCGACGTGGCCAGGGCCATCGACCGTGCCGTCGTCGGCGACATCTCCATCGAGGACTTCGTCACCGCAGTCTTCGTGGAATTTCGGCCCGAGGGACTACCGAAGGTTGGCGGAAAGATCATTCCGGTTGTGGGTAAGGCGATCCAACCCCTCGGCTACGGGCTCACAGCGTTGGACGCTGTGTGTACCGCCAACTCATGATGTCCCCGTACCCTGGGTTGTCCTGTTATGTTTCAATTAGAACCCGGTTTCGCCGTGCCTAGATTCCGACGATGGTGGCATAATGAGGATTCATTCTGGAAGTTCACCTATTTCTTCTCGGCCTATCTCTTTTTTGGTGGGGCCGCAGTTGGTGGCATACTGAAACTACGAGATCCGGCGCAGATAGTCGGGTTCGCATTGTTCGCGGGGTTCTCAGCTGCGGTATTTGCTCTGGCGATATTGGCGTTGGTTCGTAAGCGATGGTAAAAAGGCTCAGGGTTTGGGGGGTCTACGCCTTCGCCGCCAGCGGCGGCTGTGGGCCCATGGCAAACGCCGGCAAGAACTCCAACCGCACCGCCGTCACCGACAACGGGGGAGCGGCCACCACCTACTGCTCCGACAACGCCGACCGGCTGGTCTCGTCCAGCGATGCCGCCAACGTGGGCACGCCTGTCTATGACCTGCGCGGCAACGCCACCCGGATGGGCACCCAGACCCTGGGCTACGACAGCTCGAGGCATTAGACCGTGGGGTCATGTGGTTTGTCGGGATTACACGAAAGCGGTCGGCAACGAAGTACCTCCTCCAGGTAAGTGGGAATGAATATGAACAGGGCAGCGCCTGCATTAGACGAAATCTCGGTCGCTCGGCCGTCAGGATCGTTATTGAGATCTATTGGTATCCTCGGGTGTGGATCGATAGCTATTGCCCTATACCTGGTTGCAATAGGCCTTTCCCGAGGAGGACCGTACCTCTACCTAGACATTTCACTTGCGCTAGGGTTTTTGCTGTTCGGCCTTGTGATGCTGCTGGGGTTGTTCCGTGGACTGCGAGTTGGGCGGTAGCTTCGCGGAAATTCAGGCCGCGACAGGGTCGGACGAAGCCGTGCTAGCACGCATTGTTAAGATACGAAGGAATCCAACCGCAGTTGCTTCTGTCGCCGCCTCGGCTTGCACCGCCTACGCCTCGACTACGCGCCGCCGACCACCGGCAGCCCGCAACTGGTTCTGCGCTGGACACCGCCGGGGGGTAACGACGTGGCCGTGCCGGCCCGCGCCCTGGCGCCCGCTACGCCAACGCCACCAAGACCGTCACCGACGACGATCACGGTGTGCCCGCGACCACCACGACCACCGACGTGGAGTCCGAGAACGGCCTGGTCAAGACCACCACCACCGACCCCGCCGCTCCCATCCGCTCCAAGGGCGGCGAGACCGAGTGGATCTACTGGGGCACGGGCACGGCCCACCTATTGCCGCGGCTCCTGCATCTCGGGGACGGGTCGATCCGCACGAGCGGACCCCGATTTCTGTCCAGCCGTCGGCCCGTGCCCTCCCGACGCCCGGGGCCGGCCGACATCTGCCCGCACACCGGGCGGGCCCGGCTGGGCTACGACCGCGCTCGCGCCCTCCTCCAGGCCGCTACCGGGTGGAACCTCCACCAGCTCCGCCACTCAGCGGCCGCCGGGAACCCCTTCAGCGCGGGACGCCGGCCGGGCCGAACAGGGGTGAGCCCGGGACAGGATCCCCGTTGTCGTCGGTTTGGGCGAGTTGCGACTGGAAGGCGAGGAAGAAGGCCAACCATCGGCCTTCGCCGGGAAAATGGATAAAAAGCGCCCCGTCCTGCCAGACGCCGTTGTCGCCGGCGTGGGGACCGGGACTGCCCTGGTTGAGATGGATGTCGTGGATGCCGCTACCAGGCTTGAACGAGAAGACCTCGTCGGCCTTGTCCGGCTCTGGTCCCCACTTGCTGCCGAAGGCGTAGAACCGGGCGCCGGCGTCGATGGCCTGGCCGACGTGGGTCTCGAAGATCTCACTCAGGTCGTTGTCGGGCCCGGGCGCCTCGAAGGGCAGTGCCGACATGTCCTCGGGCCGGAACAACGCGCCGCGGATGAAGTCGAGGGCCAGGCCGCCGGGGCGGTTCGGAAGTGCCGTGTAGCCATCGCCGAGGTCCGGAAGGTCGGACAGCAGCGCGTGGTCGTAGTCGGGTTCGAGCAGGAAGAGGAGCTCCGAGGGGCTCTGGTCCGACATGACGTTGACGGCTACCCGGTGGCAGATCTCTTGGACCTCGAGCTGGATCTGGAAGTGGGGCTTTCCGATCTTGCCGGCGAGCTTGGCCTCCACGGCCGTTCCGGCGAGGACGCCGTACCCCCCGATCGCCATGGTTCTGGGTCAGGCCCGGGCTGCGAGCCGGGCGGTCAGCCAGCTCACGCTGTCGGCCGAGGCCATGGCCTGCTCCCATCCGTCGAGCAGCCGTTCGACCTCGGAACCGTCGGCGATGGCGGCGAGCACCCGCACGCCCAGATGGTCGGGGGCGACGGGCATGGACACGACGTCGCCGAAGGGGTCGGCCCACACCGCCGGCGGGTCGTCCTGCATCACGTACAGCTCGCCGGTGTCGCCGATCCAGTTGAGCTCGTAGCGGCGCCCGTGGACGTCGTGCCAGTCCTGGCCGAACTGCAACTCGTCGGAGGTCCGGCGTCGTTCGTCGGCGTCGTAGAACTCTTCGATGTCCAACGGGTGCTCCTCAGCTTTCGAGATTCGGCCAACGTTGCGATGCCAGGACCTCCGACACTACGCGCCCGCTCTTGGTCGGGGCTGCGGCCGGGCACCGGTACGATAGGTAGCTCCCATGCTTGATCCCGCCATCCGCAACGTCGCCCTCGTCGCACACGTCGACCACGGGAAGACGACCCTCGTCGACACCATCCTGCGCCAGACCGGCACCTTCGCCGAGCACGCGGCGTTGGTGGACCGCGTCATGGATTCGAACGACCAGGAACGGGAGCGGGGCATCACCATCCTGGCCAAGGCTGCGTCGGTGCACTGGCGGGGGACCAAGATCAACCTGGTCGACACCCCGGGCCATGCCGACTTCGGAGGCGAGGTGGAGCGGGCCCTGGCCATGGTCGACGGCGTCCTGCTACTCGTCGACGCCGCTGAGGGTCCCCTGCCCCAGACGCGCTACGTCCTCTCAAAGGCCGTTGCTGCCGACCTTCCTGCGGTGGTCGTGCTCAACAAGGTCGACCGGTCCGATGCCCGTCCCAAAGAGGTGCTCGACCAGATCTACCAGCTCTTCATGGACCTCGAGGTTCCCGACCACCACATCGACTTCCCGATAATCTCGGCCATCGCCCGCCAGGGCCGGGCCATCGAGGGTGTGGGATTCCCCGACGAGGACGCCACCCTGGCGCCCCTCCTCGACGCCGTGCTGCACACCGTGCCGGCCCCCATCGGCGATCCTGCCGCCCCCCTGCAGGCCCTGGTCACCAACCTCGACGCGTCGGACTATCTCGGGCGCCTGGCCATCGGCCGGGTGATGCGCGGAACGCTCCGGGCCGGACGCCCGGTGGCTCTGGTGACGGCCGGCGACTCGCCCCCGCCCCGAAAGCCGGCCCAGCTGCTTTCCGTGGAGGGCCTCGGTCGCATCCCCGCCACCGAGATCGTGGCCGGCGACCTCTTCGTGTTGGCGGGGTTCCCCGAGGTGGAGATCGGCGACACCCTGGCCGACCCGGCCGACCCCGATCCGTTGCCTCGCCTCACCGTCGACGAGCCGGTATTGCGGATGACCTTCGGCGTCAATACCTCGCCGCTGGCCGGAAAGTCCGGCCGCTACCTCACCTCCCGGCACTTGCGCGAGCGCCTGGCGCGCGAGGTGCTCGGCAACGTCGCCATCCGGGTGGAGGAGACCGCCTCCCCCGACATCCTCCAGGTCGCCGGCCGCGGTGAGTTGCAACTGGCCGTGCTCATCGAGTCGATGCGCCGGGAGGGCTACGAGTTGGAGGCCAGCCGGCCCGAGGTGATCACCCGCCAGATCGACGGTGTCACCCACGAGCCCGTCGAGGAAGGCGTGATCGACGTCCCCGACGACCATGTGGGCACGGTCACGCAGATCCTTGCCCCCCGGAAGGGCGTTGTCCTCGACATCAGGGGTGGCGATCCCGGACGTACCGTCCTGTCGTTCGAGGCCCCCGCCCGGGGCTTGTTGGGCATGCGGGGCCAGCTGCTCACGGCCAGCCGGGGTACGGCGCTGCTGCACACCCGTCATCGGGGCTGGGCCCGCTGGGCGGGCGAGCTGCCTCATCGCAAGGGGGGCGCCATGTTGGCCGATCGCTCGGGCACGGCCACCGGCTATGCGCTCGACGGGCTCCAGTTGCGGGGCGAGCTGTTCATCGGGCCGAACGAGGAGGTCTACGAAGGCATGATGGTGGGGGAGAACGCCAAGGCCGGCGACATGATGGTCAACGTGGTGCGGGAGAAGCAGAAGACCAATATCCGGACCCACGCGGCCGACGACGCCATCAAGCTCACACCCCCCCGGGTGCTCACCATCGAAACGGCCATCGAGCTGATCGCCGAGGACGAGCTGGTGGAGATCACTCCCGCCGCGGTCCGGGTACGTAAGCGTCTCCTCCTGGAGCACGACCGTCGACGGTCGGCGCGCAAGTAGTCAACCCTTCGGGGGACCCGGCGGCGAATGTGTCACGGAATGACGGGGTATTGCCACAAATGTGGGCCCCGATGGTGGGATCATGAGTTCGGTGCGCTCCCGAACGGTTGTGTTGGCGGCGCTGGCCGCGGGCGTGGGTCTCACGGCCGTCGTCCTGCTGGCCCGGGCCGACAGCGCCTTGGCCGTCGACGTCGACGGGCACTCGGTCACACTGCCGAGATCGTCTCCAACGGTGGCCTCCGCCCTGACTGCGGCTCACGTCAGCGCCAAGGCCGGAGTCGTGCGGGCGGCGGTGAGCGGGCACGAGATCCCCGGCCAGGCCAATCCGGCCAGCATCACCGTCAACGGCGTTCCCGCGGCACTCGAGACCCGGCTGAAGCGCAACGACAAGGTGCAGGTCATACCGGGTGCCGACACCGTCGAGCCGGTCGACGAGCGCCAGACCCCCGGCGCCATCCCCGGTCTTCCCGACGTGGAACGGGAGCTGTGGCAGCCAGGGAGCTCCACCACGAACCACCAGACGGTCGGACGGTGGAGCGGGGAGATTGTCACCAACACGCCGGGCACCCCCGGGGTGGCGTCCCGGGCCGTGACCGACAAGATGGTGGCCCTCACCTTCGACGACGGTCCCGATCCGAAGTGGACTCCGTCGATCCTGGCCATCCTCAAAGAGGAGAAGGTGCCGGCCACGTTCTGCGTGGTGGGCTATTCGGTGAAGAAGTTCCCCGATCTCCTCAAGACCGAGCGCGACCTCGGCCACAGCTTCTGCGACCACACCCTCGACCACGCCCACCTCCCCAAACAGCCTCACGACGGGGTCGTCAACCAGGTGAAGGGGATGTCGGACCTGTTGGTCTCCATTCTCGGCGGCGCGCCTCCGGCGGTGATGCGGCCTCCCTACGGCGAGTTGTCGCCCGATGCCATCGCCGTCTCCCATGCCAACGGGATGCGGGTGCTCACCTGGAACGTCGACTCGAAGGACTACAACAAGCCCTCCGCAGCCAAGATCCAGTCAAACGTGGTGACCGCCGTGAAGCCGGGGTCGGTGGTGCTTATGCACGACGGTGGAGGCGACCGGGCCAACACGGTTGCCGCGCTGAGGCCGATCATTCAGGCTCTCAAGGCCCAGGGGTACCGATTCGTCACCCCGACAACAGTGCCGGTGGTGCCGTGAGCCACCCGGGTGGTGCGCCTCAGCGGTAGTTGCCGGTGTGGCCGAGGCTGTATCGGCCGGGCTGGGGGAAGAGGGCCAGGCCGTGAGCGCCCTTGCCCACCGGGATGCGGTGGAGCAACTCGCCGGTGCGGGTGTCGATCACGTAGACCTCGGCGTTGTTCCGGCCGGTGATCCAGAACTGGGAGCCGTCGGCGGAGACGCCGCCCATGTCGGGACTGCCGCCGGGGATGTCCCAGTTGCCCGTCACCGTGTTGGTGGCCACGTCGATCACCGACACCGTGCCGCCACCGCGGTTGGTTGCGTACAACGACTTGGCGTCGCGGCTGAAGTAGAGCCCGTGGGTGCCCTTACCAGTCTCGATGAAAGTCTTCGTCTGCATGGTCTCGCCGTCGAGCACGTGCACACCGTCACGGTGTCCGGGCCGGTCCTGGTTGGCCACGTAGAACGTCTTGCCGTTGGGCGAGAGCCGGGTGTCGATCGGGGAGCCGCCAAGCTGGAGCTCACCGACGACGGCCATGGTCTTGACGTCGACCTTCACGACCCATCCGGAGAACTCGCAGGAGATCACGAAGTAGCTCCCGTCGGCCGAGAAATCGAGATGGTCGGGGCCCGAGTGGTCGATCGTGACCGACTTGATGAGCTTCCAGGTATGGGCGTCGCGGAAGTCGAGCTGGCGGTACCGCTCGGCAACCACGATCGCGGTGGTGCCGTCGGGTGTGAAGTAGAGGTTGTACGGGTCGCGGATGGGAAAGGCCTCCCCCGGCTTGCCGCTCATCGGGTCAATTGGGGTGAGCGAGTCGCCCGCGGTGTTGTCGACGTACAACGTCTTCAGGTCCCACGAGGGAGTGACGTGCTGGGGGCCGCCCCCAACTGCGTAGTGGCCGATGACCTTGTACGTGGAGGTGTCGATCACGTCGAGGGTGTTGGCCAGGCTGTTCGGGACGTAGGCCCGGGTGGGAACACCCTCGACCTCAGGGCTGAGGGCACCGGCGCCGGTGGCCGCGTACACGTTGGTGGGGGGCGCCGTGGTGGGCGTGGTGGTCGTCTCCGGGGCCTGGCTGGTCGGCGGGGCCTTGTCGGTGGTGGGGCTGGTGCTACCCCGACTGCTGGCACATCCGGCTGCGACCACGGCGGCGGCCAAGACGACTGCACTGAATCGGCTGAACATTGGAGGGGAATCTAGATGGTGGCCGGCGCCGGCTCAGAGCAGGCCGCACATGCGGGCGGTATTCGGCCACGGGGCCCAGCCCTCGGCCGCCTGCAGCTGGCGGGCGGCGGCGTCCTGGACGTCGGGGGGATAGTCCTGCGCCGAGCCGCTATAGCCCAGCGAGTGCCAGGTTCCGTCCTCGAACTGGTAGGCGCCACCGCCCGGGCTGCTGTAGTTGTTGCCCGACTCGAGCTGACGGATGCACGCCCAGGCGTCACCGTTGCCGGCAGGGGAGGACCCGCCTGCCGGCGCCGCGGTCGGCGGTGGGGCGGCGGGCGCAGGACCGGCCGACAGAGTGGGTTTGGGGGCTCCGGCGGCGGCAATGACCAGAGTCGGCACCGGGGCCGGCCGCGCCGCAGCAGCCTGGGCCAGACGACGGGCCTGCTCGGCCGCCACCAGCGACGTGACCTCACCGTTGACCTTGGTGAGGTTCGCCCGTTGGGTCTCCTCGGCGGCCTGGAGCGACGACTTCTCGGAGACGATCTGGGCGGCCTCGTTCTTGGCCCGTGCGAGGGTAGTGGCGAGGATGGCTTGGCGGGCGGCGAGGTCCTGCTTGGTGCCTCGCAGCTCTTCGACGGCCGAGCGGTCCATGCCCGCCACCAGGCTCAGGTAGGTGTCGTAGACGACGAGGTCGGAGCTGGCCCGCAGGCGCTTTCCGAGCACCGACACCGATCCGCCATGGGTGTAGGCGTCGACGGCCTGGCCGGCCAGGCGGCCCCGCGCCTCGTCTTGGTGCTGAGTGGCGACACGCACGCCGTTCTCGGCCTGGCGCAACGATTCCTGTACGTCGCCCATCGCCGCCTCGGCGGTGCGTATCCGGCGGTCGGCCTCGATGACCCGCTGGGCCTGGGCCGACAACTCGTTGGTGAGGCGCTCGGCTTCGGCTCGCTTGTCGTCGACGGAGGCGGCGCCGGCCACGCGGGGGAAGGCGGTCGACTGGACGAACACGGACGTGAGGAGAGACACCGCCAGGAACGCAACGAGGGCAGGGGCGCGCCAAAGGCGAGGCTGGAGAGACAAGATCCTCCGACGCTAGCCACCCCGGGGGGGTGCCGCCAAACGAAGGGGGCGCCTCGGGGGAAGGAACTACAGCCGTGTGAGCACGGCGGCGAAGAAGGCAATGGAGGTCATTCGGCCGGCGTGAGGTGATCAGGTGCCGTCCCGCTCCACGCTGGTCGCCGACAATGGAGCGGTGACCCACCCACCCGGCCCGCCCGCCCTCCGGCTCAGCGTCCTCGACCAGACACCCGTGCCGGACGGGACGACCCCGGCCGACGCCGTGGCCGAGACCATGGCCCTGGCCCGGGCGGTCGAGCACCTCGGCTACCACCGCTACTGGGTGGCCGAGCATCACGACACGCCGTCGCTGGCCGGTACCGCTCCCGAGATCCTGGTGGCAGCTGTCGCGGCCGCCACCACGACGATCCGGGTGGGTACGGGCGGAGTTCTGTTGCCTTACTACAGCCCACTCAAAGTGGCCGAGGTCTTCCGGATGCTCCACACCCTGTTCCCCGGGCGGATCGATCTGGGCATCGGCCGGGCCGCGGGCACCGACCCGGCGGCCGAGGCGGCTCTCCTAGCCGGCGGCGGGGCCTTCGGCGACAGATATTTCGCCAACCATCTGGCCGACCTGATCACCTTCCTGGGCGATGGGTTCCCGAGCGGCGACGACCACCCCTACGCCGGCGTGCGGGCCATGCCCGTTGGCACCGGCGGTCCGGCGGTGTGGCTTCTCGGCTCCAGCGGCCAGAGCAGCGCCGCAGCCGCTGCCTTCGGACTGGCGTTCGCCTATGCGCACTTCATCTCGCCGGACTTCGGTCCCGAGATCGTGGACGGCTACCGGCGGCGCTTTCGCGTGCCGCAGGGAGGTCTCCTTCCCGCTCCCGAGGCGTTGGTGGCGGTGCCGGTCGTGTGTGCCGACACCGATGCCGAGGCCGAGCGCCAGGCATCGTCCACCGATCTGTGGCGCCTCGGGCCCGAAGGGGCTCATCGTCCACCGATTCTGTCGCCCGAGCAGATCGTTGCCCACCCGTGGACGGAGCCGGACAGGGCACGGGCGGCACAGGGGCGGGCCAAGATGATCCTGGGTGCCCCCGACGGGGTCCGGGGCCGCCTGCAGGCCCTGGCTGGGGATTACGGCGCCAACGAGCTGATGATCGTCACGGTGTGCCACGACCCTCGGGCCCGCCTGCGGTCGTACGAGCTGCTGGCCGAGGCGTTCGCACTGCCGGGCCGGGGCGACTGAGTGCGGCTTCCGCTCAGCGGCCCCGCCGCTTCCTCCACCGTTCCCACCACTTGGGCCGGCCCTCGGCCTCGCCCAGTTCGGCCAGTACCTCCGGGACCGCGGCGTTGACGATGTCCTCCGCCTCGTCGAGAAGCTCGGCCGCGCCTTCGTCGAGGCCGGGGGGCTCGTCCGGTGTCGCCGGGCTCACCAGGGTGCCGTGCCGCCAGTCGACGTCGGCCAGGCGGGGTTCGAACGCGCTGCAGCCGTCCGGGCAACGCCATGGCGCTTCGGGCGCCAGGTCGAGCGCACACTTGCGAACGGTCTCCCCTCCGGCGTAGGTCCGGCTCTGGTAGTGCTTGCAGTCGGTGCGCATCGGCATGCCTCCATGGTGGCAGGACTGAGCGCCGTGGAGGGGCACCCGGAACGGACCGGCCGTGCACCGGCCCGTCGGTGATAATTCGGTTGACGCCACGGCGAAGACATGGTCCGATAGCGGGTAGGCATCCCTCCAGCCAGCATGAGGTCACGGTGTTCCGAGTAGCGAGCTACGTCGACAAGCAGGGCCGAGACGCCCAGCCGGCGCGCCCGCGCACGTGGATGCGCACCGGGCGGGCCCGCCGGTCGTTTGCCAACGGTCACGCAATTCAATGGCCTCGAGGTCGAGGAGGAGGTCGCAGCGGCTAGATCCGCAGCCACCTCCGAATCAAGGCCCCGAGGCCGCCGGCACCAGCCGGCGGCCTTTCGCTTTTGCAGGGGAGGCAGCTGAGCACACCGAACAACGAGAGAAGGGAACGAGGCCATGTCGGCCGAGCGGTGGTTCGAAGAGGAAACGGAATCGACGGCGGACGCGTTGGCCGCGTCAGCCCGGTGCAGTGACGGTACGGGCGACCTGGTCGCGCTCTTCTACTCGGAGCAGCTCGACGACATCGCCGGGGCGAAGGCCATCTGCAGTGAGTGCCCGATCCGTCAGTCGTGCTTCGAGGCCGCCCTCGTTCGCCGGGAGCCCTACGGCGTGTGGGGCGGGCAGCTGTTCTTCAAGGGCAGGGTGCTGGCCATGAAGCGACCGCGAGGACGCCCGCCCAAGAACGCTCGAACGCCCATGCCCGAGGCGGGGTGTGCCTGAGACCGGGTGATTGAACCCAGCCGAGTGCGATGCTCGCGCTGCGTGTGTTACGCGACGCTGCTCAGGGTCCAGAAGATAACTACCTGTGCATTCCGGAAGCCACCTACCAGCGGATTCTCATCATCGAATGCTCAGGTAGTTATCTTTCTGACCCTCAGGCCGGCTCGATCCAGTCGGCGGTGAGGAACAGCCAGAAGGCCAGACCTGCCCACGGTCCGTAGGGCGAGAACCGCTCGACGATGGCTGCGTCGGCCACGCTCGGTCGGCCGACCAGGCGCGCGTACTTCGGACGGGTCCACGAATCGAGGACCAGGCGCGAGTACCGGCCGAGCAGGACCATCACGTGGCTGGCGGCATAGGGGCCCACGCCGGGGAGGGCTTGCAGCCGGAGGTCGACCTCGTCGTCGTCGAGGACCGGGTCGCTCAACCCTTCGAGGTCGAGGATGCCGTCGGCGGCGGCAGTGGCGAGGGCGATCAGATAGGGACCGCGATAACCGGCCCGCACGACCTCACGGTAGAAGCGCTCGTCGGCTCCAGCCATGGCTTCGGGCGTGGGAAAGGTGCGGCCGGCCGTGCCCGTCGACGGCGCTCCTGGAGCGGCGACGCCGAGGTGCTCGACGAGGGCGCCGATCATGCGTTGCGTGCCCGCCCACGAGCAGTTCGTCGTGCACAGCGTCTTGGCCACGTCTTCGAACACGGTCGGACTACGCACCAGACGACCGGCACCGTCGGCGACCCACGCCAGGTCGGGGTCGGCCGCGACGAGGGCGTAGAACGTGGACAGGTCCTCGTCGAGGCGGAGGATCCGTTGCATCTGGACTCGTACCTGGTCGGCGTCCCCGGATCGGACCCGGGGACCGAGGAGGGTGACCCGAGCCACACCGGTTCCGGTCGCCACCACCAGGACGGTCCGTGCTCGCCGGGTCCGGGTGGCGGGCAGCGGGATGGTGATCTTGAAGGTCCGGGTCTCGAGATCGAGAACCATGGGCGGCAGGGCGGTCAACCCGTGCGACCGCAGCGTCCTCCACAGGTCCACCGGCTCGCCTCCGGGGCCCTCCAGAGCGACGTCGAAGGCGGCGGGCGTGGCTGGGCTCATTCGGGGGTAGGACGTTAGCCGTGGACGACACCGGAACGGACCAGGACCACAAAGCCGTCGACGACGATTCGACCGGCGACGTCCCGGCGCTCGACGACGACCGTCTCGACGAGCTGGGGGATCGGATCCAGTCGGTGCGGGCCGAGGCCGAGGACGTCGTAAGGGCGTAGCCGACACCGACGACGAGGCCTACGCCGACAGTGGCGACGAGGTCGGATCACGGCGGTTGTCGCTCGGGATACCTGGGAACACCCTGGACAAGAGTCAGCGGTCCGGAAGGAGCTCCCGTGTCGAGGCCATTTCGTCTTCTGTCGGCGGCGGTGATCGCCGGGGCTGTGCTCGTGGGATGTGGCACCAGCAAATCGACCCAGGACGCCACCATCAGCGAGTGCACTGCCGACCCGGGGGGAGGAAAGCCCACCGCCAAGGGCCTGGTCACGAACACGTCGTCGGAGTCGAGCACCTTCTTCCTCCGCGTCGGCTTCTACGACCCCAGCGGCAACCGCGTCTCCGAAGGTGTCGACACCGTCGGCAGCGTCAATTCCGGCGGCGGCACCGGTCCCTGGAACGCGACCGGGCGGCCGACGCCAACGGTCCATTGACGTGCAAGGTCGTGACCCTGCGCCGGACAGCCGCCCCGGGCGGCTGATTGACGCACCGTCGTTCTGGCGTGCGGACGGCTCCCGCAATCGCGACGTTTCGCACGCCAGAACGACGGGGTGATAGCCCGAGAGAGCCATGATCCTCGTCGATCTCACCGATGTCGGCGCCCGCCGCCCTGACCGGCCGCTGTTCGAGGGCCTGTCTCTCACCGTCGCATCGGGCGATCGCCTCGGGGTGGTCGGGCGCAATGGCGGTGGGAAGTCGACGCTGCTCCGGGTGCTGGCGGGCGAGACGGAGCCGGATGACGGCACGGTGCGCCGGGGTCGGGGCGTGCGGGTGGGGTTTCTCAGCCAGCGACCGGTGCTACTCCCCGGCACGGTGAGGGCGGCCGTCGGGACGCATTGGGAGGCCGCGGCCATCCTCGACCGGCTGGGCATGACCCCTCTGGTCGACGCCGATGTGGCCACCCTGTCGGGGGGACAGGAGAAGCGGGTGGCCCTGGCCCGGGTGCTGGTGGCCGAGGTCGACCTCCTCGTGCTCGACGAGCCCACCAACCATCTCGATCTCGATGCCGTGCGCTGGTTGGAGGACCGCCTGGCCCGATTTAACGGCGGGCTGGTGGTGGTCACCCACGACCGTCACGTCCTCGACCGGGTGACCACGCGGGTGCTGGAGCTCGACCGGGGCCGGGGTTTCGTGCACGACGGTGGCTACCAGTCCTACCTCGACGCCCGGGTCGAGCGAGCCGACAAGGACGCCAGCGCCGAGGCCGTGCGTCGCAACCTGGCGCGGGTGGAGCTGGCGTGGTTGCGGCGGGGCGCCCCGGCGCGCACGCGCAAGTCCAAGGCACGCATCGCCAGCGCCACGACCATCGTCGAGGGAGGGCCGCCACCGCCCGATCGCCCCGGCGCCCTCGACCTGGGCGCCGCCCGCCGTGGTGTGAGCACCCCCAGGTTGGGCGACAGAGTCGTTGTTCTCCACGGCGTCGGCCATCGGTACGGCAACGACCCCTGGCTCTTCGCCGATGTCGAGCTCGACCTGGGGCCGGGCGACCGTCTCGGCATCGTCGGACCAAACGGCTCGGGCAAGTCGACGCTGCTCGACGTCATGGCCGGGCGCCTAGCTCCCGCCGCCGGCAGGGTGGAGATCGGCCCGACGGTACGCCTGGGCTACTACGACCAGGTTGGTCGCGAGCTCGACCCCACCCTGACCGTGCGCGCGGCCGTGTCCGGAAAGGCCGGCAAGCCGAGCTGGGAGCAGGCCCGCCTCATGGAGCAATTCTGGTTCGACGACGACGCCCAGTGGGCGCCCATCGCCACCTTGTCGGGTGGCGAGCGTCGCCGTCTCCAGCTCCTCCTCGTCCTGGCCGACCTGCCCAACGTGATCATCCTCGACGAGCCCACCAACGACCTCGACCTCGACACCCTTCGGGTGGTCGAGGACTACCTCGACGGCTGGCCCGGTTCTGTCGTCGTGGTCAGTCACGACCGGGCCCATCTCGAGCGCACCGTCGACGACGTGCTGGTGCTCGACGGCCACGGGGGCACGAGCAGGCCGCCAGGCGGGTTCGCCGCGTACGAGGCCACCCGGATGCAGAGGCGCGGGCCGAAGGTGGCGACGCCGGCCGGAGCGCCTCGCGCACAGCCCGAGGTCCAGGCCACGCCGGTGAAGAAGCAGCGTTCGCCGAGCACGGTGCGGCGACTGATCGCCGAGACCGAACGCGAGCTCACCGAGGCCAGCGGTCGTCGTGACGACCTCAGCGCCGAGATGGGCGGCAGCGCCGATCACCTGGCCTTGGCTCCGTTGGCCACCGAGCTGGCAGCCGTCGAGGCCCGGGTGGTCGTGCTCGAGGAGCGCTGGCTCGCTCTGGCCGACGAGCTCGGCGGCTGAGGGTCACCACTCCGGCGTTTTGGCGCGCTGAGCGACGCCGGGAGGTGATGAGCGCGACATGAACCCGACGGGACGTTCGGGTTTTCGGTCGACTGGGGTAGAACGGGGCCATGCCCACTCACGTGACCGCACGCTCATGACCTTGACCCGGTGGATCGCCCGCCCCATGCTGGCCAGCGTCTTCATCAACGGTGGCATCGACACGCTGCGGAATCCCGAACCCCGTGTCGGCATGGCTGAGCCCGTCACCTCCCAGCTGGCTGGGCGCCTTCCCTTGCCCGACGACACCGACAAGCTGGTGAAGGTCAACGCCGGCGTCCAGATCGGTGCCGGGTTGCTGTTGTCCATCGGGCGCTTTCCCCGTCTGTCGGCGCTCGCCTTGGCCGGGTCCATCGTGCCCACCACCCTGGCCGGCCACCGGTTCTGGGAGCAGGACGATGCCGCGACCAAGGCCCAGCAACAGATCCAGTTCATGAAGAACCTGGGGCTCCTCGGTGGACTCATCTTGGCGGCGGTCGACACCGGCGGCGCACCGTCCCTGACCTGGAGGGCCAAGCGGGCCGCCCGCCGGGCGCGTAAGTCGGCTCATGTCATGGCCGAACACCTGCCCGTCGGCTGATCGACGATGACCGTCGTCCATCGCGTCCTTCCGCCCCAGCCCGTCAAGTCGCTCGAAGCCCACGTCGACCGGGGCGGCGGAAAGGGCTTCCAGGCCGCGCGCCGGGCCGAGCCCGAGGCGCTGATCGCCGAGTTGGAGGCATCGGGCCTGCGCGGACGGGGTGGCGCGGGCTTTCCCACCGGGACCAAGTGGCGAACCGTGGCCGAGCACCGGTCGGCCCAGTTGCCGGCCACCGTGGTGGTCAACGCAGCCGAGGGTGAACCCGGCACGTTCAAGGACCGCACCATCCTCGCCACCGACCCCTACTCGGTGATCGAGGGGGCGCTCATCGCCGCTCGCGCCGTGGGGGCCGACAACGTCGTCGTCGCTCTCAAGAAGTCCTTTGCCGACGTCGTGGTTCGGGTGCGCTCGGCCGTCGGCGAGGTGGAGGCGGCCGGGTGGGCCGAAGGGGTGAGCATCTCGGTGTTCGAGGGCCCCGGGGAGTACCTCTACGGCGAGGAGACGGCGCTGCTCGAGACGATCGCCGGGCGCTATCCGTTCCCCCGGATCGCTCCACCCTTCCGCCGAGGTGCCGAAGACGTCGTGACCACGCCCGCCGACGCCGGGTCCGACAGCGGGTTGGCGGCTCACGTGGAGATGGCCGGCGAGGGTGACTCGGTTGCGCCGCCCACGCTCGTCGACAATGTCGAGACGCTCGCCAACGTGCCCCGGATCATCGCCCGCGGCGCCGCCTGGTTCCGCACCGAAGGAACGGAAAAATCGCCTGGCACCATCGTCTGCACGGTGACGGGCATGGTCCGTCGCCACGGCGTGGGCGAGGTGATGATGGGCACGCCGCTGCGTGAGGTGATCGAGGAGATCGGTGGCGGCCCGTGGCCGGGGCGGTACGTCAAGGCGGTGATGTCCGGCGTCGCCACCGGCATCATCACCGCAGACCTGCTCGATACCCCGCTCAGCTACGAGGCCATGGCCGAGGCCGGCAGTGGCCTGGGCTCGGCCGGCTTCCTGGTCTACGACGACACTGCCGACATGACGGCCGTGGCGGCCGGTGCCTCCCGCTTCCTGGCCATCGAGTCGTGCGGCCAGTGCACGCCATGCAAACAGGACGGCCTCGTCCTGGCCGACCTGTGGGCCAAGTTGTGCACCGGCGAGGCGACCCAGGCCGACCTCGACACGATCGTCAAGCGGGCGGCCACGGTCGGGGACGGGGCCAGGTGCTACCTCGCCACCCAGCACCAGGTGCTGGCCACGAGTGTCCTCGAGCGTTTTGGTGACGACATCGCCGCCCACGTGGCGGGCACGGCCACCGTCGTCGACCCGGCCCTGGTCGCCGAGTTGGTCGACATCACCGACGACAAGGCCACGTTCGACGAGCGACACCTCGACAAGCAGCCCGACTGGACCTTCGACGACACCTATTCGGGCCAGTCACCCGCCGACCGCTTCGCCGAGCACCGCGACCACGAGCCGTCACTCGAGGAGTGACGGCGAACCGAGACCTCTACGGCTCGGCGTCCATGTGGAAGGTGAAGATGCGGTCGGCTTCGATGCGGGCGTAGGTCGGTCCCGAGTCGAGGAACTGCTCCCATCCGGGGCCGAACCGGGGCACGTACACATCTAGCAGCGTCTGGCGGAGGCCGGCGTCCTCCTCGCAGCCGACGTCGACGGGAACGGCGTGCCCATGGACGGTGACGGCCAGCTCCTCGCCGGGGAGGTGTGTTGCGCTCACTTGGGGCCGCATGCGGATGTGACGGAACCGGACGGAGTCCGGCGATGATCCGAAGTGGAAAGCACCGCGATGGAAGATGCCGTCGACCGGCCCCACCAGCGGTCGGCAGTCAGAGGTCACCGTGGCCAGGGCGAGCAGGCACATGCCGGTCAACCGTGAGCACACCTGGGCGGCGGTCAGACGGCGTTCGGGCGTGATGATGCTGGCGAGGTGTTCGCCGGCAGCCGCGGCACTGCGGTCGAGCAGGTCCTGTAGGGATTCGAGGTCCGAAGGGGTCTCGTGCATACGACGAGTCTGCCCGCTCGCACGTTACGGGCGGCGGGCTACTGCGCCTTCCCCCGGGCCACGACCGACGCGATACCCGCGCTGAGGGCGTCGGCAACCGGTTCGGGCCGCACCATCCACCCGTTGTGGGCGGCATCGAGCTCGACCATCTCGGCGCCGGGTATGGCCTTGGCCAGGCACCGCTGCCGCTTCGGTCGGATGAGGCGGTCACGCCGAGCCACCACGATGGCGGTGGGGACATCGATGTCGCCGGCGAAGGGCCTGGCGTCGAAAGCGCTGAGCGCCCGGCCGGCGGCGGCGATGGCGGTCGGGTCGCCCCTGCGCACCTCGGCCCTCAGCCATGGGAGGTAAGGCCGCAGGGTGGGGTTCTGGTCGGCAGCCAAACGGAGATACCGGGCGGTGAGGCCGGGCGGCGTGCCGAACCTCAGACCGTGCTCGACGGTTGACATGCCCAGCCACAACGCCTTCTCCCTGAGGCTGGCCCGCCACTGCAGGCCCGTCGACTGAAGCACCAGCCCGGCCACGGTGTCGGGGTGGCGCTGCCACTGGAGCAGGCCCACCGACGCTCCCATCGAGTACCCGACGACGACCGCAGGGGCACCACCGAGATGCTCCAGGAGTACGGCGGCGTCATCGGCGGCTGCCTCCAGGGTGAACGGCTCCTCGCTGCGCAGCCCCCGGCCGTGGCCTCGCTGGTCGATGGCGAGTACCCGGCCGTGGGCGGCCACTGTCTTGTACGCCGTGAACCAGTTCAGGTCGGCGCTCAGAGTCCAGCCGTGGAGCAGCAGGATCGTCGGGGCGCCGGCCGTCCCGGGGATCTCGCGCACCAGCATCTCCCCTCGGCCGGGCACGTCGACCACCCGTCCGTCGGGCAACGGTGGTGGAACCGACGGGACCGCTTTCACCCGCTCCAACTTCCGGCAGAACCGCCAGGCATTGGCGATGTCGGCCCTGAGCATGCTGAAGTGTCGCACCGCTGTCACCTGGTTGTTGCGCCCCCGAAGCGCACAGGGAATCCTCCGGGCCAGGCTTCCGCGAATGACAGGCTTGTCACTGTCGTACCGGCTCGCCATGCTGGTGGTGATGGCCTCCTCACCACTCGCCGCCGCCGCCGGGCGCCTGGCCGTCCTGCTCACCTCCGGTGGTGGTGGGATGAGCGACCCGACGGGAGTCGGCCTGGTGTTTGAGTCCGAGGTGCGCCTGCGGCGCCTGGCGCGGGCCGAGGCCGCGCCCGGCGACGTGTGGGCGGTCGACGGCGGCCAGGCCGTGGTCGCCGACGCCCGCTGTGTCCAGCTCCTCGTGGTGCGGGCCGCCCGGGCGCGCTTCCGGGCCGGCGAATGCGTGATGGAGGAAGAGGGCGAGCTTCGGGCCCACCTGCTCGGCGCGGGCCAGGACGCCGACGCCCGGTTGTCACTCGGCCTCGACCTGGGCCCGGGCACGGCCGTCGACACCAACCTGCTTCGTGACCGCTGGGAGTGGGAGGCCGTCGAGCGCTCGGTGCACGAGGCTGAGGCGGGCGCCCTCGTACTCGTCGACGGCGACCTCCAGCCCGACTGGCGCATCCCGTCGACCTACGTGGCCGGCCTCCTTGCCGTCGCCGCCGATCGGTCGGTGACCCTGGTCGGCGTCACCAAGCGGTCGTCGC
>JBBRXY010000008.1:0-66296 GCA_038238185.1 Acidimicrobiales bacterium
GTACACCGGCGACGGCGGTGGCGACGGCCTGCTGATCGCCGTCACCGAACGCCGTACCCGGGCGGAGATCGACGCCTACGCCGCCGCCCTGGAAAAGGCGGTGCGGTGATCGTCGGCGGGTCCTGTCCCGTGGCCGGCCCCTCCCGCCGCCCGACAAAGACGGGCGGTGGGCCCCTTCCCACGGGTCACCCGTCTCGGGGGATGTGCACGGACGCCCTTCGGGCGGCGGTCCTGTGAGCGCGGCCGGGGGCAAGGCCACCAGTGCGCCGCTCATGGGCCGCGACGAGGAGCCCACGCTGTTCGACCTGTCGTCGCCGGGTCGCCGAGCGGCATCGTTCCGTGACACGGGCGTCCCCGAGTGGTCACCGGAGGAGTTGGTGGCGGCGCGGCATCTGCGGGCCCAGCCGACCCCGGTGGCCGAAGTCTGTGAGCGGGACCTGGTCGCGCATTTCACCCGGCTGTCCCACCGGCAGTACTCGGTCGACCTCGGCGCCTATCCCCTGGGGTCGTGCACCATGAAGTACAACCCCAAGCTCTGCGACGAGGCGGCATCGCTGCCTGGCCTCACCGACGTTCACCCGGCGTCGCCAGTGTCGCTCATCCAGGGCTGGTTGGAACTGCTGGTGGACCTGGAGGAGACCCTCTGCGCGATCACCGGGATGTACGCCGCCACCCTGCAACCCCCCGCAGGGGCGGCGGGGGAGCTCACCGGCCTCCTCCTCATGCGGGCATGGCACGAATCGCGAGGCGACGGAGCCACGCGGCGGCGGGTGATCATCCCCGACTCGGCCCACGGAACCAACCCGGCGTCGGTCACCCTCGGCGGCTACGAGGTGACCACGGTGCCCTCCGACGAGCGCGGTTGCGTCGACGTCGCCGCACTTCGCGAGCGCCTCGACCACGACGTCGCCGGCATCATGCTCACCAACCCCAACACCCTCGGGCTGTTCGAGGAGGACATCGCCGAGATCGCCTCGGCCGTCCACGAGGTGGGCGGGTTGCTCTACTACGACGGGGCCAACCTCAACGCCATCCTGGGAGTCACTCGCCCCGGCGACATGGGCTTCGACATCGTGCACATGAACCTGCACAAGACCTTCGCCGTCCCCCACGGCGGTGGGGGCCCGGGGGCGGGCCCGGTCGCGGTGTCGGCGCGCCTGGCGCCGTTCCTGCCCGGACCCCGACCGGTGCGCCGTCCCGACGGCGGCTTCGGCTGGGACTGGCCCGCGCAGTCCATCGGCCGGGTCCACTCCTGGCACGGCAACGCCCTGGCGCTGGCCCGGGCGTGGTCCTACATCCTGGCCAACGGCGGCGACGGACTGCGCAGGGTGGCCGAGATGGCGGTGCTCAACGCCAACTGGCTGCGCCACCGCCTGCGGGGCACCTACGACATTCCCTACGACCGCCCCAACATGCACGAGTTCGTGGCGTCGGCGGCGGGCCTGCGCCGGCGTAGCGGTCTACGTGCGGCCGACGTGGCCAAGCGGCTGCTGGAAGAGGGCTTCCACGCCCCCACCGTGTACTTCCCCCTCATCGTGGACGAGGCGCTCATGATCGAGCCCACCGAGACCGAGAGTCTCCAGACCCTGGAGGCCCTGGCCGACGCACTCGTGGCCATCGCCGCGGGAACCTCCGACGACGCCCACGAGGCGCCCCGAACCTCGCCCGTACGCCGCCTCGACGAGGCCCGCGCCGCCCGGAACCTCATCCCCACCTGGGATGCGCGCCCGAGCTGAGCCAGCCTCAAACGACCGAGCCGAGTGGACGGCCGGCGGCCGGGCAGGGGCCCCGCCCGGGCGGCGAAGCCGCCAGCTAATCGTTGTCGATCTGGTACTCGTCGCCGGTGTCGTAGGCGAGTAGCTGGGTGAAGCCGGGGAGGTCGTAGACGACCAGCTCCTCGCCCTCCCACTGGGCGCCCAGGCCCTCGGCCGTCTCGACGTCGTTCAGGTCTTCGGGACAGTCCTCGGTCCACCGGATGCTGACCATGGAGGAGTCAGCCTTGCGACCGAGCACCACCCGCTCTCGAGCCATTCCCCGATCGTAGCGAGCCGACGCTCAGGAAACTCGCACGCCTGCGGCGGCCGCGGCCGGACCCCAGCCATAGGCGTTGTGGGCCAGGACGTACACCGTGTAGCTGTGTCCAGCGGTCAGGCCGGTGACCGTGGCCCCGGTGCAGGTGCCACAGGTGACGGCATATCGACCGGAGTAGTTCGGGCCGTCGTACACCAGAGCCAGGTACGCGTCGACTGCCGCCAGGCCCCGGTTGGACGCAGCCCACCAGAACTGGACCTGTCCCTGTCCTGGGCTGGCTGACACCCAGCCGGGGGCCGAAGGCATGCCGCCGGAGGTGACCCACGGCGAGAATCCGGCGCCGCCCCAGCCGGCGGCGTTGTGGGCGGCGACGACGAGAACGTAGGCCGTCCCGTCGACCAGGCCGTCGACGGTGGCGGTAGTGCACGTCCCGCACACGGCCGCGCTACGGCCCGAGTATCCGGTGGCCGAGTAGGCCCAAACCCCGTACACGTCCACGGGAGCAGTGGCCGCCGCCGATTGCCATGACACCGACACGCGACCGCTCCCGGAGCCGGCGGCGACTCCACCCACCGCGGACGGCGGCTGGGCCGGCGAGGCCACACCCGAGAGGTGGGCGAAGACCACTGCGGTGACGTAGACGTTGGAGTACGGGGCGCCCCCGCCCGACCATGTCTGGCCTGCGGCGGTCCTCCACGAGCCCACACCGACGTGAGTGGTCGCGGGATCGAGGATGTTCGCCCGGTGGCCGGGGCTGTTCATGAACCCGTCCTCGAGGATCCTGGCCGCCGCCGCGGGATCCACCGAACCGGACTCCCAGCCGATGTTCTCGGCGGCTGAGGTCCACGGGATGCCGGCGCTAGTCAACATGTCGAACACACTGCGGCTCCCGCAGTTCAAGATGGTGTGACTGAAGTAGTTGCGGGCGCCCATGTCAGCGGCCCGACCGGCGACCGAGTAGCCGCAACCGCCGTAGTTGCCGTTCTCGGCCAGCGAGGCCATGGGCGCGTACGACTCGAGCGGGCCCAGGCCGTTGGCGGCCCGGTCCTGGTTCATGAGGGTGAGGAGCTGCTGGTCGAGTGTCACGTCGGCGTGAGCTGCGGGCGCCGGTGATGCCATCACCAGGAAGGTCGCCACGACGGTCGTGGCCACCACCGTTGCCACTGAGTGGCGGATCACCGAGGTCCTGTGGCCGAAGGGGGTGGTTCCGGCCGGGAGGACACGATCGATTGCCATCTTGCCTACGTCGGCACGTTGGCTCCACGAACTTGAGCGGATCGACGGGTACGGCCGGGCCCGGGTGAATAGGCTCCGTTCTGGTCACCAGGTAGGCGGCAGACAGGAGGCACTCATGGCCCATCGATCCCCAATCCAGTGCATCGTCCCCCCCGAGTTGTTGCGCCAGGTCATCAGGCACGGCAACGACGCCGAGCGCGAGGCCGCCCTCAAGACCCTCGCCCTCGACTCGACCTTCCGGGTCAGTCGGGCCGAGATCGCGCAAAGCCGGGTTCCGGGCAAGCTCCGCGCCGTCGCCGTGGGAGGGGCCCGGGGGAAGCCGCACCGCGCCATCTACAACCAGAACCACGGCGAGGAGATGGCCCTCGGCACACCCGGCCGCATGGAAGGGGCGGACCCCGTCGCCGACGAAGGCGTCAACCAGGCCTACGACGGCTTCGGTGCCACCTGGACGTTCTACTGGGAAGTGTTCCAACGGGACTCGATCGACGACACCGGTATGCCGATCATCGGTCTGGTGCATTTCTCGACCGACTACGACAACGCCTTCTGGGACGGCCAGGGCCACATGTTCTTCGGTGACGGCGACGGGAACATGTTCACCCCGCTCACCAACTCGCTCGACGTCATCGGCCACGAGCTCACCCACGGCGTCACCCAGTACGAAGCCGGTCTGTCCTACGTGAACCAGTCCGGTGCCCTGAACGAGTCGATCTCCGACGTGTTCGGCTCACTGGTGAAGCAGTACGCCAAGAAGCAGGATGCGGCTTCGGCCGACTGGCTGATCGGCAACGACATCGTCGGACCCATGCTCCAGCCCGCCCTGCGTTCGCTGAAGGATCCCGGCAAGGCGAATGCCCACGACAACCAACCGGCGGACATGGACCATTTCGTCAACACCTCCCAGGATCACGGGGGCGTCCACACCAACTCGAGCATTCCCAACCACGCCTTCTATGTGGTCGCCACTACGATCGGCGGTAACGCGTGGGAGAAGGCGGGCAAGATCTGGTACGAGTCGTTGCGGGACGCCAGGATCAAGCCCAACTGCGACTTCGCCACCTTCGCCAAGGTCACGATCCGCCAGGCCGGACAGCTCTTCGGGGCCTCCGGGACCGAGGTCGACGCCGTCAAGGCCGGCTGGGACGCGGTGAAGGTAAAGGTCTGACGGCTCGTGCCCGACTCGGTGCCCGCCGACACTCACATCGACCTCGTCCGCAGCGGCGGGATGGCCGGGCTGAGCCTGGGCGCGTCGGTCGACGTGTCCAGCCTCGCTCCAGATGCCGCGGCCGCCGTGTCCGACGCGTTGTCGCGCGTCGATGTGGGTGACCTGGCCCGCCGGCCCCCGGCGCCACCATCGGGGCCCGACCGGTTTCAGTACGACCTCACCGTGTCGAGCGGAGGCGACAGCCATTCCGTGTCGCTCCAGGAGGCCGACGTCCCGGCCGACCTACGTCCGCTCATCAAGGCCCTGATGCCCCTTGCCCAGCCCCGCCCCTGAGGTTTGCCGTCCTCGGACGCGCCCGGACATGGGGTCCCGCGGCGGAGACGGGCGGTACGATGGGGGCGTGCGAACCGGCGCCCTGTTGCGTTCCTCGGTGCGATCGCTACTGGTGCCGCTGGCGGTCGCCGCCTTCGTGGCCGGAGGCTGCGCGTCGTCGAAATACCGCTACGTCGCCCATTCCTCGACCAAGACCTACCTGAAGGTGCCGAAGTCGTGGAAGAGCTTCGACGGCAACCTGCTCGACCGGGCCGACGCCAAGGCGCTCCAGATAGCCGGCGAGCCGGGTCCGTCGTTCGTCGACACGGTCTTCAATGGAGCCCTGCAGTGGCGGGTGGCCTACGACGGCGACCCGCACCCCCAGCCCGAGCACGCCGTCTCCTTCGCCGTGGCCCCGGTGGCCGAGGTACGCGTGCGGGACCTCACGATCGACGAGCGTGATCACGTCAACCTGGCCAGTCTGCGCAACATGTTCTTCCCTTACGACCAACTCAAAGCCGAGGCCGAGGCGGAGCGCAAGGGCAAGCCCCTCGAGGCGAATCTTCCCTCGACCGACAGCTTCCGCCCTCTGAAGGAGACCGAGATCACCTCGGCCGACGGGGTGCGGGGCAACCGCGTGGTCTTCGAGCTTCGCCAGGGCAGCGAGTTCTACATCGTCAACCAGACGGCGCTGCTCGACGCCAAGTCCGAGCGCGTCTACGTCCTGCTCATCCGGGCCTCCGAGAGCGAGTACCTCTCCAACGTCCCGCTTTTGAACGACGTGGCGACATCGTTCACGGTCAAACAGAAGGGCTGAGCATGGCCGACGAACCCAACGAGCGTCCCGGTCTCGATCCGCCCGACGGTGGGCCCCTACAGTTCAAGAGTCGCCAGCGCGACGAGGATCGCCTGACCCGCAAGCCGGTGTCGTTCTGGGACCGCATCAAGCTTCTGTTGATCCCGGTGGGTGCCCTGGTCTTCTTCGCCGTCGCGGCCATGGGCGACAACCCGCTCCTGCCTTTCAGCGCCGCCATGGACGAGCAGCTCGGGGCCAAGTGGTGGCTCGTGGTCATCGCCATCCTCGAGGTCTTCCACCAGCTCCACCTGTTCCTCTGCGAACAGTCGGCGGCGTATTACGCGTTCTGGTCGGAGCGGGTGTTCGGGCGGTGGGAGCAGCGGGTCGGTCGGGTCAACGACTGGAACCGGTTCCGGTTCCGGCGCCTGGTCCGGATCGTCATCGTCTTGGTCATCGCCGACTTCGTCCTGGCCGCCGTGCAGCACACCTCGCCGGTCCTCGCCATGGTGCTGCTCCCCATCACCCTCTTCCGAGCCCTGCCGCTCGTGTTCCAGCTCCTCGCCGGCGTGTTCTTCGTCATCATGGAGTTCGGGGCCATGTTCTGGTTCCTCTCTCGCGGCGGCACCGACGTCTACTTCCCCGACGACATCAAGACCCGCTTCTATGACGTATGGGGCCAGGACTCGGTGCTGGAGAAAATCAAGGAGAACATCGTCTTCCTCGACGACCCCGAATCGATCGAGGACAAGGGCGGGTATGTGCCCGGGGGGATCCTGTTGTGGGGGCCGCCGGGAACGGGCAAGACCCTCATGGCCGAGGCGGTCGCGGGGGAGACGGGCAAGCCCTACGTGTTCGTCGATCCCGGTGCCTTCCAGGCCATGTTCATGGGCGTCGGCATCCTCAAGGTGAAATCGCTGTTTCGCAAGCTGCGCAAGCTCGCGGTGCGTTACGGCGGGGTGATCGTGTTCTTCGACGAGGCCGACTCACTCGGCAGCAGGGGCGCCCTTCAGCCCGGCGGCATCTTCGGTGGTGGGCAGATGACGCCGCACGGGTCGGCCATGACCAGCGGCGGGAGCGGGCCCTGGGCGCCGCTGCCGTCGTGCAACGGGCTCAGCTATGTGTCGCCCAACTCGGCCAGCATGGTGTTCCAGAGCTCCATGGTCGCGAGCAGTGGCCCCGAACCGCCACGGCGCAGCCGCGACCGGATGATGCCCATGGGCATGGGGGGTGGGGGGATGGGCACGTTGCAGGCCCTGCTCACCGAACTGTCGGGGATGAAGAAGCCCCGAGGTTTCACGAACCGGGTGGTGCGGCGGGTGCTGGGCATGCGCCCCAAGCCCCCGCCCAAGTATCGCATGCTCATCATGATGGCCACCAACATGCCCCAGGCCCTCGACGAGGCCCTCCTTCGCCCAGGCCGCATCGACCGCATCTACAAGGTCGGTTACCCGTCGAAGCCCGGTCGGGTGCGGACCTACGAGGGCTACCTGGCCAAGGTGCGCAACGAGCTCACGCCCACCGACATCGACAAGTTGGCCACCATCACCCCGTACGCCACGGGGGCCACCATCAAGGACATGGTCAACGAGGCGCTCATCAACGCCATCCGGGCCGGGCGCGACGCCATCACCTGGACGGACATCGTCAAGGCCAAGCACCTCAAGGACCTGGGTCCGCCCGAGGACGTGGAGTACATCGAACGCGAGCGTCACGCCGTGGCCGTGCATGAGGCCTGCCACGCCGTCACGGCCTACCGCGTTCGCCAGCACATGACCATCGACATCGCCACCATCGAGAAGGGTGGCACCTACCTCGGCATGGTGGCGTCGATCCCCCCCGAGGACCAGTTCACCCGGTGGCGGTCCGAATACGAGGCCGACATCATGGTGTGCCTGGCATCGTTGGTCGGCGAGCGCATGTTCTTCGACGGCGACAACTCCTCAGGCGTGTCCGGCGACCTGGAGACGGCCACCAAGATCGCCACCATGATGGAGGGATACTGGGGGATGGGCACCACGGTGGCCTCCCACGGCGTCACCCACGAGGTGGGCATCGGTGGCGGCGGACGTCCCGGTAAGGGCGACGACAAGGACAAGAAGGATCTGCTCGAGAGCAGCCTGGGCAGCCGCATCGAGGACAACCTGGCCCTGATCATGGACAGAGTCGAGTTGCTGTTACGTGAGAACCGTGGAGCCATACTCTCGGTGGCCCACGCCCTGGAGACCCACAAGACGGTCACCGGCGAAGACATCCACGCCATCATCGAGGGCCGTCCCGGATCGCTCATCGACGGCACGCCGTACGGCACCGCCGAGTTCTCCCGCCTGGCCGAGGAGTACCACACCCAGGTCGTGGCCGCCCACAAGGGCCACGCCAGCGTCGACCTTCCGCTCCCGGTGTTCAACGGTCACCGGACCGTCCTGGCCCCGGTCGCCGACGACCTGCCCCTCGACCCCACCAAGGTCGAGCTCACCGAGGCCGAGTTGGCCGGCCGCCTCTGGCGCCGTCCCCAGGTCGACGGCGGCGGCTCGAATGGCGACGGTTCGGCCGGCGAGGAGGGCACTACCGAACCAGCGGGGGACTGACAGCAACGTTCCGGGCGGGTTGGGGGTTGTCCTGGCGACCCCGAACCCGACCAGAACAGGTAAGGGCGGAGCCGACGGCTGCCCCAGATAGCCTCGCGTCCGTGGACGAATCCATCCTCATCTACGCGTCCCGGATCTTCCGGTTGCCGATCATCGATGCCGAAGGCAGCGCGGTGGGTACGGTCGCCGACGTGGTGCTCCTGCCCGCGGTCGCCGGGCACGCGCCGCAGGTGCTCGGCTTCGTCGCCGCCATCAATCGTCGCCGCATCTTCGTGGCTGCGGCCCGGGCCGGTGAGCTCGATTCGTCGGGAATGCGCCTCGCCGGTGGCACCGTCGACCTTCGCCACTTCTCCCTGCGCATGGGCGAGCTCCTGGTGGGTGACCTGCTGGGCCGGCGCTTCGCCGGAGGGGTGGTCACCGACCTTGGCCTGCGCCCGGTCATCGCTCGGGCACGCTCCTGGGAAGTGGCGACCGTGGCCGTGGTTCCCCCGGGCCCGCTCGGACGCCTGCGGTCGACGCGTGTGGTCGGTTGGCAGGACGCGGCCGGCCTCTTCGACGCCGGGCCTCTGGCCGGGGAGGTGGCGGCCCTGCGCCAGCTTCACCCCACCGACGTGGCTCGTCGCCTCCAGCCCCTCACGGCCGAGCGCCGCCGCCAGTTGGTGGCCACCATGGACGACGAGCGCCTGGCCGACCTCCTGGAGGAGCTGCCCGAGCGGGAGCAGGTGGAGCTCATCCGAGGACTCGATCTCGCTCGCATCGCCGACGTGTTGGAGGAGATGGAACCCGACGACGCCGCCGACCTGCTGAAGGAGCTCCCGGCCGAGCGCCAGCGCCAGCTGCTCGAGGCCATGGAGCCGGACGAGGCCGAGCCTCTGCGTCGACTGCTGTCCTACGACGGCGCGACCGCCGGTGGTCTCATGACGTCGGAGCCGGTGGTGATCGGACCCGAGGTCACGGTTGCCGAGGCGCTGGCGCGCCTGCGCGACCCCGACCTCCCCCCGGCCCTGGCCGCCCAGGTGTTCGTGGCCCAGCCGCCCACCCAGACCCCCACCGGCGCCTACCTGGGGTCGGTCGGGTTTCAGCACCTCCTGCGTGAGCCCCCGTCCACGCGTGTCGGGACGTGCATCGACGCCACGCCGGCCGTCATCAGCCCGGCGCTCACGGAGCTGGCCGTGGCCGAGCGCCTGGCTGCCTACGACCTCTTGGCCGTCGCTGTCTGCGACGACCACGGCCGGCTGCTCGGCGCGGTCACCGTCGACGACGTGCTCGACCGGACGCTTCCCCGGGGATGGCGCTGATGCCTCGGCGCGAAGACCTGTCGGCACCCAAGGGCAGGGTGGCACTCGGGGCCCACTACGACCCCGAGGCTTTCGGGCGCTTCTCCGAGGCCATTGCCCGCAACCTCGGCACCGCACGCTTCCTGGTGATTCAGACAGTGTTCGTCGTCATTTGGATCATCATCAACGTGTTCGCCGCCGCCCTCCGTTGGGACGAGTACCCGTTCATCCTCCTGAACCTGGCCTTTTCCACCCAGGCTGCTTACGCCGCCCCCTTGATCCTGTTGGCCCAGAACCGCCAGGACCAGCGCGACCGGGCGGAGACCGAGCGTGATCGCCTGCTCACGGCCCGGACCCAGGCCGACGCCGAGTTCCTCGCCCGCGAGATTGCGTCGGTCCGTCTGGCCCTGACCGGCATGCCCACGGCCGACGACCTCAAGGAGGCGGTCGAGCATCTAACGGCCTCAATCGAGGCCCTGCGACCGCCACCGGCCGGTCCGCCCCCGCTCGGAGGCTGATGCTCAGCGCCTCAGCGCGGCCGACGATCCAGGGTGGATGAGGCGGCGAAGATTCCTGCGAGGCCGGCGGCGATGATGGCGGATGCCCCCAGGGCGGCAACGGCGACCGCGCCCTCGGGCACCGTGTACACCTCGGGCGCTCGGTGCCCCACTGCCTCGGAGACCAGGTGCGCACCGCCGCCGGCGAGGAGCAGGAGGATCAGCGCGCCGACCACCACGAGGAGCCATCCGGGCAGGGGCCGCCCGCCGCTCGCCCGTCGGCCCAAGCTCCACAACGGCACCAAGGCGGCCACGAGAGGGGCAGGGGTGAAGGCGTCCACCGACCGGACGATTCCCGACGGTGGTCGCAGCTCTCCCGTTCCGCTGACACCGCCGCCCGTGCCCGCCCAGCCGACCAGCGCGCTGGACAATACGACGAGTGCCCCGATTGCACCCACCAGGTCGGCCAATCGCAGCCGGCGCCCGGACCGGACCGGGTCTGCATGGTCGGGAGCCAGGTCGGCGTCGGCGCCTCGGCCCGTGGTGCCATCGATTTCCCTGCGGCCGGTCACTGCCCCGAGCGCTCCGGGTCCGGGCCGGCGGGCATCGGTTTCTCGACGTGCACCACGTAGGTACGGGTCTCGGCCGGAACCGCATCCCACGGACGGCCGAAGGCGCAATGGACGGTGGCCACCCCTTCGCGGGTCGCGGCCAGGGTCACCCGGTGGCGCGGGGGGTCGGTCTGGTCGAAGCGCTCTTCGACCAGGGTGAGTGGCCCGTCGGCCAGTTGCACCCGCCAAACGTGGCCGGGCCTGGGGTCGGCCGCCAAGCGGAGCTCGAAGGTGGCGCCGGGGCCGACGCGTACGGTCCTGGCGGGGTGCTCGACGGGGCCGGTTGCCACCGCGGGCCCAAGGTCGGCTCCGGTGGCGCCCGAGTCTGGCGCCGGGGAGTCGCCCGGGCCTGACTCGCCGCGCCCCGTCGCCAGGCCGACGGGGCGTCGCTGAAGTTCGGGGTCGTAGTCGAGCGGCGGTGCGCAGGGCCGGGGCGCCACCCAGATCCACCCGTCGCGCTCCTCGACCCGATAGGTCGGCAGGTACCCCGGCTTCAGCTTCCACAGGTGCTCGGCGCGGGCGTCGCGGGAAGGCACGATGTTCTCCCCGGTGTGGGGGTCGTAGAGGTACAGGTGGTAGGGGCAGCGCAACCGACCGTCAAAGAAACTTGCGTCCATGAGGTCGGTGCCCTGGTGGGGGCACCGGCTGGTGAAGGCCACCACCTCGCCATCGGGGAGGCGGACCACGATCACCTCCGTGGTACCGACCGATACCAGGCGCAGCTCGGGCTCCTGGGGTGTGCCGACGGGACACTCGTCGCTCCGAAGCACCCGAACCAGATCGTCGTCGCGGTGGTCTCCGGACGAATGTTCGGGCACGTTCACCACCTTCC
The DNA here is from genome assembly GCA_038238185.1 of Acidimicrobiales bacterium. Taxonomy (GTDB): domain Bacteria; phylum Actinomycetota; class Acidimicrobiia; order Acidimicrobiales; family AC-14; genus DATAQC01. Next base: position 11,346 of record JBBRXY010000008.1, read on the forward strand.
ACGGACGAGGGTGCCCCTGGACCCGTTCGGACCCTCCGAGGGCGGCACCCGTGCGAGCGTACCGCCGGCCCTGCGATCCTCTGCTTCAGGCGCCCGTCCGGTTAGGGTCCGGTACCCACCGACATGCCGCGGGCCCGGATGCGCCGGGAACAAGGGAGGGCTCACATGTTGCGACGCCTTGGTTTCACGCTGATTTTCCTCGCTGCGTTGGCCGTCTCGACACCGGGCGCGTTGGCACAGACCACGACATCGCCGACGGCCGTTTCCACGACAACGGCCAGCACGATCGCGCCCACCACCGCGCCTCCCACGACCAAGGCCCAGACCACGACCACGGTCGCCAGGTCGACGTCCACCTCGCCCTCGTCGACGAGCAGTACCACCTCGACGACGGTGGCCGAAGCCAACCAGGGCGGATCGGGCATCTCGGGCAAGACCATCGCCCTGATCGCCGGCGCCCTGGCCGTGCTGATCCTGGCCGGGATCGTCATCTTCCTCCTGGTCCGCCAGCGCAGTTCGAAACGGTGGACCGACCAGGCCGTCCAGGCCGCCGTCGAAGGTCGCAGTGTGCTGGCCCTGGCCACCCACGGGCTGGCCACGCTCGATCAGCCCGCCGCCGCCGCCCGCACGTGGTCCGACCTGGAGGCTCAGGGCGCCCAGCTGCACCAGCGGCTGCAGATGTTGAGCGGCCGGCCGCCCGAGCAGTGGCTGGGCACGGCCGTGGCCCGGGCCGATCAGTCCCTGCAGGCCCTGCGATCGGCAGCCGACGCCGATCGGGCCCTGCGCCTCGGGCCGCCTCCTCCGACCTCGGAGCAACTCGGCTACTCCGAGGCCGTGGTTCGTCAGCGCGCCGCCGACTTCGAGCAGGAGCTCGGCGGCCTCGATGCCGCCCTCGCACGCGGTGGACATTGACCTACCGGGGCGCCGGAAGGAGTGGGCGGGGTGGCGATGCCTGACCTCGCCGATTCCGTTCCGGCGACCGGCCACCGTGGCCGGCGCGGTCGTGCTGGCACTGATGTCACTGGGTCTGGCGGCCGGGTGCACCGACAGGCGACCGGCGGCCGGACGCTTCCGGCCCGTCCAGCCGGGCACGTTGACCGTCGCCACTTCGGAGATCCCGGCCACGGGGTTCTGGGAGGGGACACCGTCGCAGCCCACCGGGGGCTTCGAGTGGGGCCTCGCCAATGCGCTGGCCGACCGCTTCGGGCTGGCTCGGGTTCACGTGGTCACCGTCCCGTTCTCCAAGCTGGTCGACGGCGACCTCGGTGGTGCGGACCTGGCGTTGTCGGAGCTAACGGCCTCCTCGGCCCGCGAGCGGGTTCTGAGCTTCTCGGTGCCATACTTGCCGGCGACGCCGGCGGTACTCGTCCGCAACGGCCGGGAGGTCCCCGATCTGGCGGCGGCCCGGAAACTGTCGTGGTCGGTACGGGCGTCGAGCACCCTGGAGAAGTTCCTGGCCGATGTCGTACGCCCTGATCCGCCGACACGGGCGGTGGGCACGCGCGACGACAGCCTCCGGGAGCTCGAATCAGGCCGCGTCGACGCCATCCTCCTCGACCTGCCGGTGGCCGTAGCGCTGGCCGAAGCCTCCGACGGGCAGCTGACGGTGGCCAGTCAGTTCGACACCGACGACAACCTGTCGGCGGCGCTGCCGAAGGGCTCCGCCAATCGTCAGGCCGTCGACTCCGCCCTCCGGGCCTTCGAGGCCGACGGCACGATCAGCAACCTGGTGCACGACTCACTCGGTCAGGGCGTGGTCGGATCTTCCGCCCCTCGTGTGATCCGGACACGGGAATGAGCGGTCTCGCCGCGGGGTCCGACCGCATGTTGGCGGGCTGGGTCAAGGTCGAAGCGCCGCACGGACACGCCTGGCTGTTCCTCGTGGTGTTCGTGGTCGTCGTCGGTGGACCGTTCATCATCGAGCGGTTCAAGCTCCCCGGCATCATCGGGCTGCTCCTCGGCGGGCTACTGATCGGCCCGCACGGGCTGGGTGCGGTGCCGCAGAGTGACACGACCGTGGTCGCGCTCGGACAGCTGGGCTTGTTGTACCTGATGTTCGTAGCCGGCCTCGAGCTCGACCTGGGCCTGGTGAAGCGTCACCGCCGCTCGGTGATCATCGCGTCCATGCTGACCTTTTCGTTCCCGATGGCCGCCGGCACCACCGTGGGATTCGCTCTCGGCTACTCCGGCTTGGCATCGGTGCTCCTGGGCTCGCTGCTGGCATCGCACACGCTCGTGGTGTACCCCACCATCCGCGGCTTCGGCTTCGGTTCCGACCCGGCCATCGCCGCCGGCGTGGGGGCGACCGTGGTGACCGACACCCTGGCCCTGATCGTGCTGGCCGTGGTCTCGGGCGCCACCGTGGGCCATGTCACCGGGCCCGAGCTGGCGTCCCAGGTCCTGATCGGCTTCGCCATCCTCGGGGTAGGCTGCTTCGTCGTCCTGCCTCGCGTCGCCCGCCTGGCCCTCAACGCGCTCGGCCCGTCTCGACCGGTCCGCTACGTGTTCGCCCTGGTGGCCCTGCTGTCGGCGGCGACGCTCTCGGAGATGGTCGGCATCGACGGCATCGTGGGGGCCTTCTTCGCAGGAATCGCCCTCAATCGGCTGGTGCCGAGTGCGAGCTCCCTGATGGATCGCATCGAGTTCTTCGGCTCCGCCGTGTTCATTCCGGTGTTCCTGGTATCGGTCGGGCTCATCCTCGATCCCGGTGTGATGGCCGACCCCGACACACTGGCCCTGGCCGCGCTGTTCATCCTGGCCTGCGTGGGTGGGAAGGCCACTGCCGCCATGCTCACCAAGCCGCTTCTGGGCTATTCCTGGCCGCAGGTCGGCCTCTTCTTCTCGCTCTCGTCACCGCAAGCTGCCGCCACCTTGGCCGTTACCACGATCGGTCAGGAAATCGGGCTCTTCGGCACTGACCTGGTCAATGCCGTGCTCATCCTCATCCTGTTCAGCCTCGTGTTCTCCGCCCTCACCACGAACTTCTTCGCTCGGCGCGCCCAATTGCCGCCGCCCGTTGCCGGCGGTCTGGGCGATCGGGTGCTGCTCGTGTCGGGTTCGACGCCCCCTTCGGTCGGGACGATCAACGTGGCCGCTCGTATCGCCGCCGGCGACGGGGGAGTGGTCATCCCCGTGATCATCATCGGTCGGGGCCGGATGCTGCCGCCCGCCGAGATGATCGCCTCGCTCGAGCGCAGCGTGTTCAGCGTCGGCCCCGACATTCCCGTGGAAGTCCGCCGCGACCGCACCCTCGCCGACGGGATCGTCCACGCCGCCAGCTCGCTGGCCTGCACGTGCGTGGTCGTCGCCGACAGCGACGCCGCCGCCCTTCCCGACATCTTGGCGGCGCGCGACGATGCCCCCGTTCCCTTTCTGGTGGTGCAGGGGGTGCCCGACCAGGCTCGGCGGATCGTCGCCGTCACCAACAGCGACGCTCACGACGAGTCCGTACAACTGGTCGCCCGCCGCCTCAATGGGCGGGGGGGAACAGTGACCACCATTGCCAGGTCGTCGACCGACGATCTGCGTGACGACGATCTGGTGGTTATGGCCATCGATGTCACCGAGGACCTGCCCCAGAACCTGAGGGCCAGCAGCGTCACCATGGTGCGGTAGTCCGCAGTCCTGGCCATCGGTCCGGCGGCGGGGGCGATGGAGGCTTCCGGGTCGCGGGCCCGCAGCGGGCCCCGCGCTGGCCGCCCGCTCCCGCCCGCTCCCGCCCGGCCACGCTCATGGGCCCCCCGGCTCCATTCCGGTGATTTGCTCTCGTCGGGCGCTACCACTCACGGGATTTCCATGGTCCGACACCGAGGTCTAGGGTTTCGGAGCTCCCACAGGGCATACTGATAGGCCATGGCGCCGATTTCGCCGTCCACGCCACCTCTGTCTCGGGAGACCGGGGGCCAGGATTCCTATCGGACGTCCGGCATCGACGCCGTGGCGCCCGCCGCGTCACCGGCACTGATAGCCGGGACCGCTTCCAGGCGTTCGGCACCCACCATGGAGCGGTCGGCGCCGATCGGGGCACTCGGAATGCGGACCCGGGGTCCAGCGGCTGGGCAACGGCCGTATTTCCCTGCGCTCGACGGAATCCGGGCCCTGGCCGTTGGGGTAGTGGTCGCCTACCACGCCAACCTCACGTGGGCGAAGGGGGGCTTCCTCGGGGTCGACGTGTTCTTCGTGCTGAGCGGCTTTCTCATCACCGGCCTCTTGCTCAAAGACGTCGATCGGTGTGGGCATCTTCAGCTTCGGCGCTTTTGGAAGCGACGCGCCCGCCGGCTTCTGCCCGCCGTGGGCGTGCTCCTGGTGGCCGTCGTTCTGCTGGTGCCGTTGCTGGCTCCGGACGAGGGTCACCGCTTGGGCGGTGACATCGCCGCCTCCCTCGGCTATGTCACCAACTGGCGGCTCATCTTCGGCCACCAGTCCTACTTCGAGTCCATCGGCCGCCCGCCTCTGCTCCAGCACCTGTGGAGCCTCGCCGTGGAGGAGCAGTTCTACCTGTTGTGGCCGCTGGCACTGGCCGTCATTCTCCGGTGGAACCGCCGCCGCGAGTTGCTCGGGGCCTGGGTGCTCGCCCTCGCCGGGAGCTCGACGTTGATAATGGTCCTGTTGTACAACCCCGAGGTCGACCCGTCACGGGTGTATTACGGCACCGACACCCGGGTGGCGGCCATCTTCGTGGGAGCCGCTCTCGCCTGCGTGAGCAGGTCGTGGGCCAACCGTTCTGGCGACGTCGATCCGGGGCGGAAAGTGCGGCTGGAAGTGGCGGGCGTGGTGAGTCTCGCCTTCCTGGGTTGGTGTGTGGCCCACGTCAATCAGTTCGACGAGCGCCTGTACCGAGGGGGCTTCCTCCTCGTGGCCCTGGCGTCGGCGGTGATCGTGGCCGTCGGGGCCGATCGTCAGCGAACGATGGTGGGTCGTGTTCTCGGTATGCGTCCGTTGGTGTGGCTGGGCAAGCGTTCGTATGCGATCTATCTGTGGTTCTGGCCCGTGCTCATGCTCACCCGCGCCCATACCGACATCGACCTGAGCGGCAATGCCCTGCTGGCCCTCCAACTGGCTATCATCATGACGTTGGCGACAGCGTCGTATCGCTTCGTCGAGGTCCCCTGTCGCTCGGGTGCGCTGGGGCGGGCGTGGGATCAATGGCGAGCGGGTGCCCTGCCGTCCCGGACTCGGATCTCGGTCGCCTCAGTTGCCGGCGTGCTCGTCGTCGTGGCCGTTGGTGCGGCCCTCGTCTACCAGCCACCGAAGCGTCGGCCCCTCCAACTTGGTGCCGGAGGCGTGCAGCAACTGTCTGGCGGGGCCTCGACGGCTGCTTCGGCGAGTATCGGTTCATCGGGCCTCGCCACCGGCGTGGGCCCCGCCGGGGCGGTTCCCGGCGCCCCGGGCCCGGTTATCCAGGCCAAGGTCTCGGCGATCGGCGACTCCGTCTTCGACGATGCCCGCGTCGCCCTGGCCGGCAGGATCGGCGACCTGATCCTCGATGCCCAGTTGGGCCGCCAGACGTCGGCCAGCCTGGCTGCGGCCAAGGCACTGCGCGACTCGGGCCGGTTGGGCGACGAAGTGATCCTCCAAGTCGGCAACAACGGCGTGGTCACGAAGAGTCAGTTCGACCAGTTCATGGAGGTGTTCGTCGCCGTTCGCAGAGTCGTGGTCGTCAACGTCCGGGTGCCCCGCCCATGGGAGCAGCCGAACAACGATGTCCTTGCCGATGGTGTGCGGCGCTATCCCAAGGCCGTACTGGTCGACTGGAACAAGCTCGGTTCCGACCATCCCGATGTGTTCGACGGCGACAGCGTCCACCTGACCAAATCGGGCAATCAGGTCCTCGTCGACGCCATCGTCGCCAAGCTCTGAACCTCGGTCGTCGGCTGCCGGCGCCGCCGGAATCAGGGTCCGGGAGTCGGCAATGGCCCGGGCGCCGCGGCCGTGGGAGTCGGACGAGCCTCGGAGGCGGGTCGTCGGCGACGGCCACCGTGGCGCTCCCGTCGCTCGACGTCGCCCTGGCGCTCCAACTCGGCGTTGATCTCGGCGCCCAGGATCACCGCCAGGGCCGAGAGGTAGAGCCATAGGAGGAGAGCCACGACCCCGCTGAGTGGGTCGTACTTGGCCAGGTCGCCGCCGCTGTCCACGTAGAAGGAGAAGGCCACGGAGGCGAGGAGCCAGACGACCGTGGCGACGATGCCGCCAGGGCTCACCCAGGTCCATCGAGGCGTCTCCCGGTTGGGACCGAGCGAGTAGTAGCCGGCGAACAGGATGGACAGGGCGATCAGGCCGCCAAGCCAGCGGGCGATCGTCCAACCGACGTTGAACTCCGTGGCACCGAAGGGCAGGTGGCCCTCGATGCCGTGGGCCAGCGGCGCACCGAAGACGATGAGCACCGTGGCCACGCCGCCCAGCACGATGGTGAGCAGGATCAGGAGCAGGGCGCGGGTGCGAGCTGCCACCAGCTTGCGCTCCACCTCGACGTCGTAGGCGACGTCGAGGCCCCGCTGGAGCGCCACCATGCCGGCCGTAGCCCCCCACACGGCCAGGGCCAGTCCGAAGAAGGTGGCCAGGAACGACCCGCCACCACCCTTCACCCGAGCGCCGTTGACGATGCCCTGGAGGGTCTTGGCCGCGCTGCCGGGCAGGGTGGTGCCGATGGCCTTGTTGATGTTGTCGATGGTGCCGGAACCGGCGTTGGCCAGGCCGAGGAGGCCGACGGCGGCGATGATGGCCGGAAAGATGGCGAGAAACCAGTAGAAGGCCATACCCGCCGCGATCAGCGAGCCCCGGTCGACCTTGAACTCCTTGATCGCCCGCTTCAGGCTCACCTTGATCCCGAGAGGGCCGAGATCGGTGGGCGAGGTCGGGGGGCCGCTCTCGGCGGTCTGTGACGGTACCGGTTGGGCGTCGGACTGTTCGCTCACGTCGGGCTGCTGGGGCGTGGCGACAGGCGGAGCACGTGGAGGATCTACCCCACCGACCCTGGAGGAAACGAATCGAGCTGCTTCCCCGGAGTGCCGGTCCGTCTCCTAGGCTTGCGGCCCGTGGCCGACCGGGTGCTCAGCGAGCGTTACCGAATCGTCCGCCACCTGGCCCGAGGTGGCATGGCCGAGGTCTATCTGGCCCGCGACGAGCTTCTCGATCGGCAGGTCGCGGTGAAGGTCCTGTTTCCCGAGTTGGCCCGGGATGTCAACTTCGTGGAGCGGTTCCGCCGGGAGGCCCGGGCCGCAGCCGGGCTCAACCACCACAACATCGTGTCGGTCTACGACTTCGGCGAGGACGACGGTTCGTACTTCATCGTCATGGAGTACGTCGACGGCGAGACCCTGCGCGACATCATCCGGACCGAGGGACCCCTCGAACCGTCACGGGTCGTCGAGATTGCCTCCGAGGTTGCCGCGGCCCTGGCCATCGCCCACGCCAACGGGATCGTCCACCGCGATGTGAAACCGGGCAACGTACTGATCTCGTCGACGGCATCGGCGGTGAAGGTCGCCGACTTCGGGATCGCCCGGGCCGGAGACCCCCGCGAGAGCCTCACCCAGACCGGGGCCGTGATGGGCACTGCGACCTACCTGTCGCCGGAGCAGGCGCAGGGAGCCGACCTCGACGAGCGCACCGACGTGTACTCCCTCGGCGTGGTGCTCTACGAGATGGCGACAGGCCGGCCGCCGTTCGACGGGTCGAACCCGGTGGCCATCGCCTACCAACACCTGAACGAACCGCCGCTCCCTCCGTCGAGCCGGAACCCGGAGTTGCCACCCGGCTTCGACCACATCGTGCTCAAAGCCCTGGCCAAGGACCCCGCCGACCGCCAGGGCTCGGCCACCGAGCTCCGGGCCCAACTACTGGCCCTCAGCTTCGGGCCGCCCGAACTCGACGCCACGGTGGTCGCCGTCCCGCCGACTTCGGCGGCCGGAGCTCGCTCGACGGAGATGATGACGCCCATCGGCGCCGCCGTCCCGCCGACGACCGGGGGCGCGTCACCCCCCATCGGCCCCTCGCCGCCGCCGCCGTCCGTGTACCGCCGCCGGCGACTGCTGCTGTTCGGCCTCCTGGGTCTGCTTGCCGTGGCCGCGGTGGCGATCATCGTGGCGCTCAGGTCGGGGAGCAGCGGAACCGCCACCGTGCCCCGGGTCATCGACTTCACCGTCGACGACGCCAAGGCGGCCGTCAGCCGATCCGGCCTCGAGTCGACGGTCGAACAGCAGCCGGACCGCACGGGCGACCCCAACCGGGTGATCGATCAGAAGCCGTCGGCTGATGAAAGGGTAAAGCGCACGACGGTGGTGACCCTGGTCGTTCCGGGCACCACGACGGCTCCGGTGCCGACGACCAGCCGAACGGTGACGACCCCCGAGCCCACCCAGACCACCGCCCGACCTTCGACCACCACCGCCCCCAAGCCCACGACGACGAGCCCTCCCACCACGGCCGCCACCCCCACCGTGGCTCCGACCACGGTCGGCGGCCCCACGACGACGGCTCCCTGAGCCCTCAAGTTCGGGCCCGCCCCTGCCGTTCCAAGCGGGGGGGAACGTTGTCCGTCCGGTCGATTCCTCCGGGAGAGTGGCATGAAGCCCGAAAATCTGCAGATGTTTCTCGAGATCGTCCTCGGCCGAAGGGTGGCCAGGGCGGTGTGTCGCGAGTGTTCCGACGACCCCCAGCGGGCGGTCGACAGCCTGAACCGGCGTGCTGCCGCTCTTCAGGCCCCGTTCCGCCAGCAACGGATGTTCGACGACAGCGGGTTCGCCAAGACGGGTAAGGAGATCACCCGCCTCCACCTGGTGGCCCGCCTCATCGACGAACTCAACTACGACTTCGACGAGGAGTTGGGCGTGGAGTTGGTCCGCTCCTAACCTGTCGGCGATGGCCCCGCCGGATGCGCCGCCCGGTTCGTCCGACGTCCGGCCCGACGACAACGTCGACTTGGATGGTGTGGTTCTGCCCGACGCCCGCACAGGCGAGCCGTTCGATCTGGGTGCCGATCGTGGTCTGGTGGTTCTCGCCGTCATTCGCCATCGGTACTGACTGCCGTGCCAGGAGCATCTCGTGGAGATGCAGGACCGCGGGGACGACTTCGAGGCCCTCGGAGCCACCGTGGTGGCCGCCGGCTTCAGTCCCGCCCCTGCCCTGGCCACGCTGGCCGACCACCTTGGATGGCCGTGGGCCTTCCTGGCTGATCCCGAACGGCTTGTCTACGGCCGGTTGGGCCTCCCGCGGGCCTCCCTTCGCGACGTTCTCGGTCCGGCCACCGTTCGTTATTACCGCGAGGCTGTCGCCCAGGGCCGCGATGTGCACCGTCCCGTGGAAGACCCGCGCCAACTCGGCGGCGACGCCGTCGTGGTGGGGGGCCGGATCGTCTGGCTCCGTCGCCAGGTGAGCCCCGACGATCGACCCTCGGCGGCCACGGTCCTCGAGGCCGCCGCCAACGCCACCTGATGTGACACCAGCCCTGACGGTCGGGATCGGAGACGATCCGGGCGCGGCCCGTCGGTTAGGAGCGTGCTGGGTGTTTCGTGACGGCATGGGCCCCGTTGGCCGGGGCTTCGGGGAGGTGGTAGTACTCGCCATAGCTGTCCCCGTAGGTGTCGTGGGCATCGGCACCGTTCAAGATGGTCCCGGCCACGGGGGCATTGACCTGGCGCAGCAGCTCGAGCGCCCGCGTGAGGTTCCGACGGTCGGTCACCCCGGCCCGGCACACGAGCAACGTGACGTCGGCATGTGCGGCGGACACGAGCGCGTCGGTCACGGGAAGGACCGGCGGGCAGTCGAGCAACACGACATCGGCGGCATGGCGCAGCGCGTCGATGATCTCGGCGGTCCTCTTGGAGGAGAGGAGCTCGGAAGGGTTGGGCGGTCGTGGTCCCGACGGCAGCAGCAGCACGTTCGGCTCGTTGGCAACAGGGGTCATGGCGTTGGCCAGCGGCACGCGCCCGATCACCACCGACGTCAGGCCGGCCCGGTTCTCCTGGCCGTAGAGGTGGTGCATCCGAGGGCGGCGGAGGTCGCAATCGACGACGATCACCCGTTGCCCGGTCCTGGCGATGGCCACGGCCAGGTTGGCCACCATCGTCGTCTTGCCGTCTCGGACCCCCGGGCTGGTGACCTGGATGACCTGGGCGGGACCCTCGATGCCCAGGAACTTGACGGTGGTGCGCAGGGTGCGGAACGCCTCCGGCGCTTCCGCCCGGATCGACGACGAGCTGCCCTCGTCCCGGTCATCGGCCTTCCACCCCGGCACGGTCGGGATCAGCCCGAGCACGGGTAGGCCGGACGTGGCCCTCTCGAGGTCCTCCTTGGTCTTCACCGAGTTGTCCAGGTAGTCGCGGGCAAAGGCCACGCCCACGCCCAGGACGAGCCCGAAGGACAGCGCCCAGAGCCCGGTCCGCAACGGTCGGGGCGAGGCTGGGGCGCTCGGGCGCACGGCGGGGGTCACCAGCCGCGCACTGCTGCCCGAGAGCGGCTCGTTGACCTGGAGCTCGCCCAGCTTCTGCCGGAACGCGCCCTGGGCCTGCACCAGCGTGTCGCGCTCGACCCCGGTGACTCCGTCGATCTGGGCCTGCAGGTCGGTGATCTTGGTCTGGATCGACTTCGTGAGGGCCAGGACCTCGTCGACGGCCTGTTGACGAAGAAGGTTGACGAACGCGTCGGCATACGCGTTGGCCACCGCGGCGGCCTTGGCGGCGGTGGGCTCGCGGGCCGTGATACCGATGACATCGGCGTCCTTGGCCGCCGAGGCCGAGATCGTGGAGGACTTGCCGACCTTCGCCTCCGCCGCCGTGCGCACCTGGGGGCCCTCGATGACCCGGATCTGGGTCTCGAGGGCCCGAGCCGGGTCGAGAGGCTGCGCGCTGTTAGTGCCGAAGACGGAGTTGGTGGAGGCCTGCTGTACCACCACCTGGGCCGTGGCCTCGTAGACGCGTGGGCCGGCCAGGCCAATGGCCACGGCGAGGACGGCGATGCCGATGGCGATAAGGGCGATCAGGAGTCGACTGCGGCGCAGGACGCGCATGTAGTCGCTCGGGTGGAGTTGTTCCCGCTCAACCATCAATAAGGGCTCTTACCCGACTCGGACACGTAGGTGCATGGTAGCGGGACCGACCTGCACCGCCCTGCTGGGGTCCCGGAGCAGCACAGTGGCGGGCACGGCCGTAAGCCTGGCGTGCCCCAGACGGATGCTCTGCCCCGATGCCCCTTCAGCACTTCTTCAGGTAAAGGTGAGAGTCTCGTATTTCGCGGCGGGAGCGGGTCCACACTGGTGGGGATCTCCGCTGACACTTGGGTATCGGTCGACTGAGGAGGTAGGCGATGAAGTTGCCGCAGCGTGGTAACCCTTCGGACACCTCGCGCCCCGCCACGCCCGTCACCGAGGCCGAGGCACCATCTCGTCAGGGAAAGGAGCGACGCCGGCGCGGCCAACTAGGCCCTACCGGAGACCTGGCCATCGCCCTCCTGGTGCTTCTCGCCGTCTATGGGGCGGCCCTCTACGCCTTGCGCCCGGCGTCACCGGGACGGGAGTTGCCACTCGACGTCGTCATCCGGGCCGCCAACGACCACAACCTGACGACGGCTCGGTTCCTCGACGAGGACGCCCGCATCACGGGCACGATCGTGACGGCGCCTGGGCAACCCCCACTGAAGTACTTCACGTCGTATCCGGCCAGCGACGCCGCCACCAACGATCTGCTGAAGTCGTTCTACACGGGTGGCACCCGCATCACCGTCGACTCTCAGTCCACCAAGCGCCTGATCCGCTTCCTGGCCCAGTTCCTCCTGCCCCTCCTCATCCTGGCCGACCTCTTCGCCCTGCTCTTCTCCCTTTCGCGCACGGGTGGGGGCACCAAGGAGTTCTCCGTTTTCGGACGCATCGGGGACCGGAAGCTCAAGCAACCGGGGGCCTCGACGTTCGGCGATGTGGCGGCCATGGAGGAACCGCTGGCGGAGCTGGTGGAGGTGCGGGACTTCCTTGCCGACCGGTCGGCGTTCGACCGCATGGGTGCCCGACCACCCAAGGGCGTGCTGCTGATGGGCCCTCCGGGCTGCGGCAAGACCCTCCTGGCCCGGGCGGTGGCCGGCGAGGCTCAGGCGGCGTTCTTCAGCGTGTCGGGATCGGAGTTCGTGGAGTCGCTGGTGGGCGTGGGAGCGGCACGGGTCCGCGACCTGTTCCGCCAGGCCCGGTCCGAGGCTCCGGCCATTCTGTTCATCGACGAGCTCGACGCCGTGGGGCGCCAGCGGGGGACCGGCCTCGGGGGCGGTCACGACGAGCGGGAACAGACGCTCAACGAGTTGTTGGTGCAGATGGACGGCTTCTCCCCCAGTGAGGGCGTGGTCGTGATCGCCGCCACCAACCGGCCCGACATCCTCGACCCCGCCCTCCTCCGCCCCGGCCGCTTCGACCGGCAGGTGACGGTGGAGCGCCCCGACCTCGCCGGGCGGCTCGCCATCCTTCGCCTGCACTCCAAGGGCAAGCGCCTCGAAGACGCCAAGGCCGATCTACCCGCCATCGCCGCCGCCAGCCCCGGCTTCACCGGCGCCGACCTGGCCAACGTGCTCAACGAGGCAGCGCTGTTGGCCGTGCGAGAGCGGTCGGTGGCGGTGGCCCGCAGCCATCTCGACGAAGCGGTCGAACGGGTCGTGAGCGGGCCGCGCCGCCGGGCCACCATCCTGTCGGCCGACGATCAGCGCCGGATCGCCTACCACGAAGGTGCTCACGCGGTGGTGGCCGTGGCCCTGGGCAAGGCCGACCTGGTGGAGAAGCTCTCCATCATCTCCCGGGGCCAGGGCGTCGGTCACCTGTCCCTGTTCGACGACGGGGCGGTGCTGCCCACCCGGGGCGACATGGAGTCGAGCATCGCCATCGCCATGGCCGGCGTGGCCGCCGAGGAGCTGGTCTTCAACGAGCCCTCGATCGGCTCCGAAGCCGACCTGCAGCGGGCCACCACCACGGCGCGCGACATGGCCGGCCGGTTCGGGATGAGCGCCCGCCTGGGCCGGGTGCGGATCCTGGCCGAGCACAAGGAGGTGTTCCTCGGGCGCGACTACCTCCTGACCAACGAGGTGTCCCAGCCCACGCTCGAGCACCTCGACACCGAGGTACGGCGCATCCTCGACGAGCAGGAACAGCGGGCCGCCGCCCTTCTCGTCGCCTCCCGCTCGACCCTGGATGCACTGGCCGATGCCCTGGTGGCCCACGAGACCCTCAAGGGACCCGACCTCCACGAGATCCTCGCCGGCGTCCACGGCCGGCCAGGGCGCCCGGACAACGGGGCCAAAGCCGGCGCCTGGTGGCACTCGCAGACCTAGCTGGTGACCCAGACAACCCTCGTCGCCGACTCCCCGGGACGCGGAGGTGAGCGTATGAAAGCCAGGATTCTCGTCGTCGAGGACTACGAGCCCATCCGTACGGCACTCGGGGTGGCGCTGGGTGGTGAGGGCTACGGGGTCAGGACCGAGGCGGACGGTTCGGCCATCGCCCGAGTGGCCGAGGAGTTCCGGCCCGACCTGGCCGTCCTCGACGTTCGCCTGCCCGTCGGGCCGGACGGGTACGGCATGGCGCGCGTGCTGCGGGCCACGAACGACCTGCCGCTGCTGTTCCTGACCGCCGCCGACAGCCTCGACGCCCGGTTGGCCGGGTTCGACGCCGGGGCCGACGACTACATGGTGAAGCCCTTCTCGATGGCCGAGCTGCTAGTTCGGATCCATGCTCTCCTGCGTCGGGCGGGCCGGCTGTCGTCCCAGGTTCGCCAAGTCGGCGACCTGGTCATCGATGAGGCAGCCCGGACGGTGCTTCGGGCGGGACAGCCGTTGGAGCTGACCCGCACCGAGTACAACCTCCTCTGCGTGCTGGCCCAGCATCACGGGCAGGTGCTGTCGAAGATCCAACTGCTGACCCTGGTGTGGGGCTTCGACGCCTATGGCACCAACCTCGTCGAGGTTCACGTCAGCACCTTGCGGCGCAAGCTTGAGAGGCTCGGGCCTCGCCTGGTGCACACCGTTCGAGGGGCGGGATATGTGCTCCGAGCCTGAGGGTGACCGAGAGCCACCCACCAAGAAGCTGGCAATCGCCGGAAAGGGCGGTTCCGGCAAGACCGTGTTGGCGGCGCTGCTGACCCGGGTGTTCAGCGAGCGAGGCCTGCTGGTGCTTGCCGTCGACCTCGACGCCAACCCCGGTCTGGCCATCGCCCTCGGGATTCCGGCCTACGACATCGCCCTCCCGGACAGCGCCATCGAGCGCCAGCCCGACGTGCCCTACGGGTGGGGGCTGGCCCGTGACCTGACCGCAGCCGAGGCCGTCCGCCGCCACGCCTTCCAGGCGGCGGGAAAGGTCGCCTTCCTCGGCTTCGGCAACATGGCCGGTGTACACACTCCCCTTCATCACTACCTCAGTGCCGTGCGCCAGATAACCGCCCAATTCGAAGAGCCCGGTTGGGTGGTCGTCGCCGATCTGGCTGCCGGCCCCACCAACGCCTACGAGGGCTACGCCAACTTTGCCTCGCTGGCCCTGGTCACGGTGGAAGCGACGCCCACGTCGATCCTCACCGGCCGGCGCCTGTGCGAGATCCTGAGCCACGACCACGTCGACACCGGGGTGGTGGTGACGAATGTGCGGAGTCCGGACGAGGTCGACAGGGTGAGCGACCAGCTCCCGGTGCTGGGGGCCGTTCCCTTCGATCCTGAGATCCGGCGCCTGGCCCGGACCGGTTCGCTCCGCGACCTGGGCCCCGGAAACCCGGCTCTGACGGCAGTTCGTACTCTCGTCGAGACGTTAGAGTCCTAACAATCGGGCCCTCGGCGAAGTCCTTTGAAGAAAGCAAGGTCTCGCATGAAGTTGGCCATCACCGGCAAGGGTGGCGTCGGCAAGACCACGCTGACGGCTGCATTGGCCCGCACCTATGGCCGGTTGGGTAACTCGGTGGTCGCCGTCGACGCCGACCCCAATCCCAACCTGGGCATCGCCCTCGGCCTGGGTATCGAGCGCACCGACGCCGTGGCCGGGGTGGCGAACGTGGTCCACGAGGAGAAGGCTGCCCACGGCCACGACGCCGGACCGCCAGGGGCTCCGCCCGCCAAGGAGGCCGAGGATCTGCTCGACGAGCTGGGTGTCGCCGTCTCCGACGGCGTCCGCCTTCTTCAGACCGGACGGATCGAACGACCGGGCGACGGGTGCCTGTGCTGCGGGTCGCACCGCACCACTCGGGAGATCTTCGACGGACTCGCGGCCGAGGACCGCATCGTGCTGGCCGACCTCGAGGCGGGAGTCACCGACCTCTGCTGGACCGACCCCAAGCCGGCCGACGGCGTCGTGGTGGTTGCCACCCCCGATCGCAGCGCCGTGGAGGTGGCTCGTCGCGCCCTCCAGGTCACCAGCGACCTCGGGGTCACCAATGTGGTGGTCGTGGTGAACCGGGTCGAAGGAAGCGACGACGCCGAGTGGGTTCGCGGCCTGCTTCCCGGCGTCGAGGTGATGGAGATCCCCGAAGACCCCACCATCGCCGAGGCCGAGCGCCGGTGCGTGTCGCCCCTGGAGATCGCCGACGATTGTCCGGCCATGCTCGCCGTCCGCAGCCTCGGCGCCCAGCTGTTGCGCGCCTGAGGGCTATGTAGAGGCCGGGAGGGGGCCGGGCCGGGCGGCGCCGCCGCAGTCGATCTTGGGGGCCGCGCTGGGCAGGCGGAGCACGAACCCCCGCTCGTAGGACAGGTGCCCGTCGTGAGCCTGCGCCAGCCCCCTGGCGATGGTCAGGCCGAGGCCCGAACCGCCCTTTCCGTCGAGGCTCACGAACCGTTCGAAGGCCCGCTCCACCTGGTTGTCGGAAAGGCCCGGCCCGTCGTCGAGGACCCGGATCTCGACCAGGTCGTCGGCGGGAGTCACCGTCACCTCGATGCTGCGCCCGGCGTGGCGCCGGGCGTTGTCCAACAGGTTGGTGAGGATCTCCCGGACCACGTTGGGATCGAGCTCGGGACGGTAGGAGGAATCGGTCGAGGACCGCACCGAGATCTCCAGGTCGGGGGCGAGGGAGCAGGCCCGCTCGACCTCCTCGGCACAGAGGCCGACCACGTCGCACGGCACGAATCTCAGCGTTTCTCCCTGGTCGACGCGAGCCATGCGGAGCAGGCCGGTCATCACCCGGCTGGCCCGGGAGGTTTCCCTGACGACGTTGAGGAGCAGGCGATCACGGTCGTCGGGCGACGAACCCCGGAGCAGGGTCTCGGCCGAAGCCCGGATGCCGGCGATCGGCGTCCGCAACTGGTGGGCGGCATCGCCCAGGAAGCGGCGGGAGCGTGCTTCGGATTCGCGAGTCTCTTGAAGGGCGGACTCCAGCGACTCCAAGGTGTTCTCGAGGGTCTTCGCCATCCAGTGCTGCTGGGTGACGTCACGAGCGATGACGCTCGCCCCGCTGACTTCTTCCCGACCGTCGCGAAACGGCGACATGGTGACGACGAGGTTCATGATCACGCCGTTCTTCCGGACCCCCTCGACCTCGTGGCATTGCACGCCCTCCCGCGCTCGGAGGGCCTCCCACCAGCGGGACACCTCGTGCTCGTGCTCAGGCGGCAGGAGCATGGAGGCGGGGTTGCCGACGACCTCCGCGGCGGCGTACCCGAACGTGCGCTCGGCGCCGGAGTTCCAACTGAGGATCGTCCCGTCGGGGCCGAGGCCGAGCACTGCCTCGTCGAGTGAGTAGACGAGCGTGGCCACCCGGTACAGGGTCTCCTGCTGGTGGCGGCGGGCGCTGATGTCGTGCAGGAAGGCGTGAAGAACGGTGGTGTCCTCGTCGTGGGTGGTCCACAGACTGGCCTCCACCGGAAGGCCGTGGCCGTCTCGGTGGACGGCCTCCAACTCGATGCGCCGACCAGACGCCGGCCCCTGAGCGGCCGAGAGGATCCGGGCGATGTTCGCCTCGGGGGTCGAACGGGAGGAAGGGGCGATGATGGTGTCAACGAAGCTCCGGCCCAGGGCCTCGCCGCGTGACCACCCGAACGTGCGCTCCGCCTGAGCGTTCCAGGCCACGATGTCACCGGCCTCGTCGGTGGCCAGGTACGCATCGTTGGCCGCTTCGATGACGTCCTCGGCGCGCACGCCCGACGCATGGTCGGGCACCGGGCGGATCGCTGGTACTGAAGACACCGGTCCATGACTCCTACGGCTTGGCGACCCGAGGGGCCACCTTGCGCCCGACGGAGAGATCCCGTTCTGAACTGCTGCGCACAGAAGTTCGGGGCCGGGATAGCTAGTCAGAGAATGCATATAGCAAGACTGCACATAGCGCGAATGTCCGGCAACCGGAACGCATTCTACAGCGCCCCACAGCGGCGGGAATGTTTGATGCGTCGAACCGGCAATCTTCAGCAGTTCTTCAGCATCAGGTGTGAGACTATCCATACATAAGCGAGAAAGATGACTGGGGTGGGCTCGGCTGAGCCCGGCGCCACTTGCCCTGTCGTCGCCTCTGGTCCGGCAACCTGCACTCTTGATTGGAGCACCAGCTATGACATCTGCGTCGACAGCATCAACCTCCGCACCCCGCAGTCCAGGTTGGAGCGGGCGGGCCAGGCAACGGGTCTCGAGGCTCATGCGTGTTCCCGTCGTGCTCGCCTCGTTGGCCGCCATCGCCGCCGCCTCACTCGCGGCCGGCGTGGCTCCGGCGACTGCGTCTACGGCAACCACGGCGTACGTGCCCACGAGAATCGATTCGCCCGACCAGCCGGCCCGCCGGTGGGGAGAACGGCTGGTGGCCGCTTCTCTCGCCGGACCCAACGGCGGAAACGGTGTGACGGCCGGAGACCTCAACGCTGACGGAGTGAACGACTTCTGGACCGCCGATCCCTTCATGGCGATCAACGGCAACACCAGCCAGGGCCGGGTCTACGCGGTCAGCGGGAAGACCTTCCAGGTGCTCTACCGCATCGACGCACCCGTCGTGCAGCCGGCCGACAGAGCCGCCTTCGGCTTCTACATCTCCTCTCCGGGCGACGTGAACGGCGACGGAATCCCCGACATCGTGTCGGGAACCGACGCCCAGGACGTCCCGGTAACCGGACCGTGCCTGTCGCCGGCCGCCCCCGAGCCCAACGGCTGTAACGAGAACCAGGGCGAGGCATGGGTCTTCAGCGGGGCCAACGGGGCGCTCCTCTACGCCCTCAACAACCCCACGCCCCAGGGCTCGCCCACCACCTCGGCCCGCTTCGGCTCGCGCATCGGCAAGGCCGGCGACATCAACGGCGACAACGTGCCCGACATCATCATGGGCGCGTCGAACAACGACGTGTGCAACAGCGTGGGCTGTTCTGCAGCCGTAGTGACCGCCCAGGGCACGGCTGGCACCCAGGCGGCGGCGGGCGACCTCGCCTGTGGTGATATCTCGCCGATCCCGGCCGGTTGCGGTGTGAATCAGGGCCAGGCATTCATCTTCAGCGGCGCCAATGGTGCCCTCCTGCGCACACTCGACCTCCCTGACCCTGTTCCCACTCCCAACACCACCTGCGCCGCCAACTGTGGAACCTTCGGGCTGGCCGTGCAGACTCCCGGCGACCTCAACAACGACGGTGTGGCCGACCAGTCCGTCGATGCGGCCAACCTGACGGTGGGCGGCATGGTCGGCCAGGGCCGGGTGTACGTGTTCAGCGGCGCCACCGGCGCCCTTCTGGCCCGAGTGGACGACCCCGTCCCCCAGGCCGGCGCCACCTTCGGCTTCCAGGACGCAGCTCCCAACTCCCCGGGCGACCTCAACGGCGACGGCGTGAACGAGATCTACGCCAACGGCTTCGGCCAGGACGGTCCTCTCGGGTCGGGCCAGGGTCGGGCGTGGATCTTCGACGGCAAGACCACTATCGCCACCGGCGTGGGCCAGCTGTTGGTCACCGTCGACGACCCCACCCCTGAGCTGGGCGGCCAGTTCGGGTGGTCGATGACCACCACCGATTACAACAACGACGGCAAGGCCGACTACTACGTGGGCCAGTCGCCCCACCATGTGGCCGGCGCCACCGGCAGCGGCGGCACGTACGTGTTCAACGGGCCGGCCAGCGCGACTGCCGGTACCGCGGTGCTGTTCAAGGCCCTGGAGCTGCCCAACGCCGACCGCCAGGTGAGCACGCCCTCGGACTTGGGTCCGAACCTGGGCTGGGGGATTGCATCGCCGGGCGACCTCGACGGCGACGGCAACCAGGATTACCTGGGCGGCTCTCCTTTCAAAGACGTCGCCACCATCCAGGATGCCGGCCAGATCTTCGCCTTCGAGTCACGCGAACGACCCCCGGTGGCCAACTTCGACGGCAACGCCACTACCGATGTCTCGGTGTTCCGGCCGTCGACGGGTCAGTGGTTCGTCAACGGTGGGGGGCCGGCGCCCGTCACCAACTTCGGTGGTCTCGGCGACATCGCCGTGCCGGCCGATTACAACGGTGACGGCATCAGCGACATCGCCGTGTTCCGCCCGTCCAACGGCACCTGGTACATCCACACCCTGACCGGTGGCACCGGAATCGGCGCCACCCCGAGCTACACCGACTCGGCAGTGAACTACGGGATCAACGGGGACATCCCGGTGCCGGGCGACTACAACGGGGATGGCAAGGCGGAGATCGCCGTGTTCCGTCCCTCCAACAGCACCTGGTACATCAACGGTGGTGCAGTAGTGACCTTCGGTACCAGCGGTGACATTGCCGTGCCGGGCGACTACGACGGCAATGGCACCACCGACATCGCCGTGTTCCGCCCGTCGACCGGCACGTGGTTCGTGGCCGGCGGGCTCACCATCAACTTCGGCATCTCCGGTGACATCCCCGTGCCCGGCGATTACAACGGTGACAACAAGACCGACGTGGCGGTGTTCCGGCCGACGACGGGCCAATGGTTCGTCAACGGCATACTCACCACGTCCTTCGGTGCCACGGGCGACATCCCCGCACCCGGTGACTACAACGGCGACGGGACCACCGACGTCGCCGTGTTCCGTCCGTCCACGGGTACGTGGTACAGCCAGAACGGTATCGTGATCGTTCCGCCTGCCGCCACGCCTCCCGCCAGCCCCACCGCTCCCAATGTCACCACTCCGTCCCTGACCTTCGGGACCAACGGCGACAAGCCGCTTCCCCTGCCGCCGTCCATCCGGGACGTGTTCTTCCCGTGATCCACCACCTCTCTGCCACCACCCGGCGGGCACCTGCCCGCCGGGTGGTAGCGAGAGCGGGTCTCCTAACCTGGTGGTCATGACGCCCGACACCAGATCCTGGCTGGCCCGAGTGGCCATGGCGGTCGGTGTCGGCATGATGCTCGCCGGCGCCGTTGTCCTCGGCCAGGTGAGCCCGTCGAGCGGTAACCCCGCGACCGGGCCGCAATGGGTCTGCCAGCCGCCGATACCACCGCTCGCGGATTGTGTGCCGGGCGATCCCGCCCCGACGCCCCGGTTCGGCGCTGCGATGGCTCTTGATTTGGCACACGACGAAGTGGTGTTGTTCGGGGGCTCCCCGGAGGCGAACGGTGAAACCTGGATCTGGAAAGGGTCCATCTGGACGAAGGAATCTCCGCTAGGCGACACGCCGAGTGCGCGTGGGGGTGCTGCGATGGCCTACGACGGGCAGAGGGTGGTCCTGTTCGGTGGAAGTGCTTCGGGCGTCCCGGTGTCCGATACCACCTGGATGTGGGCCAACGGAGCATGGACTCCGGGCCCGACTGGTCCTTCGGCGCGTAACTACGCCGCGATGGCCTACGACAAGAAGCTCAACAGGGTCGTAATGTTCGGAGGTTTCGACGCCGCCGGGCATCCGCTGCCCGATACCTGGGTATGGGACCCGGGCGTCCCGGATCGCCAGGGTGCTCCAGGTCATCCCCCTTCTTGGCGCCCCGACGAACGGCTGCCGGCGCCGCCAGCGCGGGCGGCGTCGGCGATGGCGTACGACGACGGGTCCACGGCCCGCGCCGGGTCCACGGCCCGCGCGAACAGTGAGAGCATCGTTTTGTTCGGCGGGTACGGTGCCACCCCGGAGCTCGGCGACACTTGGATCTGGGACGATGGCTGGAGGCAGCCCCCCATGCTCCCGCCAACGAACGCGTTCGGGGAAATGGTCACGTTGAAGCCGAGGAGTTCGCCGGCAATTGCCTTTGACACATCGACCGACAGAGTTGTGATGGTCGGAGGGTACGGGCAAGCCGATATCGTGCCGTGCACAAACCCCGATCCTCTCCGTTGCCCACTCGACGACGGGAAGGGATACTTCTACGAAACGTGGACCTGGGCCGGCGACGGTTGGCAGCTAGAGGACACGGACCCCAGCGACTTGCGGCCTCGGGCAAAGGTTGCGATGTCACAGAGTCCCAGCCCGGATTCGGGTGTGATGGTCTTTGGGGGAGTCGGCGATCAGATATTTGGGGACACGTTGCTCTGGGACGGCGTCCGCAAGGGTGCTGTGACTACCACCTCCACGTCGACATCGACCACCTCGACATCGATCACAACTTCGACGTCCACGACCACCTCGACGTCAACGACCAGTTCTACGTCCACCACGACCACCACCACGCTCCCGCCGCTTCCGATTGTCCACAGCCTCACTCCTCCGAGCGATTTCACTCCTGGAGGCGCGCCGATCGCGATCGTTGGCAGTGGCTTCACCGGTGCCTTGTCGGTGAGCTTCGGCAACCCCTCGGACCCCGTACAAAACGCCACGCGCGTCGACTGCTCGCAAGCCCAGGCGTGTGACATCAAGAGCGGCTCCAGGATGGTCGTCAATGCCCCGCCCCATGGGGTGGGAACCGTCGATGTCCTGGTGACGACGTCGACTGGGACGTCGCTGGTCGTCCGAGGGGGCCTGGAGCCCGATAGCGACCTGTTCACGTACTCCGAGCGCCAGAACCCTCCCGCCGATGTGTCGAACCCGCAGACCGCGGGCGCCTCCCCCTCGGGCGGGCCGGTGCAACCGGCTCCGCCGAGTGGGCTCGGTACGTCCCCCGTGCCCAGCGCGGGTGCGTCGCCCATCGAGGGGTTCGGAGTCAGTCCCTTCTCCGGTTCGGCCCCCCCGCCCGGGGCGGGTCCGGTGTCGGCTGGGCTGGTGGCCAGCGCCGCCGTCCCGCCGGCCCCGTCGGCCCCGGGGGCCGGGGGCTCGGCCCCCCCGCCCGGTACTCCGCCGCCTGTCGGTCCTGAAGCCCCCACGCCGGGATTCATGGCTCCTGGGGCCCCGACCCCGGCTGCCCCGGCAGCTGGACCCTTCCCGGAGCCGTTTTCCCCGGGCGCCGTGCCTCACTACAACATGGTGGGCCGGAGCGCCGACGAACGGATGTCGGGGCTGACCCTGGTGTGCGGCGGCGCAATCGTCCTGCTGGTGGGCTTCTGCGGTCGCCGAAGGCCGGGTGCCGACTCGGCCCCCGCCTGGGCCGGCACCGAAGTCCGGGCCGCAGCCCAAAGAGCGTACTGATCCACCGAGTCGCGATCACGGGAGGCGCCCGCAGGCCAGCTCAGCTCCTGGTGAAAAGCCCAGCATGAAGGGACGACCACTGGTCCTGGCTGCGGGACTGGGTGCGGCCCTGACGGTTGCCGCTCTGGTGGGTCTGTTCGTGGGTTACGGGACCACCGTCGGGCCCGACGTGCTGGTGAACGTCTCGCAGCCCATCGACTCCAACAACTCGCCGGCGGTGGCCCGCAACCCCCGCCGGCCGGCCAACCTGGTGGTCGTCCAACGCGTCGACCGCCCCGAGTACTCGGCCCTTCTCCAGTCGAGCTCCGACGACGGGTCCACGTGGCGGTCCGTCACCTTGCCTCTCCCACCCGGGAACGACCGGCCCTTCGCGCCCGACGCCGCCTTCGGGCCCGACGGCACCCTGTACGTGCTCTACGTGAACCTCGAGGGAACGGGCAACACACCGGCCAATCTGTGGTTGGCCACTTCGTCTGACGGCGGCCGCACGCTGGGTGAACCAATCCGGGTGGCGGGCAAGCTGAGCTTCCAGGCGCGCCTGGCGGTCGGCCCGAAAGGCGTTGTCCACGTCACCTGGCTCCAGGCCACCGATGTCGGCCTGTTCCGGCTCGGGGGGCCGAGCCCCATCGTCGCCTCCCACTCCGACGACGGAGGACATACCTTCTCCGCCCCGGTCACCCTCAGTGACCCCCAACGGGAGCGGGTGGGGGCGGCCGACCCCGTCATCGACTCGGCCGGTCGCCTGGTCGTGCTGTACGAGGACTTCAAGGGCGACCGGCGCGACTTCGACAACCTCGAGGGACCGCCCGCCGAACAGCCCTTCGCCCTGGTGCTCACCCGCTCGACCGACGGCGGCAAAACCTTCTGGGCGGGCGTGGAGGTGGAATCGAACGTGGTGCCAACGCGCCGCTTCGTGGTGTTCCTTCCTCCGTCGCCCTCGCTCGCGGCCGGGCCCGACGGAGTCCTGTACGTGGGTTGGGCCGACGGACGCAATGGCGACGACGATGTGTTCCTGCGGAGGTCCGCCGACGGCGGGGATACGTGGGCGCCACCAGTACGGGTCAACGACAACCGGGTCAAGGACGGCATGTCTCAGTACCTGCCACGCGTGGCGGTGGCCGGCAACGGCCGGGTCGACGTCGTGTTCCTCGACCGCCGTGGCGACCGGGCCAACGCCTACCTGGCATCGTCGAGCGACGGAGGCCGGTCGTTCGACAGCATGCGGTTGTCTTCGAAGTCGTTCGACACCCGGATCGGCTCGGGCACGCCGTACGGCGGCCCCGACTTCGGCACCCAGTTGGGCATCGACAGCCACGGCGATGAGACGTTCGCGGCCTGGACCGACACCAGGGTGGGGACCGTCGACACCGGCCGTCAGGACATCGCCGGGGCCAGAGTCCAGCGCCGACCAGTCTGGCCGGTCATCGTTTGGCCGGTTCTCGCCGGGCTGGTGGTGGTGCTGGCCCTTTCTCTCAGGAGCCGACGCGGTCGGCGCCGGGGCCCACCATCACGCTCGTGAGGAACCCGATGGAGTCCGAGCGCCCCTGGGTTCAGCGGATTCTTCAGCATATCTTCAGGAGTAGTTTCAGCCGATCTTCAGCTCGCAGTGGCACACTGGAGAAGACAGATCTGCCGTTTTAGACGCCGCTTCATTCATCGGCTGGCGCAGATGTCGGAGAACAAGGGGAATACCGTGGATGACGTGATCGTGGGGCCGCGCAAGCGAGTGAGCAGGGGCTCGATCGGCGTCGGCCTGGCGGGAGGCGTCATGGTCGTTGCCGCCCTCCTCTTCATGTCGCCGGCGTTCGCCTGCACCGTCCACGCCGGCATCCAGCCCAAGCCGGGCCGGGCCGATCCCGGAACGGTGGTCAAGATCGAGGGCAGCGGTTTCCAGGCCGGAGGGAACCCGGTGAACGTCTACTGGGGCGGCGCGAGCACCAACGCCGTGCTGGCCAGCGTGGCCCCGGGGACGGGCAGCTTTGCTGTCGACGTGACTATTCCGGCCAACGCCCTTTCCGGCAGCGAGTACCTCATCACCGCACACCAGGAGGCTGGCAGCAGTGCAGGCGGCAGCGAACCCTATGAGGGGGCGGCGATCTTCCGCATTTCTCGGGCGCCAGCGACCCCTCCGCCCGCTGCCGGCCCCCCGGCCGTCCTCGCCCCGCAGCCTGCACCAGCCCCCCAGGCCGCCCCCGTGCAGCCTGCACCAGCCCCCCCAGCCGCCCCCGCCCCCCTGGCCGCCCCCGCACGGGCGGTAGCTGCGTCCCCCCAGGCCCGCCCCCCGGACAAGCCCCGGCCATCGCCGGCCGATGCCTCGGGCTTCTCGTCGTCGGGTGTCTCGGCCTATGCGCCGGGGACCGGAGCGGTTGCTCCCCTGGTGGTCGACCAGCGCCAGGCGTTCGGCCAGCCCGGCCACCTTGCCGGCGGTCGGTCGCCCTGGATCCTCGTGCCGCTGGGCGTGGTCGGGCTGGTTTTGCTCTCGGCCGCCGGCGCATCGGTCGTTCGCCAGACCCGCTCGCAAGGGGTACGAGCCCCGGCCTGAAAGCCGAGCTCGCCGGTCCTATCCTCGGGCTGGCTGAGACCGCTGCCTCCCCTCCGGCCACCTCGCATGTTCGAACTACCATCGGCGCGACGGAACCGGCCTGCTCGCCGGAGCGCGCTAGCCCGCCGGCCACGACCGGGAGGTCCGGGTGTCCCGAGGTTCTGGTAAGCAGCCGCTCGTCAAGAAGGCCGTGTTCTGGGTAGCCCTGTGCATTCCCGCCCTGCTCGTCCTCTACGGCGCCCTTCTGTACTTCACCCTGCCCGACAGTCGCGGCCAGCAGGT
Organism: Acidimicrobiales bacterium; assembly: GCA_038238185.1. Classification (GTDB taxonomy): domain Bacteria; phylum Actinomycetota; class Acidimicrobiia; order Acidimicrobiales; family AC-14; genus DATAQC01. The sequence goes on from JBBRXY010000008.1 coordinate 36,574, forward strand.
GACGCTCACCGAGTTCTCCAAGGTCGACCCGAACAGCGTGTCGGTCTCCGTGTATCGCAGCGAGGACCAACGGCTCGAGTACCTGCAGAACGGTCGCCAGTACTGGGTCGGCCTTCCGGGTAAGTCGAACTACCCCGACACCTTTCTGGATTCCACCCTGACGCGCGGCATCTCCGTAAAGGTCGATCAGCAGAGGGTCAAGCAGCTCGTACAGCCTGCGACCTTGGTGGTGCCGGCGCTCATCGTGGCTGCGTCGTTCCTGCTCGTATTCCTCCTGACGCGAGCGGGTGCCTCGAGTCCCTTCCTCAATGCCGCCGCTCGTAGGGGGGCGGCATCTCGACAGCTGACCTTTGCCGATGTGGCCGGCGCCGATGAGGCGGTCCTCGAGGCTCGCGAGGTACGCGACTACCTGCTCGATCCCAAGAAGTTCACCGGCGTCGGGGCCGAAGCCCCGCGAGGGTTGCTCCTCGTCGGCCCTCCGGGCACCGGAAAGACCCTGCTGGCCCGGGCGGTCGCCGGCGAAGCGGGGGTGCCGTTCTTCTCCATGTCGGGCGCCGACTTCGTGGAGATGTACGTGGGGGTCGGTGCCGCCCGGGTGCGCGACCTGTTCCGCCAGGTGCGCGAACGGGCGCCGGCCATCCTGTTCATCGACGAGCTCGACGCCATGGGCCGCACCCGTGCCGGTGGCGGCTCGGGCGCCATCGGCCAGGACGAGCGTGACCAGACCCTGAACCAACTCCTGGTGGAGCTCGACGGCTTCGATCGCGATACCGGGGTGGTGCTCATCGGCGCCACCAACCGGCCCGATGTGCTCGATCCGGCATTGCTGCGGCGAGGACGCTTCGACCGCCAGATCGTGGTCGACCGGCCCGATCGAATGGGTCGCCTGGCCATCCTCGAGGTGCACGGGCGGACCAAGACGTTGGCTCCGAGCGTCGACTTCGGGCGGTTGGCCACCGAGACGCCGGGCTTCACGGGAGCCGACTTGGCCAGCGTGCTGAACGAGGCCGCCCTGCTCACTGTCCGCCGGGGCCGGGGGGCCATCGAGCAGGTTGACCTGGAGGAGGCGGTGGAGCGCATCCTGCAGGGCAGCGAGGGCCGCACCCAGTTGCTCAGTCCCGCCGACAAGCAATCGGTGGCCTATCACGAGAGCGGCCATGCCCTGGTGGCCCTCGCCCTACCTGGCTCGGGGACGGTGCGGCGGGTGTCGATCGTGGGCAGGGGGCATTCACTGGGGTCGACGCAGACGCTGGCCCAGGAGGGCAAGGTCGTCGTCACCCAGGTGGAGCTCGAGCAGGAGCTCGCCTACCTCATGGGCGGGCGGGCGGCCGACGAGCTGGTAACCGGCCAGGCCACCACCAGCTCCAAGGACGACCTCCGGCGGGCCACCGACCTGGCTCGGCGGATGGTGTGCGAGCTGGGCATGAGCGAGGGCCTGGGGCGACGCGCCCTCGGGCGCCCCGTCGCCGGCCACTTTCTGGGCGACGACCGCATCGACCCCGACTACTCAGACGAGATGGCCTCGGCCATCGACAGCCAGATCGGCCGTCTCGTCGACGAGGGCTTCGAGCGGGCCAGTCGCGTCCTCAGCCTCAACCGCAGCGTGCTCGACGAGGTCGCCGAACTGCTGGTCCGGCGCGAAACCCTGCGTGAGGCGGACCTGGCTCCCTATGCCGACAAGCTTCGCCGGCCCCGGCCTCAGTCGCCGACGGGTAGCCGGCGGGGGGCGCCTGCCGCGGCATCGGTGCCTGCGCCGGCCCCGACGGTTACCTGATCGAGGCGATCTCGTTTCACGCTGATGAGGCCATAGGCGACGACGGCGACCAGGGGTATCAGGTGCCCGGAGTCGAAGTCGTCGGTGATGGAGAACAGGAGCAGGAAGCAGGCCACTCCCACCGCCAGCTCGGCATCCCGGCCGAAGCCGCGCACGCCCAGCGCTCCGACGAACACGATGTAGCTCAGGGCGCATACCAGCCCGCCGCGATAGGCGAGCCCCAGGTAGGTGCTGTGGCTCCCCAGGCTGGCAACCAGGCCCTCGACCCGCGTCTTGATCCCGGCGCCCACCAGGGAAGTGGGCGCGTCCAGCACCTCTTTCAGCGTGGGCCCGTAGATGTCCTCCCGGGCCACGAGCGAACCCTGGCGCGGGCTGTTCAGTTTCCCGAACCAGGTCGACAGGGGTAGTGCGGGCAGGACGGCGACGGTGAGCCCTATCACCAGGCATATCGCCGCGAACCACATGCTCGGATCCATGAACCGCCTGGCCTTCATGGCGACAACGGCGACAGTGGCGACGACGAGGGCGATGACGTCGACACGGGCGTACGAGAAGTAGAGGGTGTAGGCGAGAATCCCGAACAGCACGACCCGCACGATGGGCAGCCTCATCTTCGGACCGAGAGAGTCGCCTGCGAACAGGACGAGGAGAATGGCCACCGCGGCGAACCCTCCGGCCCAGGTGGGGTTCCCGAAGACCCCCGCGGTGCGGATGACCACTTTGCCGTAGTAGTCGGGGACGGCGAGACGGATCGTGGAGAACGACGCCACGTTGGGGTCGGCGGCCAACGAATCGGGGAGAAGGCGGGCAAGGGGCAGGGTCGTGGTCGAGAGCGCCGGATAGATCGCCCGGGCGATGACGACGAGGACGCCCTGGAAGGCAGCGAGGTCGACGATGCCTCGCACGAGGCCGTCCACGTCGGCCCGGCTCCACGGCCGGGCGACGAGAATGCAGAGGGTGATCCACACCGTCAGGTTGGCCGTAGCACCCAGGAGCCGGGGGATCGGGGCCTGAAGGATGGCGGCGATCACCAGACTGGCGATCAGGCAGCCCGTCGTCACCATGAGGGCCAGCGGTCGCCGGACGAGAGGCCGCCGGTCGAGGATCACCCGGACGAGCAGAAACGGCCACCAGAGAAACCCGATCCCCGCGAGCCAGAAGAGCGCGTACGCGTCCACGGACTTCCGGTTCACGTCAGTATCCGTGCTGAGACCGTCTGGTTGACCGTTTCGTCCCTTCGATTCGCCACCTGGTGGAGGGGGCCGTCGTCGGAGTGGCTGCGCGACACGAGGGAGGTCCGGAGATCTTCAGGTCGCGACCATCGACGGCGGGCGTGTTGGGAGAATAGTGTCTCGCTCAAGGGTGCACTCGCTACTACCCGTCGCACTCGCTACTACCCGTCGTGGGCCTACGCCCTCAGGCTCAACTGGGCCGTGCGCCTGGCCCGGGAGCCCGGTCGTCTCTGGCGCCGGTGGTCCTGGCTCCACTCCCCGGAGGGGCGCGGAACCTGTGTCCGAGGCCCGATTCGGCCGGCCGGCGACCCCTCGGGCGAGTCGGGTTCGCGGTACCCGGGGCAGGCTGGAGGGCCTCATGGGGCGGTACCTGCTGGCGATGCGGGCGCGGTAACGTCTGGTCCGTGAATGCGAACAGGTCGCAACTTTTGTCGTGGGCGTGAGCCCGCGGATGACCTGCTTGGTGGTGATGGTGGCCACGGCACTGGTGGGGTGCGGGAGCACCCGGGCGGCTACTCGCAGCAGCGATGATCCCGCCGTGGCCAGCTCCGGCGGGGACAAGGCCACCGCCGCGGCAATCCGCGAAGACGCTTCGTTCCGGTGTCCCGATGCGGCTGCCCAGGCCGGCAGGACCGGGGCACCTCTGCCGTCCGGGCACAAGCTGCGGGTGGTGACCACGGTGGCTCCCATCACATCGATCGTGGCCAACGTGGCCGGCGACCGGGCCGAGGTCCACGGTGTGATCCCCGAAGGATCCGACAGCCACACCTACGAGCCCAGGCCGAGCGTGGCCGAGCTGTTCACGACCGCCGACGTGGTGTTCGTCAACGGCCTGTCCCTCGAGGACCCCACCAAGGACCTGGCCGGGAAGAACGTCCCGTCGGGCGCCCAGGTGGTCGAGCTCGGGTCCCTCGTCCTGACACCCGACCAGTACATCTACGACTTCTCGTTCCCGCGTGACGGAGGCAAGCCCAACCCTCACCTGTGGACCAACCCGCCCATGGCCCGTTGCTATGCGGTCATCGCCGCCAGCGTGCTGTCCAAGGCGGATCCCGCCAACGCCGACAACTACCGGGCCAACGCTCAGGCGTTCGGCGCCAAGGTCGACGATCTCGATCAGCGGTTCCGAGCCGCGTCGGCCGCGATGGCGCCCGGCCACCGTGAGCTGCTCACCTACCACGACGCCTATGCCTACTTCGCCGCCTGGTACGGCTGGAAGATCATCGGCGCCATCCAGGTGTCGAGCTTCGAGGACCCCACGCCGAAAGAGGTGGCTGAGCTCATCGCCCAGATCAAGGCTGAGAAGGTCCCGGCCATCTTCGGATCCGAGGTGTTCCCCAGCCCCGTTCTCGCCCAGATCGGCAAGGAGGCCGGGGTGGACTATGTCGACAAGCTCCGCGACGACGATCTCCCCGGTGTTCCCCGGGAGCCCGACCACTCGTACCTGGGACTCATGAAGTCCGACTTCGTGACCATGGTGTCGAGCCTCGGCGGCGACGCGTCCGGACTCAGGGCCTTCGACCCCGCCGACGTCGTCGTCGACTCGGCCGGTTACCCGCAATGACCGACGCTCCGTTCCTGCGCCTCGAGGGCGTCAGCCACACCTTCGGCGAGCAGCCCGTGCTCGCCGATGTCGACCTCGACGTGGTCGGTGGCGACGTGCTGGGCATCGTCGGCCCGTCCGGCTCGGGCAAGACCACGCTGCTCCGCATCCTTCTTGGTGCCATGGAGCCGACACAGGGCCGGGTCCAGCGGCGTCCTGGGCTGCGGGCGGGATACGTCCCCCAGGTCGAGACCGTCAACTGGCAGTTCCCGGTGACGGTCTCCGAGGTCGTGCTGATGGCCCGCACCGAAGGCCGCCGTTGGCCGTGGCCCAGCCGGGAGGAGCGCCGAGAAGTGGCCGAGGTCCTCGAACGCCTCGGCATCGGGTCCCTTGGCCATCGCCACATTCGCGAGCTGTCGGGCGGCCAGCAACAGCGGGTGTTCATTGCCCGGGCCCTGCTCGGCCAGCCCGATGTGCTGTTCCTCGACGAGCCCACGTCGGGAGTCGACGTACGCACCCGCCACGAGGTGCTCCATCTGCTCGCCGAACTGCACAACGACGGGCTGGCCATCGTCCTCAGCACCCACGACCTCAATGGCATTGCCGCCCACCTGCCCAAGCTCCTGTGCCTCAACGTCCGCGTGGCCGGCATCGGGGCGCCGCGCGACGTGCTCACCCCCGATGTCCTCGAACGCGTCTACGGAGCACCGATGGATGTCCTCGAGCACGCCGGCATGCCCCTGGTGGTCGACCGAGCCGGTGGCACGGTCATCGACATGCGCCGGAGGGCCTGAGCGTCATGCACGTTCTGCTCGAACCGTTCCAACTCGGGTTCCTGCGCCACGCCATGGTCGTGTGCACCGTGGCCGGCGCCCTGTGTGGACTGCTCGGCGTGTTCGTCACCCTGCGGGGGATGAGCTACATCGGCCACGGCCTCAGTCACGCCATCTTTGGCGGAGCTGCCATCTGCGCGGCACTGTCGGTCAACTACTTCATTGGCGCCGGGCTGTGGGGCCTGGCTTCGGCCCTGGCCATCGGCCGCGTCACCCAGCGCCGCATCATCGGCTCCGACGCCGCCATCGGCGTCATCACCACGGCCAGCTTCGCCTTCGGGATCGCCCTGCTCGGCATCTACAGCCGGGTCAGGCAGAGCATCGAAGCCACCGTTTTCGGCAGCGTCCTCGGCGTCTCGGCCGGCGACGTGTGGCTGGTGATCGGGGTGGCCGTGTTCACCGCCGTGGTGGTGGTGGCCACCTACCGCAAGCTGCTCTTCGCCACCTTCGATCCTGAGGTGGCCGACGTGTCGGGCGTGAACACGGCGCGGGTCGACGCCCTGCTCATGCTGCTGCTCAGCCTCGCCATACTGGCCTCGATGAAAGTGCTGGGTGTCACCCTGATCGCCGCGGCGATCGTGGTTCCTGCCGTCATCGCCCGGATGCTCACCAACAGCTTCGCCCGCATGCTGTGGTTGTCGAGCCTCATCGGCGGGCTGTGCGGCCTGGTGGGCATGTACCTCAGCTACCACCTCGACGTCTCCTCGGGGGCCACGATCGTGCTCGTCGGCTTCGTGGCCTTCGCGGTGGTCTTCGCCGTCACCGGCCGCCGTGGGCTGCGGCGGGTCGCCGGTCTCGACGATCACGCCATGGGCGGCGGCTCCGTGGTGGTTGTTGCCGACTAGAAGTTAGATAGATAGTGGGGCAAGGCCCGGCCGGCTACCGGGGTGGGCCGCCGCACCACACGCAGCATCGCTCCGTGTTGACGAAGCGGCCGCCGAGCTGGATCTCTTGTCCGCCCTCGATCTGGTGGCGGCCGGAGCGGCAACGCATCCGGTGCCACAGGTCGACTGGGTGCATCTCCCGGCAGGCCCACCAGGTCTTCAGGCGGGACCAGGCCCCGTCCCGGGAGGCGACCGGCGGAACCTTGTGAGCGGGCCGGAGTGTCCCCGTCCATCCGTCGCCGTTCATGGCCGCGCGCTGGACCTTGTCGAGCTCGTCAGCGACGCCGAAGCGGGCGACGCGGTCACCGATCGGGCGCACCGGCGTCAGTGACGACGACGCCGGCCGCGGCTGTGGCTCGGGCCACCGGCTGGGCCAGATGTCGGAAGTGTCTGCCATCATCCGCCTCCTCCGCCTCTCACCGTGCCACGCCCACTGTTGCCCCGCAATGGATGACGTGAACACTTAGTCCCACGAACTGGGCAGTTCAGCCCGGCATGCGGCGCAGTGAGCGGATGAGCTGGTGGTCGGAATTGAAGAGGCGGCCGACGGTGAGGCGGCCGGCCACCAGGGCGGCGAAGGCGTTGCCCGCCAGGAGCATGTACATGACCACCAGTTGCAGGCGGATGGCGGCGCTGGGGGAGGCCCCGGCGAGCAACATGCCCGTCATCGCTCCGGGCAGGGCTACCAGTCCCACCACCTTGGTGTTGTCGATGACCGGCAGCATCCCCGTGCGCAGTGCCGATCGGTGCCAGGGCCCCGAGGCCTCGGCCGATGTCTGGCCCAGGCTCAGGCGCGCCTCGACCTCCCGGCGGTGGGAGGCCAGGTCATCGCGCAGGCGGATCATCACCAGCGAGGTCGTGTTCATGGCGTTGGAGATGATCATCGAACCCAGGGGGATGACCGCCCGGGGCACGGCCGGAATGATGCGCAGGGCCAGGAGCAGCCCCAGGGTTCCGGCGGCGGCGACGGTGAGCGCGGCGGCGGAGATCCAGCGAGCCTTGGGCACCCTTCGGGCTCGTGAGCCCGAGGTGAGGGTGGCGGTGACGATCATCACGGCGATGACCACCGGTGTCAGCCCGCTGCGGTCGGCGAAGACGTAGTCGAGCACGTAGCCCACGGCCAGGAGCTGGACGAACGACCGGACCGTGGCCACGACGATGTCGGTTTCCAGGTCGGCCTGGCGCACGCGGGAGACGACCACCGCCACCGCGACCAGGCACAGAGACAGAGCGACGTCGGTGAACGTGATCTGTCCGGCCAGGTCGTTCAACGGGCCTCCCCGACGGCGCCGACAGCGATGGACCGGTCGGCGATCTCGGTAGCCTGTCGGTCTTCGTGGGTGACCATGACCACGGTGAGCCCATCGTCGGCGAGGGCCCGCACGAGGCGTTCGACCTCGCCCTTGGAGGCACTGTCGAGGGCAGACGTGGGCTCGTCGAGCAGCAGGCATTCCGGGTCGCGCGCCAGGGCGCGGGCCAGGCACATGCGTTGGGCCTCACCCACTGACAGCACATCGGCCAGGCGCCCGCCCAGCCCGGCGTCGAGGTGGACTCGCGGCAGCAGTTCCTCCCAGCCGTCGCCGACGTTTTCGGCCACGGTGCCCGGGAAGGTCACCGGTACCTGGCCGACGTGTTGCACCCGCCGCCGCAGCTCGAGCACGTCGTAGCTGCGGACGTCGCGTCCGTCGAACAGGATCTCGCCGCCGTCGGGGTCGTCGAGGCGGTTGAGCATGCGCAGCAGGGTGGTCTTGCCCGAGCCCGAGGGGCCGACCATCGCGGTCAGGCCGTCGGCGGGGATGCGGCCCGAGAACCCATCGAGGATGGGACCATCGTCGCCGTCGACCCGGATATCGCGCAGTTCGAAGCGATCGCCCATCGGGCCAATACTCCCACTCCACTCGCCGAGAGGGCCGCTCGGGCGCCGTTCTCCCCGCTCTGGGGGCCGCTCGGGCGCCGTTCTCCCCGCTCTGGGGGCCGCTCGGGCGCCAGTAGTGTCGATCGGGCCATGTCGACCGAGATGCCATCCTCCGAGATCGAGATCACTCTCCCCGACGGTTCGTCCCGCAGCCTGCCCAGAGGCGCCACGGCCGCCGACCTGGCGGCCACGATCGGACGGGGTCTGGCCAAGGCCGCCGTGGCGGCGCGTGTCGACGGGGCCGAGGTCGACCTCGATGTCGCCCTTCCCGACGCCGCCCAGGTCGCCATCGTCACCGTCGACTCCGACGAGGGTCGAGCCGTCCTTCGCCACTCCACCGCCCACGTGCTGGCGCAGGCCGTGTGTGACCTGTTCCTGGGGGCCCGCTACGCCATCGGCCCCCCGGTCACCGACGGGTTCTATTACGACTTCGAGCTTCCCGGTGACGCCCACTTTACCGACGACGACCTGGGTCGCATCGAGGCCCGCATGCGCGAGATCGTGGCCGAGGACCAGCCGTTCGTGCGTGAGGAGCTGTCGGTCAGCGAGGGCCTGGCTCAGTTCTCCGATCAGCCCTTCAAGGTGGAGATCATCGAGGGTGTCGACTCGGCTGAGGGCGCCGAGGGAGCGGTCATCAGTACCTACCGCAACGCCGCGTGGGTCGACCTGTGTCGTGGCCCCCACGTGGCGTCCACCTCCCGCCTCGGGGCCTTCAGGCTGATGCGGGTGGCGGGGGCGTACTGGCGGGGCGACGAGTCGCGTCCCATGCTGCAACGCATCTACGGCACCGCCTGGGAGTCGCCGAAGATGCTGGCCGAACACCTTCACCGCCTGGAGGAGGCCGAGCGCCGCGACCATCGGCGTCTCGGACCCGAGCTCGACCTGTTCTCGTTCCCGGAGGACCTGGGTGCGGGCCTCGCCGTGTGGCACCCGAACGGCGCCACCGTCCGGCGCATCATGGAGGAGTTCTCCCGCGTCGAGCATGAGACCGGCGGTTACCAGCTCGTGTACAGCCCTCACCTGGCCAAGTCCACCCTGTGGGAGACCAGCGGCCACCTCGGCTTCTACGCCGACGCCATGTACCCGCCTATGGAGCTCGAGGGAGCCCGCTACTACCCCAAGCCCATGAACTGCCCGTTCCACCTGCTCGTGTACCGCAGCAGCATGCGGTCCTACCGCGACCTGCCCCTCCGGCTGTTCGAGTTCGGCACGGTGTACCGCTTCGAGCGCTCCGGCGTCCTGCACGGCCTGCTGCGAACCCGGGGATTCACCCAGGACGACAGCCACATCTTCTGCACCCCCGAACAGATTGTGCCCGAGCTGACCTCGCTGCTCGAGTTCGTGGTGCGCATATTGCGCACGTTCGGGTTCGAGGAGTTCACCGCCGAGATCTCCACCCGTCCTGTCGAGAAGTCGGTGGGCTCCGACGACGACTGGGAGCTCGCGACCAAGGCCCTGTTCGAAGCCATCCAGGCTTCGGGCCTCGACTACCGGGTGGCCGAGGGCGAGGGGGCGTTCTACGGGCCCAAGATCGACATACACGTGCGCGACGCCATCGGCCGGCCGTGGCAGCTGTCGACCCTCCAGGTCGACTTTCAGATGGGTCGGCTGTTCGGGCTCGAGTTCGTCGGCGCCGACAACGCCCGGCACCAGCCGATCATGATCCACCGGGCCTTGTTCGGTTCGGTCGAGCGCTTCTTCGGCATCCTCGTCGAGCACTACGCCGGCGCCTTCCCGACCTGGCTGGCGCCCGTGCAGGCCCGGGTGCTCGGAGTGAAGGCCGACAACGACCCCTACGTGGCCGATGTGGTCGCCAGGCTGCGGGCGGCAGGCTTCCGGGTCGACTCCGTCGAGGCCGACGAACCGCTCGGCGGGCGCATCCGCCGGGCCAAGCTGGAGAAGTTGCCGTACGTCCTGGTGGTCGGCGACAGCGACGTGGGCGCCGGCACCGTCGGCGTCAATCCCCGAGGGGGCGACGTCGAGCGCGGTATCAGCGTCGATACCTTCGTCGCCCGCCTCGCCGCCGAGGTGGCCGCCCGGTCGTGAGACTCGTCGGATCGCCATCGCCGAACGGTCCCGCGTGAGCGCCGAGGGCCTGGGGCGGTTGTGGGCGGGCTGGCGCCTGACCTATCTCGAGGCGTCCAGCGAGGATCCGGAGAGTGGCGAAACGGGCGTGTGCATCTTCTGTCGCATCCTGGCCAGCGAGGAGCCTCCGGAGCAAACCTACGTGGTCTGGCGCGACGACAGTTGCGCGGTGCTGCTCAATGCTTTTCCCTACACCAGTGGCCACCTCATGGTGATGCCCGTGCGCCACGTCGCCGACCTGGCCGACTGCTCTCCCGGGGAGGCGGCCCGAGTGTGGGAAGTGGTGGGCGACGCGGTGATGGCGGTGAGGGCCGCCTACTCGCCCGAAGGCTTCAACGTGGGCGCCAACCTCGGGAAGGCGGCGGGTGCCGGTGTGCCCGGCCATCTCCACGTCCACTGTGTCCCTCGCTGGTCCGGCGACACCAACTTCATGACCACGCTGGCCGAGACGCGCGTGCTCCCCGAGGCCCTGCCCTCGACCTTCGATCGCGTGCGCGCAGCCTGGCCCCACCGGTAGCCGTAGCCTGGTCCGTACATGGACGTCGATCCCGACCCCCAGCAGGCACCGTCGGTGCGTTCAGGCACGCAGCCGGCGGTGCGTTCAGGCACGCAGCCGGCGGCGCGTTCAGGCACGCAGCCCTCGAAAGCCGCGCCTGAGGCCCAGGCCGGCGACGAGGATCACCCCGGCGACAGTCTTCCCGACGACCTCGACGTCAGCGCCTACGTCGGGCAGTACACGTTCCCCGACATCCGCCGTCGGCGCGGCCCCGGCCTGCTCTACCTTGGGCTTGCCACCGGTTGCTTCGCCCTGTGGGCCACCCACCAGGGCAGCGGACACGTCCTGGTGAACCAGGGCTTTCTCGTCGTGGCTGTGGCCCTGCTCCTCGTGGGCTGGTACCACCTGGCCACGGCCTGGCCCCTGTCCGTACGTGACACCGAAGCCTTGGTGGCCGCGGCCGCGGCCGTGGGATTCCCGGTGGGGCACGCGTCGGCCCAGCTCGGCTGGCGGGGCCTGCGCAGCCGGCCCACCTGGCGGATCCTGCTGTACTCCAGCGAGGAGCCGCCCACCCGGCGAGGAATCGTGCTGGTCGACGGTGTCGACGGCGAGGTCCTGGCCCAGTTCTCCGAGGACAATCCCGAAGACTGGTCCCAGTACGACTAGGCGGATGATCGCTGACGCGAGCTGGCGGCGGTGCGGTCGGATAGCGCTGGCTCGAGGATCAAGAATCGACCACCAGTTGTCCTATGGCGTCGGGCGATCCATATCGGTCAGAAACCTGTCGGCGTCCGCCGGCGTCCTGCCCTCGTCGATGAGCCGCTGACGCAGGAAGGCTCGCATCTCTTCCTCGGAGGCATCCCGGTCACCGAAGTGCTCCTGCACGGCGAAGATCACGTCCAAGAACTCCGCCTGGAGCCGCTTCATCCTCTCGGGACGGTCGTCGGGGGGTGGCTCGGGTTCGGCCACGGCTCCCGGGCTGCCATCTGCGGTCACGAGGGGCAGGCCCTTGGCGGCCCAGGCCAGCACGCCGCCGTCGAGGTTCCGGACGACGAAGCCCTCCCCAGTCAGATCTTCCGCCGCCTCGGCACTGCGGCTGCCGCTTCGACACAGGGTCACCACGGGCCGGTTGCGGTCGAGCTCGCCTACCCGGTCGAACACATCGTCGTAGGGAATGTGCCGCGCCGAATCGATGTGGCCGGCCTCCCACTCGTTCGGGTAGCGGACGTCGACAACTTGGAACTTCTCCAGGTCGCCGGCGAGGGTCTCAGGATCGATCGTGTCGGCCATCACGGTCTGCTCAACCAACGACGATATCGCCCGCAGCCACCGCGGCGCAGGGTGTGGCCAGTCCAAGGCGGTGACCGACCACCGCTGCGCGACGATGGTGAGCGTGTTCCTGTCGCTCGACTACGTGTACGTCCCGACTCCCGATGTCGACGCCGCCTCGGCCGCCTATGTCGATGTCCTGGGCGCGAGCCTCGAATGGAAGATACGAGGCATGGGCACGGTGGTGGCCTGTGTGCGGGTGGCAGACTCAGGGCCGGACCTGGCGGCCAGCGCTACGCCGTCTACGAGCTGGTCCGACCCGACGCCGTCGACTACTTCACCGGTCGGATGGATGAGCAATGACTGGGCGGACCGTCGATGGGTGATCGGAGCCCTCGGCACGGCAGTGGCGCTGGCACTCGGGCGGACCGCTCGCTGACCCCGGGGAGCCAGGTCGGGTAGGTCGGGAAGGGTCGGGGCGGACGAAGTGTTGACCCGGGTGGTCCGGTGCGCCACACCCGGACGATCACCGAGAAGGAGCTGGCCATGCCCGCGGTCACCGTCGACGACCTCACCACCCTGGAGCGCATCGCCCGGCCGGATCCCACCGCCACCCTGGACCGTCCCGTGGTGTCGGTGACCACGGGGCCGACGGGCTTCGAAGGCGAGGGTTTCCCGGTGCGCCGGGCCTTCGCCGGCGTCGACACCGCCCTCCTCGACCCCTTCGTCCACATGGACCAGATGGGCGAGGTCACCTACGCCCCTGGTGAGCCCAAGGGCACTCCTTGGCACCCTCACCGTGGCTTCGAGACGGTGACGTACATGATCGACGGCACCTTCGAGCACCAGGACTCGATCGGCGGGGGAGGCCTCATCACCAACGGCGACACCCAGTGGATGACCGCCGGCTCCGGGATCCTCCACATCGAGGCGCCACCCGAGGCCATGGTGACCAGAGGCGGCCTGTTCCACGGCCTGCAGCTCTGGGTCAACCTCCCGGCCGCCGACAAGTGGGTCGCGCCCCGCTACCAGGACATCAGGCGCGACCAGGTGACCCTCCTGTCCACCGACGACGCCGGCGCCTTGGTTCGGGTCATCGCCGGCGACCTGGCGGGGGCCAGCGGTCCCGGTGTCACCCACACGCCCATGGCCATGACCCACGTCACCATCAGCCCCGGGGCCCGCCTCGTCCTGCCGTGGCCCCGCCCTTTCAACGCCCTCGTTTACGCCCTGGCCGGTCGGGGTACCGTCGGCGTCGAAGGTCGTCCGTTGGCCAGTGGCCAGCTGGCTGTGCTCGGCGCCGGCGACGTGGTCACCGTGGCTGGCGATGTCACCCAGGACAGCCGTAGCCCGGCCCTCGAGGTCGTCGTGCTCGGCGGCCGCCCCATCGGTGAGCCGGTGGCCTGGTACGGACCGTTCGTGATGAACACCAGGGCGGAGCTGGCCCAGGCCATGGAGGACTACCAGGCCGGCCGCCTCGGTCAGGTTCCCGCCGACCACATCGGTAGGAACTGAGGGGCGCAACGTCACCGGCCTCGGCGGCCCCGGCGGCGCACCAGGGCGGGGACGAACCACAGCCCGAGGGCCAGGGCGACGGTGATCACCGCCACCGCCACGACCCGGTCGCCGATCCCGGAGCTCCCTGTTGACGTGGACTCCCCTCGGCTCGCCGGAGCGGCGCCGCTCACGCCCCGAAGGGTAGCCACATCGCCCTCGCCCGGGGGGGCACCCGGACACGACGAGAGCCCGGTCCCCCTGGTGTGGGGCCGGGCTCTCGGGACAGCTACTACAGGTTCAGCGGGTTATGACGGGATGGGGTCGACCGGGATCGGTCCGATGGGCGTACCCGTGCCGCCGTTGGCTGCCACACACGCCTGGTTCACGGTGCCGAAGATGTTGGCCATCCAGTGGTTGTTGTCACAGTTCACATTGGCGTCCCAGCCGTCGCGCCCGCCGACGTTCGACCCCACGATGTGGGTGTTGTTGCCCGAGCCCTGGTTGCCCACGAACGTGTTGTTGATGGAGCCGGGTCGCAGCTCCCGAATCACGTTGCAGAAGGTCGGGGGGGTGTTGCTCGTATTAAAGAACGGGCACACCAGGAACGGTCCGTCGACACGGATTCCCGCCAGGCCGTTGCTGTTCACCAGGTTGGCGTTGACGGTATTGTGCGCAGGAAGGAGCTGGTCACCCGTCGGAGGCACGTAGATGCCGTAGCGGGCGTTGTTGGTCGACGAGTTGCCGATGATCGTGGTGTCGTGGCTGGCGCACGTGATGCGACCGAACGGACCCTGGCGCAGGATGGCGATGCCGTCCTGGCCCTGAGCGCTACCACCCGGGACGGGCTGGCCGAACTGGTCCAGGTCGAAGCCGTTGTGGAAGGAGCTGTTGCCCTGGATCAGGGTGCCCGTGTTCGAGGTGCCACGGGGGGGGAGTCCCAAAGGCGGCGGGTCGCCTGCGCCGTTGAGGCAGACGTAGCCGTGGACGGTGATGCCGTCGAGCATGTTGTCGTTCACCTGGTTGCCGACGACCTGGTTGTGCTCGGCGCCGGGGCCTTCGACCCGGATGCCGATGTCCTGGTCGGCGCGGCCCTGGCCCTGCGGGGTTGCACTGAACGGTCCACACGGGCCGTTGGTGCCCACGGGTGCGGGCGGCGGCAGCAGGTTCGGCACGTTCTGGTTGTACACCTGGTTGCCGGTCACGACGTTGTTGTCGGAGTTGTCGACCAGGGAGATCCCCGAGAACGGGCCGTTCCCGTAGACGATGTTGCCGGTGATGTGGTTGCCGCTGGAGTTCTCGGTGAGGATCCCGTCGCCGAAGTCGCAGGGCGTGGTCAGCGGATTGTCGGGGTTGACGGGCCCGGACACCAGCACGTGGGCCACGTTGTCGTGGGCGATGATGCCCGAGACGGTGTTGTTCCCACCCTCGCCGATGGCGACACCGACGTCGCAGTTGGACACGCTGCCGTTCTTCACGGTGACGCCGGTGGCGCCCATGATATGGATTCCGCCCTGCTGGACCCGGCTGTGGTTGTTCCCGTTGTCGCACCGGATGCTGTGGCCGCCGAGGTTGAACACGGTGCCGCTGGTGGTGATCTTGATGGCGTCGCCGTTGCTACAAGGCCCGATGCTGTTGGCAGCAGTGACGTTGCCACTGATGTTCTGTCCACAGTGGATGGTCCTGGTGGCAGCCGAAGCCGGGCTCACTCCGACGGTGCCCAGTGCAGCCAGGCCGGCTATCGAGGCCAAGCCGATCACGCGTGAGAATCTCATTCAGCATCCATCCTTTGTTGTGGGGGCGCGAGCCCGACGATCCTGTGGGTCAGGTCAGCGTTTGACGAGTGTCGAGGGCGGTTCGCGCTTGGGGTGACCTCTTTCCGACGACCACGGTCTCCCCCAAAGGTTGTCCACCTTCCACCAGGGCCGCAAATCTAGCACAGCGCCATATCGCTATCAATGGAAGAGCGCGTGAAATTTCCGGCGACTTGCCACCTGATACCCGTTGACGCGCGACCACCGCCCTCCATGCGGGTATTTCCGCAGGTCGGGCGGTGGTCGAAGTGTGCACGTAGGTGGAAATACGGGATCAGGAAGTTCGTCTCAGACCAAGGCGATGGGAGCCATGTTCACTGGCGGAGGCCCACAGCCGCATCCGCCCGGTCCGGTGCGACGAACGCTCACGCCGGCCCAGGTGCCCGGGTCGGTCGTGAAGGCCCCGAACGGGATCCTGAAGGTGGTGGGGGGAGCAACGTTGCCCGTCACCGTCATGTCGCCGAGGAGTACGCCCCAGTCGGTCACCCCGTCGTTGAAGTAGCAGCTCCCCGAGTGGTCGGTCTCGATGAGCGGGGGACCGGTGAAGACGGGCTCACCGTTCTGGCTCTGACAGAAGTTCACCTGGTAGGTGCCGTCGGTAAAGACGTTCGGCGTCGTGGCGTTGGTGATCCAGGTGGACTTGTTGTCGGGCAGGAGGTACTGGCAGTCGGCCGGGGGCAGGCCCAGGCTCACCGTGACGTGGCCCGCAGCCGGGTTCGGCGAGAACGACTGGGCGCCATTCGACCGGAGGTACTTGGCGGGCCTGCAGTAGACGTAGTCGTCCTTGGCCTTGTTCCCGGGATGGTGACCGTTGCCGACGGCGGTGGCTGTGCGACCGTTGTCGCCGGTGACCGAGATCTTGCCGCGGGACTGGACGCAGGCGAACGCCACGCTGGACAGGACCAAAACGGCAGCGACCACGGAAAACCCGAACGTGGCGACCTTCCTCTTCGTGTGCCTTTCCATGAACCTTCCTCCCCCAGGTCGGCGCGTGCCTCCCGGTGCCATGAACGACTGCTCTGGGACCGGTGGTCGTCTGAATAGACCCCCGGGGACCATTGCTGATCCCTCCGCCGTCGGCTCTACGAAAGATAAGCGTTCGGGCGCCGGATTGCAAGCCCTATCTCGTTGCCCACTCTATGCGATGTAGCTAGACTAACTTTAGCTAGATGTCTTTCACAGCTATGGTTATTTCAAACGTCGTTTGAACGGCTGATCGCTGGGCCAGTTGGGCTGGAAGAGGTGCCATTGCTCGGGGGCTCTGGCGATCAGAGCCTCGTGAGCGCGGGCCAGGTCCTGGGTGATGCGGGCCACATCGTCACGAAGGGAGCCTTGACGGTCGGTGGCCAGGGGCGGGTGCACCACGGCGTGGTGGCCGTCGCCGTCGAAGTACACCGCCGTCGGCAGCACGACCGAGCGCGCCCGCAATGCCAGGGTGACCGGCCCGGCCGGGAGCGTGGTGCACTCGCCGAAGAAGTCCACCTCGATGCCCCCGCCGCCGATGTCGCGGTCGCAGAGCAGGCACACCATGTGGTTCGCCCGTAGGGCGCCGAGCACGGCGGTACCGGCACCCGAGCCGAGGGGGATCACCGACAGGCCGAACTTCTGGCGCAGGTCGACGAACCACTCGAAGAGCTCGGGCGGGTCCAGGGCTTCCACGACCACGCTCACGGCGAACCCCTGCCGGGCCAGCCAGGAGCCCCCCACGTCCCACCCGCCGAGGTGGGGGAGTGCGAGCACGGCCCCCCGCCGGTCGTCGCGGGCTGCCTCGAGGTGCTCCTGGCCCTCGATGGTGAACCCGGCATCGACCTGATCGGCCGTGAGGGTGGGAAGCCGGAGCGACTCCATCCAGTAGCGCCCGTAGGAGGCGAAGGCGCCCCGGGCGGCCCGGCGCGCCTCGGCGGACGGCATCGGCTCGGCGGCCCGGAGGCGGACTCGGCCCTGGTGGCGGGCCACCAGGGCCCGTCGGTTCGGCAGGAGCGCCCAAGCGCCGGCGCCCAGGGCCCGGGACACGGGGAGGGCGGCGCGGTCGGGCAACGCCGCCGCGGCACGGGCGGCGACGCGGTACAGAAGAAAGGTGTGATCCCGAGCCACCGGCCTCGCCGGGAGACGAACTACGGCCGGGTGCGGGACCGGGTGCGGTCGACGCGCGAACGACGCTCGTCGCGGCGACCGTTCCGCCAGCGTGCTGCGGCGCCCTCGCCCCCCGGCCGGAACACGGAATCCGGGTGGCGGGCCCGCCACCGGGCCAGAAGCGTCTCGGCCGGGTCGCGCTGGGGTGTCCCCTGGCGCCACACCATGACGAAGCGCTGGACGGCGGTGGCGAGAGTGAGCACGAGCATCAGCCACAGCACCGGGATCAACACGACGCTGAACACGAGCCCGATGCCCACGGCGATCATGCGCTCGGCCCGCTCCATGAGCCCGCCCCGGGCGGTGAACCCGAGCGACTCGGCCCGGGCCCGTTCGTAGGACACGAGCGTGGAGGCGCCCACCAAGGCGAGAGGCAGCACGGCCATGTGGCCGGGATGCGTGGAGGCCAGGTACCAGGCCACCCCGCCGAGGACGAGAGTGTCGCTGACCCGGTCGACCACCGAGTCGAAGAAGGCTCCCCGTGGCGACGCGGTGCCCGACGCCTTGGCGACGGCCCCGTCGAGGATGTCGGGAACGCCGGACAGGGCGAGAAGGACGGCTCCGGCGACGAGCCAGCCCTGGCTGACCACCACTGCGGCGGCGGCCGAGACGGCCAATCCGACCAGGGTGAGCTGGTTGGCACTTATCCCGGCCTTCTCGAGGCTCGAGCCGACGGGCTTGAGACTGCGCTCCACGTCCGGTCGGCATCGCTTGTCGAACATCGACACTCCTGTCGGTAAATCTCTCCGCCAGCTAACAACGGTACCAGTCACCAGTTCGTTCCCGTGGCTTCGGACATGCACCGGGCCCCGTCGCCCCGCCGAACCGGCCGACGGCCCGTTAGGATCCCGAGACCGGCACGCCGGCCCCCGGCGCCACCGGCCAGAACCGAACGAGGGCCCGTGAAGAGCTTTCCGGCAGCCAAGATCCGCAACGTCGCCCTGGTCGGCCACGGGGGCGCCGGCAAGACCTCCCTGGCCGAGGCCCTCCTGTTCAGTGCCGGCGCCATCTCACGCCAGGGCCGGGTGGAGGACGGTACGACCACCACCGACTTCGACCCCGAGGAGACCAAACGCGCAATCTCGCTCGCCCTGGCCCTGGCGCCGTTCGAGTGCGACGGCCACAAGGTGAACCTTCTCGACGTCCCCGGCTACGCCGACTTCGTCACCGACGTCCACACCGCCCTGCGGGTCGCCGACCTGGCGGTCGTGGTGGTGAGCGCCGTCGAGGGGCTCGAGGTGCAGACGGAGGTGGCCTGGCGGCTGGCGGCCGAGGCCGGCGTCCCCCGGATGTTCTTCGTCACCAAGCTCGACCGGGAGCGAGCCGACTTCGACCGCACGCTCGACCAGCTGCGCGAGCGGTTCGGATCCGGGGTGGCACCGGTCCAGTTCCCGATCGGCGGGGAGGGAGACTTCCGGGGCGTCGTCGACCTGCTGGCCAATGTGGCCTACACCTACGACGGGGCCAAGACCGCAACGAGGGGTGAGGTTCCTCCCGAGGTGGCCCAGGGCAGGGTCGCCACGCTGCACGACAACCTGGTCGAGGGCATCGTCGTGGCCGACGACGCCCTTATGGAGCGGTACCTCGAAGGCGAGACCGTGGACGTGAAGCTGCTCGACCAGACCCTCGCCAGGGGCGTGGCCGAGGGCACGGTGTTCCCGGTGGCCTGCGGTTCGCCCCCTCGGGGGATCGGCGTCGACCTCTTGGCCCAGCTGATCTGCGAAGTCGGCCCCTCGCCGCTCGACCGCCCACCGGTCACCGTCGTAGCCGGCGATGCGGAGACCGAGGTGGCCTGCGATCCGTCGGGGCCCCCTCTCGCCCTGGTCTACCGCACCCTTGCCGACCCGTTCGTGGGCAAGGTCTCGTACCTGAAGGTGCTGTCGGGCACCATCCGGCCCGACACCCACCTCACCAATTCCCGCACCCACGGCGACGAGCGTCTTCATGCCCTGTTCACCATGCGGGGCAAAGAGCACGACAACGTGTCCGAGTTGGCCGCCGGCGACCTCGGGGCGGTGGCCAAGCTGGCCGGCACCGCCACCGGCGACACCCTGGCGCCCAAGGGCACACCCGTGGTGATCCCGCCGCCCGAGCTGCCCGAGCCGGTGCTGTCGGTCGCCGTCGTCCCCCGCACCAAGGGCGACGAGGACAAGCTCATGACCGGCCTCCACCGCCTCCAGGAGGAGGATCCCGCCCTTCACGTCCGCCGCGACGACGAAACCCATCAGACCATCCTGTCGGGGATGGGCGACACCCACCTGGCCGTCGTCGCCCAGCGGCTGGCTCGCAAGTTCGGCGTCGAGGTCGAGACCGAAGCGGTGCGGGTGGCCTACCGGGAGACCGTCACCGGATCGGCCGAGGCCGAGGGCAGGCACAAGAAGCAGAGCGGCGGCCACGGGCAGTTCGGGGTGGCCACCCTTCGCATCGAGGCCCTCCCGAGAGGCGGTGGTTTCGAGTTCGTCGACAAGATCGTCGGGGGAGCCATTCCCCGCCAGTTCATCCCCGCCGTCGAGAAGGGCGTGGCCGAGACGATGGGACACGCCGGTGTGTTCGGCTACCCGGTGGTCGACATCAGGGTCACCCTGCTCGACGGCAAGTTCCACGCCGTCGACTCGTCGGAGATGAGTTTCAAGATGGCCGGCTCCCTCGCCTTCCGGGAGGCCATGGCCAAGGCCGGCCCGGTGGTGCTCGAGCCGGTGTCGGCCCTGCAGGTGACCGTTCCCATGGCCCACCAAGGCGACATCATGGGCGACCTCAACTCCCGCCGGGGTCGGGTGCAGGGCACCGAGGCGGTGGGCAACAGCGAGCAGATGATCACCGCGCTCGTGCCGACATCGGAGGTCCTGCGTTACGCCATCGACCTGCGCTCCATGACGGGAGGCCGCGGGCGCTTCTCGCTGCGCCATGATCACTACGATCTCCTCCCAACCCACCTGGTCGACACCGTCTCCAGCGCCGGGGCCACAGGGAAGGACTGACTTCTATTCTGATGACGTGTGCTGAGTGCGGGCTCGACTACGAAGCCATTCCCGCCGACGAGGCCATCGTGGCCATCCGGGGGTTCGGCCGGCGGTACCGCGCACCCCTGACCCGGCTCCTGCGCGGTGAGGACGAGTCGGTCCTTCGGGCCCGCCCGGCGCCCGAGACCTGGTCGGCTCTCGAGTACGCCGCCCACGTGCGCGACGTGTTCGCCAAGTACGCCGGCTGGGTCAGCCTGATCCTCGCCGAGGACGGGCCGGTGCTCGAGGGCCTCACGCCGGACGAGGAGGTGGTGGCGCTCGCCTACAACACCCAGGTCCCCGCCACGGTGGTCGCCGAGCTGGCCGACCGGGCTGAGAGCCTGGCCTCCGCCTTCGAGGCCGTTCCCGCCGACGGGTGGCAGCGCGTCGGCACCCGCCGGGGCCGGGAATTCAGCGTGGAGATCCTCGCCCGCCGGGCTGTCCACGAGGGCAGCCACCACCTCCTAGACATCGGCCGCGGTCTTCGGGCGGTCCGGGACGAGGCTCGGGCGCAGGCCCCCCCCACGTCATGAGCGGCTGGGTCTGTCCCGAGTGCGGCCTCGACTACGACTCGGTGAAGCCGCTCGACGCCATCAATGCCGTCCGGTCCTTCCCCCGCCGCTACCGGTCGGCGCTCGCCGCGTTCAGCCACGACGAGGCGTTCGACGTCCTCGTCCGCCGGCGCCCCGAGCCGGACACGTGGTCGGCGATCGAGTACGCCGCCCACGCCGCCGACATGATCGACCGTTTCGCTCCGGCCATCCGCCGCATCCAGGTCGAGGACCGGCCCACTCTGCCGTTCTTCGATCCGGAGGCCCGGGTCGTCGACGACAGCTTCAACGACCGGACCGTCAGCCGGGTGCTGTCGGACATGGAGACCGCCTGTGCCGACATGGCGGCCACGCTTGAGACCGTCGAGTCCGACGACTGGACTCGAATGGGTCGATTCGACTGGGGCGAGCGCGACATCCTCACCTCGGCCCGCAATGCCGTGCACGAAGGTTCCCACCACCTGCGCGACACCGAGCGGGTGCTGGCCCACGTCTGGGGCCGGTGATCATCTAGAGCTGGTTTTCATCTGGCATTGCCGTGGGTCCGCCCGGTCGGAAGGTTCAGGCCTGGCCGAAACCCCGGCGGCGGCGTCGAGCGGCGATGAGCAGGAGCGCGCCCAGGGCGACCAGGCTCGCGGCCTCGCCGGCCCAGCGGCCGCTGTCGACACCGGTGGTGGGCATGGCCGCCGTGGTCGTGGCCGCCGTGGTCGTCGGCGGGGTGGTCGTGGTCGCGGCCACAACCGTGGTGGTGGTGGTCGTGTCGGAGGCAAGCGTGGTCGTGGTGTCAGTGGCGCCGGTCATGTTGGCGGGGGTCTGCACGTGCCAGCGCAGGCCGTCGGTGCCCCCGCCGTTGTCGAGAAGCGTGGTGCACACGAGCGCCCGCCCGCTCGTGGAACTGACCGCGGTGGAGCCGGACACCGGGCACGTCTCGCCTTCGCGGACCGTGGCCTGAGCGAGCGCACTGCTTTCGAACACCAGCGCTACGACGACGACGACGAGGCCCACCGCCAACCGCCTCGGCATCCCGATGGATCTCATGTCACATGCCACCTCTCGGTAAGCGGCCAACCCTAGCAACGGCACACAGGGGTCGCTGGGATCGAAACGGCTCTGTCGCCGACAGCGACCATGAACCTGTCCGGTACCGACTAGCACCAGCGGGACTAGCCGACGTGTCGGCGGCGGTTGCGTGCCTTGGGGCCGGGGCCGGGGCCGGGGCCGGGGCCGTGGCTCCGGCGACCGGGACCGGGGCGGCCGGGGCGGGAGGCAGCGGGCGCAGGACGAGGGGCGACTTGCACGGGCGTGCGACCCTCGATCCTCGCGGGCGGGTTGCGATGGTCGACCTGCTGGGGAAAGCCAAGGGCGCGCTGCATCGCCCGCACCGACGAGCGGTGCTCGGCGCCAACGAGGGAGACGACGGTACCGGTGGCGCCGGCCCGGCCGGTACGGCCCGAACGGTGCACGTAATCCTTGTGATCGGCGGGCGGATCGAAATGGACCACACACGGGACCTTTTCGACGTGAATCCCCCGGGCCGCGACATCAGTGGCCACGAGTGCCTCGGCCGCCCCGTTGGTGAAGGCGGCGAGGGCCCGGTCGCGCTGTGACTGGCTGCGGCTGCCGTGGATGACCACGGCCCGGACGCCGGCCTTGGCCAGCTGGCCGGCCAGGCGGTCGGCACCGTGGCGGGTGCGGCAGAACACGATGGCCCGCTCGTGGTGCTCGACCAGCTCGACGGTCATCGCCACCCGCTGCGCCCGGTCGGCCCACCAGAAGATGTGCTCGACGTCTTCGGCCGCCGTCTCGCCGGCCACGTCGTGACGGCGGGGGTTGCGCTGGTACCGGCGCACGAGGACGTCGATGTCGCCGTCGAGGGTTGCCGAGTAGAGAAGCGTCTGGCGGTTGGGCCGGGCGGCATCGAGGATGCGACGCACTGCGGGTAGGAACCCCATGTCGGCCATGCGGTCGGCCTCGTCGACGACCACCATGTCGACGGCGTCGAGGCGCAGGTCGCCCTGGGCCACCAGGTCCTCGAGGCGTCCGGGAGTGGCGACGACGATGTCGACACCCTTGCGCAGGGTCCGGGCCTGGGCCGGGTAGGAGGTGCCGCCGTAGATGGCCGTGACGCTGCGGTTGCGGGTGGCGGCCAGCGGGGCGATCTCGCGCTGCACCTGGGCGCACAGTTCCCGGGTAGGAACCAACACCAGGCCGCGCGGCCGGCGCGGCTGGGCCGAGCCGGTCTTGAGGGCCAGCGCCAGCCCGAAGGCCAGTGTCTTGCCGGAGCCGGTGGGGGCGCAGCCGCACACGTCGTGGCCGGCCAGGGCGTCGGGCAGACTAGCTGCCTGCACCGGGAACGGGCTGGTGACGCCGCGCCGGGCGAGAAGGGTGACGAGGTCGGCGGGTACGCCGATGTCGGCAAAGGTCAGGGGCAAGGGGAAGACTCCGATCGAGGAAGCAGTAGGCCAACTCGAGGAGATTCCAGGAGGCCCCACCAGCCCTCGAATTACTCCTCGGAGAGGAGTGCCAGGGCCGGCGATCCGCCGGGCGAGCCCCGGCGATGCCTACTCATGGTACCCGATGGCGTGACAGCCACCGTCACGCCGTCACTCGACGGTGAGGCGCCCCATCAGCTCGGCCTTCTGCTCCTCGAAGTCGTCGTAGGACATGCCGCCGTCGTCGAAGCGCTGGTGGAGTGCGCCGATGGCCTCGAGCAGTCGGGTCGTGGCGGCCTCGCTGGCTTCGCCGTTGACGGCGGGGGCAACGGCGACCTCACCGGCTTCGAGGGCACCCTCCTCACCCTCGGCGGCTTCGGCCGATTTGTTCTGGCGCGCGTCGCGCTTGGCTGCGGCCTTTTCCTTCTTTGCCCGCTCCCGATCCCGCTTGCCGAAGCTGGCCCTCCGCCCGCTCAGCGGGCGTCCCGAACAGTCGGGCGACAGGACGGAAGAGCCGTCAATGCACCTGTGTTGACCACGTACTGTCTCCAGTCAACGAGACAGCCGTGGGTGACGTCTCGCTTGCACCATCCTACCGGTTCGGCCCCGCTCTACGGTTCGGGCGGCCCAACCGGCGGCGCTAGACAGCGCTGCGGTCGGCGGCCCGGGCGGTCAGGGCGCGTTCGATGCCGTCCT
Source organism: Acidimicrobiales bacterium (assembly GCA_038238185.1). Taxonomy (GTDB): domain Bacteria; phylum Actinomycetota; class Acidimicrobiia; order Acidimicrobiales; family AC-14; genus DATAQC01. Next base: position 60,724 of record JBBRXY010000008.1, read on the forward strand.
TGCCTTCGATCAGAATGCGCCGCAGGGGCGGTGCCAGCCCGTCGTCGGCCAGGACGGTATCGACGGCCCCCACAACGGCACCGTCGACGAGGGTGGACGGGAACATGCCGCTGATCAGGTTGATGGCCTCCTCCCGGGGACGCTCGTCCCAGACGGGGCGGAGTTGGGCGAAGTAGGGGTCCACCCATGGTCGCACCAGCTCTTCCTGGCCGAACGAGGCGAAGCCTCCGGCGATGGCCTTGATCTGGGCCACGCTGACCTCTCCGCCGTGCAGGCGCTCCCAGGCGTCGGCCTTGGCTTCGGGGGTGGGCCGGGCGGCCCGGCGGGTGTCGGCCCGCCGCTCGCCGATGTCGGTGGGGTCACGCTCCAGCTCGGCCTCGATGAGGGCGCCATCGTCGTCGGCCCCGTGGGTCGCCAATATCCCGACGATCTGCCACCGCAGATCGGTGTCGATCACCAGTCCGGCCAGGGGCTCCAGCTCGGCCGTGCCCTCGAGCAGCGTCCGGGCCCGCGCCAGGTCGTCGGTGCCGTCGATGACGCTGAGCCAGTGCCGGGCCCAGATGAGCTGGCGGTCGCTGCCGGGTTCGGCCGTTCCCAGCTGCACCCAGGCCGTCTCCGCCAGCCGGCCCCGGGCCGTGGCCCGGTTCGCCGGGTCGCCGTAGGCGTCGACCGCCACGCCGGCGTAGCCGAGGAGGCGGCTCAGGTCGGAGTCGTCGGCCTCGTGGGCAGCGTGCGAGATGACCAGTTCCACGAAGCGCCGGGTGGGCAGTTCGCCGTCGCGCACCATGTCCCAGGTGGCGGCCCAGCACAGGTTGCGGGCCAGGGGATCGGCGATGCGACCGAGGTTGGCCGCCAGAGTGGCGAGGGAACGGTCGTCGAAGCGGATCTTGGCGTAGGTGAGGTCGCCGTCGTTGAGGAGCAGGAGGTCGGGCTGTGGATGCCCGGCCAGCTCGGGCACCTCGGTGCGGGCGCCGACAACGTCGAGCTCCACCTGGTGGTCGCGAACGAGCACGTCGTCGCGCAGGGAGTAGAGGCCGATGGCCACCCGGTGGGTGCGCAGGGTGGGGTGATCGGCGACAGCCTCCTGGATGACGTGGACGCAGCGGTAGGCACCGGCGTCGTCGACCTCGAAGTCGGGCTCGAGGGTGTTGACGCCCGTCGTCTCCAGCCACTCGGTGGACCAGGCGCGCAGGTCGCGGCCGCTCGTGTGTTCCAGGGCGGCCAGGAAGTCGCCCAACTCGGCGTTGGCCCATTCGTGTTCGGGGAAGTACCCCTGCAGGCCGGTGCGGAAGGCGTCGGGCCCGACGCAGGCGACCAGCTGGCGGAGAACCGAGGCGCCCTTGGCGTAGGTGATGCCGTCGAAGTGGAGACGAACGGCGTCGGTGTCGACGATGTCGGCCGAGATGGGATGGGTAGACGGAAGCTGGTCCTGGCTGGCCGCGGGGCCCTTGAGGTCCCACGCAAAGCGCACCCAGGCCCGCACGAACCGGGTGGCGCTGGCCGCGGCGTGGGAGGCCATGTAGGTGGCGAAGCTCTCGTTCAGCCACAGGTCGTCCCACCACCGCATGGTGACGAGGTCGCCGAACCACATGTGGGCCATCTCGTGGAGGATCGTGTTGGCCCGGCTCTCCCGGGCCGCCTCGGTGACGCGGGAGCGGAACACGTAGTTCTCGTTGAACGTGATGCACCCCGGGTTCTCCATGGCCCCGAAGTTGAACTCGGGAACGAAGACCTGGTCGTACTTGGCGAACGGGTAGGGGTAGTCGAACTCGGTGACGAAGAAGTCGATTCCCTGGCCGGTGATGGTGAAGATCTCGTCGGGGTCGAGGTGGGCCACCAGCGATTCCCGGCAGTAGAGCCCGAGGTCGAGCCCGCCGTGAGCCCGGTGGACGCCGTAGTACGGGCCGGCCACGACGGCGAAGAGGTAGGTGGAAAGTTCCGGGGTGGCGGCGAAGCGCCACACGTTGGCGACGTGGGACTCGACCGGCGAGTTGCTGATGACCGTCCAGGTCTCGGGAGCGGTGACGGTGAGGGTGAAGGTGGCCTTGAGGTCGGGCTGGTCGAAGCACGCGAACACCCGGTGGGCGTCGAACGGCTCGAACTGGGTGTGGAGGTAGACCTTGGCGTCGACAGGGTCGACGACGCGGTGGAGGCCCACACCTGTGTGCTGGTAGGCGCAGTCGGCCACGATCCTCAGCTCGTTGTTGGCCAGGAGGCCTCGCACGGCGATGCGACCGCGGTCGCGGTCCCATGCCGTGAGCGGGAACGACCGCCCGTTGAAGGTGATCTCCCGCACGTCGGTGGCATCGAGGTCGATGAACGTGGCCTCGCCGACGAGGTTGGCAATGAAGCGGACCACGGTCTCGCTTCTGAACGTCTCGTCGCCGGTGGTGAGGTCGAGGGACACGTCATAAGACGCGGAGGCGACCTTGGACGTCCGCTCCTGGGCCTCCGCCCTCGCCAGGTTGTCGTCGATCATGGGTCAGTCTTACCAGGCCACGGCTACGCTCCGGTTGTGCGTATCGGCCTGGTGTGCCCCTACAGCCTCTCCTTGCCCGGAGGGGTTCAGGGGCAGGTGCTGGGGCTGGCCCGTGCCCTCCGGGACCTGGGCCACGAGGCCCGTGTTCTCGGCCCGTGCGACGGCCCTCCCCCCGAGGTGGGCGTGATACCACTCGGCAACACCGTGGCCGCCCTGTTCAACGGGTCGGTTGCTCCGTTGGCCCCGGACTTCCCGTGTGTGCTGCGAACCATCCGGGCCGTGCGCGATGAGCGCTTCGATGTGCTCCACCTCCACGAGCCGATGGCTCCGGGGCCGACCCTCACGAGCCTGGTGTGGTCGTCGGGTCCGCTCGTGGGCACGTTCCACGCGGCCGGGGCTACCGTCGCCTACCGGCGGCTGCTTCCTCTCGGCACCCGCCTGAGTCGGCGTCTCCACCTGCACTGCGCCGTCTCCGAGGATGCCCGCGACATGGCCGCGACCCTCGGTGGCGACTTCGAGCTCGTCTACAACGGCATCGATCTCGAACGCTTCGCCAAGGCCACGCCCTGGCCCACGAGCGGACCCACCATCGTGTTCCTGAGCCGCCACGAGACCCGGAAAGGGCTCGGCGTGCTCCTCGGTGCCCTCGCTCATCTCCCGCGCGACGTGCGCGTGTGGGTGGCCAGCGACGGGCCGGAGACCCGGCGCCTCCAGGCCGAACTGGCGGGAGATGCGCGCGTCGAGTGGCTCGGACGCCTCACCGAGGAGGAGAAGGCCCAGAGGTTGCGCGGCGCCGACGTGCTCTGCGCGCCGTCGTTGCGGGGCGAGTCGTTCGGGATGGTCCTGCTCGAAGGCATGGCCGCCCAGACCCCGATCGTCGCCAGCGACCTTCCCGGCTACCGCAATGTGGCCCGCCACGGCCGGGAGGCCCTGCTCGTCCCCCCGGGTGATGGCAGGGCCCTCGGACGGGCGCTGACCCAGGTGTTGCGCGAGCCGTCCACCGCCGACTCCCTGGTTGCCGGAGGCGAGGCTCGGGCTGCGTGCTTCTCCATGGAGCGCTTGGCCGAGCGGTACGTGGAGTTGTACGACGTGGCGATCGCCCGCGCCCGAGCGGTCCCCTGAGCGGGGTGAGGCGTTGCCCGAGTATGCGCTGAAGCTCAGCGACGCAGAGCTGGCCCGGTATCAGCAGATGGCCGAGGCCGCCGCCCGGGCGGAGAGAGAACTATGGGCCGCCGCGGGTGTCGCCGAGGGAGCGGTGGTGGCCGACGTCGGGTGCGGTCCAGGCGCGGTGTCAGTTGTTCTCGCCCAACAGGTCGGACCCGCCGGGCGGGTGTTGGCCGTCGATGGCGAGCCCCTCACCGTTGAAGCGGCCGAGGCCGCGGTGTCCCGCGCTGGGGTCGACAACATCTCGGTCACCGCAGGCCAGGCCCACGACACCGGCATCGCGCCGGGAAGTGTCGACGTGGTGATGATCCGCCACGTCCTCGCCCACAACGGAGGGCTCGAGGAGGCGATCGTGGCCCACGCCGCGAGCCTCCTCCGGCCCGACGGTGTCGTCTACCTCGCCGACACCGACGCCGACGGCTTCCGCATGCGGCCGCCCGACCCCGACGTGGTCGACCTCGGCGAGAGGTACCGGCAATGGCACCGCCAACGTGGGAACGACCTCTCCGTGGGACTCCGTCTAAGCGAGCTCCTCGCCGGTGCCGGGCTCGAGCGGATCGAGCATCACGGCCGGTACGAGATCGTTTCCGCCCCACCCGGTTGGCGTCCTCCCGGCTGGGCCGGTCGTACCGCCCTCGCAGATGCCGGACTGGCAACGCTCGACGACATCGACCGGTGGAGCTCCGCCTTCGATCGGCTCGACCGGGCCCAGGAACCTCCGACCATGTTCTACCCGGTCTTCGTCGCCTTCGGCCACCGCTCCTCGTCCTGAACCTGACCGCGACGGGTTGGTGTATTATAGGTGTATGGGTCGTACCAACATCGATCTCGACGATGGCGCATGCCGGGCCGTCATGGAGCGGTACCGCCTGTCGACCAAGCGAGATGCGGTCAACTTCGCGCTGCGGACCCTGGCGGCTGAGCCCCTCGACCTCGAGACCGCCCGGCAGCTCCGAGGATCCGGGTGGGAGGGCGATCTCGCCGAGATGCGGGCCGGCCGCGCCGGTTGATCCTCGTCGATACCTCGGCCTGGGTGGAGTTCCTGCGGGACACCGGCAGTTCGGTCTGCAACCGCGTCGATGTGCTGCTCGGCGACGACATGGTGACGTGTGACCCTATCCGCATGGAAGTTCTCGCCGGGGCTCGCGACGAAACCCACCTCAACCAACTTCGTCGGCTGCTGGCCCGAGCGTCGTTCGTGGCGGCCGAGCCTGTCGACTACGAGGAGGCGGCAGCCCTATACCGCACGTGTCGCCGGCGGGGTGACACCGTCCGGAAGCTGATCGACTGCCTCATCGCCGCCGTAGCCATCAGGGTCGATGTGGCCGTACTGCACGCCGACACGGATCTCGATGTCCTCGCCCGACACACGGCGCTCCGCATTCACCGGCCGTAACGACACCAGCTTCGAACCCACTGGCCGTCGCAGTCGAAACGTCCAATCGCCGGTGACCGCTCGGCTCGGGGCGACCCGAACATGCCAGGCTCCGGGCAACCACAACCCGGAGGTGTATCGATGTACATCGAGAAGCGTTGGCTCGTCCCAGCCGGTCTGAGCCTGCTCCTTGTGGGCGCGTTCTTCGCCGGCGTCCTCCTGCTGCTCGGATCGAGGTTCGGACAAGCGCCGGCCACTTTGAGCCCGGCCCAGATCAGGACCACCGAGGCCCAGGCCAGGGACGCCAAACCCGTCACCGAGGCAATGCCGGTCGCAGATCAAGCGCCCATCCCGGCCGTCCAGGTCGCGCCGGCCGCCGTGGCCCAGTCGGCCAGTCCGGTCCCTGAGGAGGTCGTCGGTATCTCCACGAGGGGAACCTCGCAGATCAACACGCGCGGTTTCGGCGACATCGGCCTGCAGTTCCAGGACGTCAACATCAACGGCCCCATCACCATGGTTCACGTCTCCAACCAGGGCAACAACAACTCGACGAAC